>DASPIO010000257.1:0-65281 GCA_035629155.1 Azospirillum sp. | reverse complement strand
CTCCATGCGCTCCCACAACTCACCCGGCAACCGCCAGCCATCGTCTTGAACCAACTTGCCCATGGGAACCCCCATGCCCGAATGCACTGGAGGTCCAACAGCTCAGGCGCACCACGATCCCTACTGGAATAGATTCTTAGTGAGCTTCTCCTCCTCGCGCTGCAGCTTGGCGAGCGTCGCCTCGATCTTGCCGATCGACTCCTTGGCACCGCGCACCCGCGTGCGCGATGCCGCGACCGTCGCCTCGACCGACAGCAGTACATTGCCCAGCCACGCGGCCAGCGCGATGATAACGAGGATGATCAGGAAGTTGATCATCCCGCCGCCTTCCTGCGGGCCGGCGCGGCCTCGCTCGCCGTGGCTGCCTTCGCCTTCGCCTTGGCTTCGGCCAGCGCCCTTTCGGCGGCTGCGGCCTGCTTCTGGAAGCTTTTCTGGAATCCCAGCTTGAAGGGGAAGGCCGTCTCGACGAGCTGCTTGGCCTCCTCGTAGCTGCCGGCCCAAACCTCGGCCACATTGGTGTAGCGCCAGAGGGGGTTTACCGCCGCCCGGTCGCCGCTGAGTCGCGCCTGTGCCGACGCTTTCTCCTGCTGGATGTTGACCAGGAACGGCGTGGCGCTGGAGGACGGCTCGCCCACCTCGTGCACGAACAGCGGAGGTTGGTCCGCCAGGTCCGTGATGGTCTTTTCCATCTTGCGAATGTCGCTGTCGACGCGGTGCTTCTCGGATGAGACCTGATTGCGGCGCGCGACGAGACCGTTGACGCGGTCCTGCAGGTCGTGCGCCTCGGAGTGCAGGACGTAGATGCGGTTTTCCAGTTGGTCGAGGCCGGCGGTGCGCTCCATGAATCCCGGCAGGAAGTCCTTCATGATCGCAGCGAGCGGAAGTGCTGCCAGCATGATCGCACCAATGGCGATGAGCAGCAGAGTCGTGTTCGACATGCGCCCCCGTGCCTTTCCCCTGTCGCACCCGCGGCCGCCGCCGCCACCCACGGCCCGCGCGCACCCCGATGAGAATCACCCATTCCACATGCAACGTCAACGGTTTGTCGGGCGTTCTGTCAGGCTTTTCGGCGAGTATTTCGGCTTGATCATCCCCCGCTGATCATACTCCCGGAATACTTCCGCATCGTGGCGGAAGGGAGCGGGTCAAGCGCGAGATCTACGACCCGGCGCACGCCGTCCCCCACGGGGCCGCCGCGCGGGGCGTCGGCCAGTGTGGTGAACCAGTGTTCGGGCGGGTTGCGCCCCGCCGCCCGGTTCCAGGTGAGGGCGTGGAGCACCGCCTTGGCCTGCGGCGTCGGCGGCGCGGCCGGGTCGATTCCGTTGAGCACGGCCCAGATGCCGGCCCAGGCGCGCCCGACCGACCACGGGTTGTAGCCGCCGCCACCGACCACCATCACCCGCGGCGCCAGCGGGGTGAGCGCCGCCACTGCCGCCCACAGCGCACGGTTGGAAAGCTCCAGTCGGCTCAGCGGGTCGTCGGCCAGCGCGTCGGCGCCGGTCTGGAGCACCAGGATCTCGGGCGCGAAGCTTCGGGTCAGCGGCACCAGCGCGTGTTCGACCACATGGGCCATCTCGCTGTCGTTGAACCCCGGCGGCACCGGCAGGTTGCGCACCATCCGGCCGGCGCGTTCCTCCGCTTTGCCGGTGAAGGGCCAGCGGCCGTCCTCGTGCACGGAGATGGTCAGGACGCGGTCGTCGTCGGCGAACGCCTCTTCCACGCCATCGCCATGGTGCGCGTCGAGGTCGACGTAGCACACGCGCTCGAACCCGGCGTCGAGCAGTTCCAGGATCGCCAGCACCGGCGCGTTGAAGTAGCAGAAGCCCGAGGCGCGCGCCGGCCGGGCGTGGTGCGTGCCGGCGGCGGGGCTGTAGACCGTACGATGCCCGTCGATCAGCAGCCGCGCCGCCAGCACGCCGGCCCCGGCGCCCGTGGCCGGGCGGCGGTACATCTCCGGAAACACCGGATTCTCCAGGCGTCCAAGGTTGTGGCGCTCCGCTGTGTCGGGATCGACCCGCTGCTCGGCCTCGGCGCGCGCCAGAGCGGCGATGTAGGCCGGGTCGTGAAAGCGGGCGAGTTGCTGCGGCGTGGCGGGCGGGCTGTCGACGTAGACGGCGTCGGGCAGCCATCCCATGGCCCGGCACAGGTCGATGGCGGTGGAGACGCGCGGTACCGACAGCGGGTGCTTCGGCCCATAGCTCGACCCGCGGTAGACGTCGCTGCCGATGAACAGGGGGCGCAGGGAATCCGGTTCAGTCATGGGTGGTAGAGGTGGCGCACGCCCAGGGCGCCGTCAACGCCTGCCCCTTGCCGAACGCCGATCCAATCCCTTCTTCATGGAAATGGCGACACGAACGCTGGCCGTCCTGCTGCTCGTCCTCGCGTTCGGCCTACCGGGCCGGGCCTGGGGGGCGGACATGCCCGTGGACCTCGAACTCGTGCTGGCCGTCGATGTTTCCGGCAGCGTCGACGAAGAGGAAGGGCAGCTCCAGCGCCTTGGTTATGTCGAGGCGTTCCAGAACCCGAGGGTCGCCAACGCCATCCGCTCCGGCCCCTACGGGCGCATCGCCGTCACCTACATCGAATGGGCGGGAGAGCGCTACCAGCGCACCGTGGTCGACTGGATGGTGCTGGACAGCGACGGGGCACCCAAGGCCTTTGCCGACACGCTGGCGATGACGCCGATCGGCCGCGAGCGCTGGACGTCCATCAGCGCCGCCATCGAGTATTGCGCGCCGCGCTTCGA
This sequence comes from Azospirillum sp., assembly GCA_035629155.1. Taxonomy (GTDB): domain Bacteria; phylum Pseudomonadota; class Alphaproteobacteria; order Azospirillales; family Azospirillaceae; genus Azospirillum. The sequence continues at coordinate 62,535 of DASPIO010000257.1, read as the reverse complement.
CAACAACGGCTTCGATGGCACGCGCAAGGTGATCGACATCTCCGGCGACGGCCCGAACAACAACGGCCCGCCCATCGACTGGTCGCGGGACGAGGCGCTGGCGCGCGGCATCACCATCAACGGCCTGCCCATCGTCAACAACCGCCCCAATCCCTGGGGCGGCGAGGCGCCGCGCGACCTGGACACCTACTACAGAGACCGGGTGATCGGCGGGCCCGGCGCCTTCATCGTGGTGGCGCAGGACTTCGGCGCCTTCGCGGAAGCAATCCTCAACAAGCTGTTGCTGGAGATCGCCGACACGACGCCACCCGTTCGGCCACCCGATGGGATGCCCAACGCGCCACGCCACGCGTTCGCGGCTTGCCCCCACTGCGGCGACTTGCCATAGTCCCTCCCTTCACTGGGGGGAGCCGGTTGGCGGCTGAGAGGTCCCTGAGCATCGGGACGACCCCTGGAACCTGATCCGGCTCATACCGGCGTAGGGACCAGTGAGCATGCATGACATCGTCCGGCCGGGTGTCATCCCGGCATCCAAAAGGCCCTTGGTTTCCGTTTCCATCAGCGCCGCGCGCCTGACCTACAACGGCGTCCCGCTGTTCACCGACGTCAACCTGCGCCTTGAGCCGGCCGCCATCACCTGCCTTCTCGGCCCCAGCGGCGTGGGCAAGACGACCCTGCTGCGCATGATCGCCGGCCTCGCCGAGCCGGAACCGCCGACCACGATCGCCGCAGGCGACGGGCTGCCGCTGCACGAGCGCATCGCCTACATGGCGCAGCAGGACCTGCTGCTGCCGTGGCTGGACGCGCTGGACAACGTGCTGCTGGGGCCCCGCCTGCGCGGTGAGCGCCTCTCGGCCGCACTCGTCGCCCGCGCGCTCGACCTGCTCGCCCGCGTCGGGCTGGAGGGGCGCGAGCATGACCGTCCGGCAGCGCTGTCCGGCGGCCAACGTCAGCGCGTGGCGCTGGCCCGTACTCTGATGGAGGATCGGCCGCTGGTGCTGATGGACGAGCCCTTCTCGGCGCTCGACGCCATCACGCGGCTGCGTCTGCAAGAGCTCGCGGCGGAACTGCTTGCCGGGCGCACGGCGCTGCTGGTCACGCACGACCCGCTGGAGGCGCTTCGCCTCGGCCACCGCGTGCACGTGATGACCGGCAAACCGGCGACCATCGGTCCGGCCCTGGAGCCCCCCGGCCCGCCGCCCCGCGCGGTGGATGACCCGGCGGTGCTGGCGATGCAGGCGGAACTGCTGCGGAGGCTGGCGTCATGACCCGCCTGTTCCGTGCCTTGGTCACTCTGGCCGTGCTGCTCATTGCGTGGCAGGCGCTGGTCTGGGCGACGGAGGTGCCGCGCTACATCCTGCCGGGTCCGTTGCTGGTGACGAGTGCGCTGCAGCGCCACGCGCCCCTGCTGCTCCAGCATGGCCTGACGACGCTCGGGGAGATCCTCATGGGCCTCGTGCTCGGCGTGGCGTTGGGGACCGGCAGTGCCCTGGTGCTGGCCAGCGTGCGCACGGCGCGGCGCTGGCTGATGCCGCTGCTGGTGGTCAGCCAGGCGATCCCGGTGTTCGCGCTGGCGCCCCTCCTCGTGCTGTGGCTTGGCTACGGCATGGCATCGAAGGTCGCCATGGCGACGCTGGTCATCTATTTTCCGGTCACCACCGCACTGTTCGACGGGCTGCGGCGGACGGAGCCGGGCTGGCTCGATCTCGCCCGCACCATGGGGGCCTCGAACGTGTCCGCCCTGTGGCACCTGCGCCTGCCGGCCGCCTTGCCGGCGCTGGCGTCGGGGGTGCGCGTCGCCACGGCGGTGGCGCCTATCGGTGCCATCATCGGCGAATGGGTGGGCTCCTCCGCCGGGCTCGGCTACCTGATGCTGCACGCCAACGCCCGCATGCAGGTCGACCTGCTGTTTGCCGCCCTGTTCGTGCTCGGCGCCTTCGCGGTGACGCTGTACGCCGCCGTCGACACGCTGCTGCGCCGGGCTCTGCCCTGGCAGCCGGACACCCACGCCTTCGAAGAAAGGGACTGACACGATGAAGCGCATCCTCGCCGCCGGCACGCTCGCCGCGGGCCTCCTCACAGCCTTTCCTGCGCTCGCGCAGGACAAGCTGACCGTGCTGCTCGACTGGTTCGTGAACCCCGACCACGCACCGCTGGTGGTTGCCAAGGAGAAGGGCTTCTTCAAGGACGCCGGCCTGGATGTGGAACTGATCGCCCCCGCCGATCCCAACGACCCGCCCAAGCTGGTGGCCGCCGGCAAGGCCGAACTCGCCATTTCCTACCAGCCGCAGCTGCAGGTGCAGGTGGGTGAAGGGTTGCCGCTGCGCCGCATCGGCACGCTGGTGTCGACACCGCTCAACTCGCTGGTCGTGCTGAAGGATGGGCCGGTGAAGAGCGTGGCCGACCTCAAGGGCCGCAAGGTCGGCTTCTCGGTGGGCGGGTTCGAGGACGCGCTGCTGGGTGCGATGCTGGAAAAGCACGGGCTGGGCCTGAAGGACGTGACGCTGGTGAACGTCAACTTCTCGCTGTCGCCGTCGATCCTGTCGGGTCAGGTGGACGCGGTGATCGGCGCCTTCCGGAACTTCGAACTGAACCAGATGGCCATTGAGAAGCGCGACGGCCGCGCCTTCTACCCCGAGGAGGAGGGCGTGCCGCCTTACGACGAGTTGATCATCGTGGCGCACCGCGACAAGACCGCCGACCCGCGCCTGCCGCGCTTCCTGGCGGCGGTGGAGCGCGCCGTGCTCTACATCCTCAACCACCCGGAGGAAGCGCATGCCGCCTTCATCAAGGACCGGCCGGAACTGAACGACGAGTTGAACCGCCGCGCCTGGGCCGACACGCTGCCGCGCTTCTCGCACAGCCCTGCGGCGTTGGACGGCCCGCGCTACGCCCGCTTCGCCGAATTCCTGAAGGCTCGCGGCCTGATCGACAAGGCACTGCCTGTCGAGAGTTACGCGGTCACCCTGAAATAGCCGAGGAGCGTTGCCAATCGGCTCCGGTGGGCGTTACCTAGTGCGGGGGCCCGCCGGGGCCGGCAACAGCGCGAGCGGTTCCATGCCGATCAAGACCATCCTGCTCCATATGTCCAACGACGACCGCCACACCCAGCGGATCGAGGTCGCCGTGTCCCTGGCCCAACGTTTCGGGGCCTATGTGGAGGTGCTGTACATCGCCACACCCGTGTCCATGCCCGCCGGCGCCACCGGGCGCGCGGCGTCCTACGGCTACATCGCCGAATCCACCGCCATCGCGCACGAGAAGGCCGGGGAGATCGAGCACGAGGTGCGCTTGGCGCTCAAGGACTGTTCCTACTCCTTCTCGGTGGTGGAGGGCGACCACGTCGAACTGCTGGCCGAGCGGGCGGCCTTCGCCGACCTCGCGGTCATCACCCAGTCGCACGGCGCGCACCTGGAAGACCGCGTGCTGCTGCATGTGCCTGACCGGCTGCCGCTGGAAGCGCCCTGCCCCGCGCTGGTGCTGCCGTACGACGGCGCGCCGGCCGGGTTCGGACGGCACATCGTGCTGGCCTGGAAGAACACGCGCGAGGCCGGGCGCGCCGTGCGCGACGCCATGCCCTTCCTGCAGGCGGCCGAGAAGGTAACGGTGCTGACCATCGACCCGCCCGGCCACCAGGGCGACAGCGGCCGTGACGTCATGGTGTTCCTGGAACGCCACGGCGTGCGCACGCAACATCAGGCCAACATCCACCAGGGCGGCGACATCGGCGAGGTGATCCTGACCTGCGTGCGCGACCTGTCGGCCGACATGCTGGTGATGGGCGCCTACGGCCACTCCCGCCTGCGCGAGATGGTGCTGGGCGGTGCGACCCGCACGGTGCTCCAGCACACGCACGTGCCAGCGCTGATGTCGCATTGATGGCAAGCAACGTTGGGTTTTCGGCTGTAGCCTCACCCCAGCCTACGACGCGACCGTAGGCTGGGGTGAGCGCGAGCGGAAGCCCATCGGCAAGCCCCTTACCGGAAGAACACCACCGTCACCAGCCCGAACAGCGGCACGAGGATGCCGCAGGACCACAGCATGTAGCCGAAAAAGCTCGGCATTTTCACGCCACGCTCCTCGGCGATGGCCTTGACCATGAAATTGGGCGCGTTGCCGATGTAGGTGTTGGCGCCCATGAACACGGCACCCGCGGAGATCGCTCCCAGCGTCAGTGCCAGATCGGTCATCAGGTGCCTGGCGTCGCCGCCGGCCGTGTTGAAGAAGATCAGGTAGGTGGGCGCGTTGTCGAGGAAGCTCGACAGCACGCCGGTGGCCCAGAAATACGCGGCCGGCACCGGCTGGCCGCCCTGGTTGACGCTGGCGACGATGGGGGCCAGCGCGCCTTCGGTCCCGGCCTTGAGGATGGCGATGGCCGGGATGATCGTCAGGAAGATCGCGGCGAACAGCTTCGCCACCTCGACCATCGGGCCCCAGGTGAAGCCGTTGAGCCGCCGGCTCTGCTCGCTGGTCAGCTTGAGCGACAGCACCGTGATGAGGACCAGCAGGAGCTGACTCCCCACGCTCTCCAGCGGCACATGGACCGTCCACACGGTCAGCTCGATCCCCGGCTTCCACACGCCGCTGAGCAGCACGGCGCCGACGATGGCCACCAGCAGAACGAGGTTGGCCTTGCCTTCCAGGCCGATGGGCTCCGCCCCGCCGTCGAGCTTTGGCACCGCTTCCGGCTCGCGCCGGCTCAGCGCCATGTCGAGAGCAAAGTAGAGCGTCAGCAGGATCACAGCACAGAACGCCATGGGCAGGAAGAGGTGGGTCGTCGGCCAGAAGAAGTCGACCCCCTTCAGGAAACCCAGAAACAACGGCGGATCGCCGAGCGGTGTCAGCGAACCGCCGATGTTGGCCACCAGGAAGATGAAAAAGACGATGGTGTGGACCTTGTACTTCCGGTGTGCGTTGGCACGCAGAAGCGGCCGGATCAGCAGCATGGACGCCCCCGTGGTGCCCATCAGGCTGGCCAGCGCGGTGCCCACGGCGAGGCCCGCCGTGTTCATCACCGGGGTGCCGACCAACGCTCCCTTCAACCGCACGCCGCCGGCCACCGTGAACAGCGCCGTCAGCAGGACGATGAAGGGGATGTACTCCAGCAGCGCCACGTGCAGCACCTCGTAGGTCGCGTGCGGCACGCCGTAGCGGATGGCGAACGGGATGAGGAAAGCCAGCCCCCAGGCCGCCGAGATCTTGCCGAAGTGGTGGTGCCAGATGCTGGGCGCCAGAAGCGGCAGGATCGCGATCGACAGCAGCACGCCAGCGAACGGAACCACCCACAGCGGTCCCAGTTCGCGCCCGTCGAGGTGCGGCAGGCCGGCCGTCTCCCCTTCCATGGCAAAAGCGAGGGCCGGCAGCGTCAGCACGGCAATCGACAGGATCCCGGCCAGCGCACGGGGAAGGATGCGGCCGAGGCCGGGGCGAAGGGCGGAAACCTCAATCATCGCAAGGGCTTTGCAGTCGGTGGGAGGGCAGTATGCGTGCATGGGAAGCGTAAGCCAAGCCGGAAAGGCCGGGTGTCACGGGCAGGCCCGCAACTCGACCGGATCGTGCACTGGCCGGTCGAACCACGCGTGCAGCGGACGGCACACACCGGCCGCGCACAGCGTGTGGTCCGCCGTGTGGTCGGACGCGGCAAGCACGACGCGCGGCTGCGGCGCCAATGTCGGTCGCCACGCCCACCACCCGTCCTCCAGGCGGGCACCGTCCGGTGGCTCCATGCCCGCCCCGGTGCTCCTGATCCGCGCTTGCGTGAGCACGAGCCGGCCGTCGTCGATCCGCCACTCCTCCCGCCATTCGGTCTTTTCCACCGAATGGACCCAGGACAGTGTGAACCGCTCGGCGGGAATGGTGGCGAGCAGGGCGCCGCCGATCAAAGCCACGCAGAGCCCGCTCATTGCGCCGGCCGTATTGCGCCCCTCAGGGAACGCACCCGCCAGCCTTGCCACGCGATGAAGAGCACCGCCACCGCAAAGCCCAACTCGTCGGTGACCGGCAGGGCCAACACAAACAGCAGCGCCCCCGCCCCGGCGATCAGGCGTTCGATCCACGTCAGCGGGGTCCAGAAGAAGCCGATGGTCGCCGCTCCCCACAAGGCGATGGCAAGACACGCCTTCACCACGATGTAGGCGACCGCCAGCGGGTTGTCGGTCTGCAGCAGCAGCGCCGGATCGTACACGGCCATGAAGGGCACGACGTAACCGGCCATCGCGATGCGCGTGGCCAGGAAGCCAACCTGCAGGTGGCCGGCGCGACAGATGGACGATGCGGCCAGGGCGGCCAGCGCCACCGGTGGCGTCAGATCGGCCATGATGCCGAAATAGAAGACGAACATGTGCGAGACGATCAGGTCGACGCCCATCATCTTCAGCGCCGGCGCGGTGATCGCCGCCATGACGATGTAGTTGGCCGTCGTCGGAAGCCCGGTGCCCAGCACGATCGAGGCCAGCATCGTCAGCACCAACGCCAGCAGCAGGTTGCCGCTCGCGAACTCGACCACCATTGCCGCGAAGCCCGACGACAGGCCGGTGAGTTGCAGCATGCCGATCAGCACGCCGACCAGCGCGCAGGCGATGCCGACGCCCAGCGCATTCTTCGCACCGTCGGCCAGCGCCTGGACCAGCAGCCCGATCGTCTCCCGCCCGTTGCGGAACGGCAGGCACAGCACCGCCAGCAGCCCGATCACGGCGAGCGCCATGTGCTCGGTGCGGAACCCCAGTCGCCACAACCCTGCCGCGACGATACCGATCGCCACCCAGAAGGCGACGCGCAGCGCCGTCGGGCCGATCCGCGCCGCCACGCCGGTGCCGAGGATCAGCGCGCAGGTGGCGAACAGGCCGATGACGCCCGCGAACAACGGCGTAAAGCCTGAAAACAGCAGGTAGACCAGTGCGGCCAGCGGCAGGATCAGGTACCAGCCCTCGGCAAGCGCTCTGGTCACGCTCGGGCACTGTGACTTGGGCAGTCCGACGAGGTTGCGCATCCCGGCTTCCAGGTGGACCATCCAGAAGGCGCTGCCGAAGTACAGGATAGCCGGAATGGTGGCGGCCAGGGCCACCTCGCTGTAGGGCACGCCGATGGTCTCGGCCATGATGAAGGCGGCGGCCCCCATGACCGGCGGCATGAGCTGCCCGCCCATGCTGGCGGTCGCCTCCACCGCCCCGGCGAAGGCCGGGCGGTAGCCGAAGCGCATCATCAGCGGGATCGTGAACTGGCCGGTCGTCAGCACGTTGGCCACGCCCGAGCCGTTGATCGTCCCCATGAAGCCCGATGAGATCACCGCAACCTTTGCCGGCCCGCCCTTGGCGTGCCCCACGAGGCCCAGCGAGACGTCGTTGAACAGCTTGATCATGCCCGCGCGTTCCAGGAACGCGCCGAACAGGATGAACAGGAAGATGTAGGTGGCCGAAACGAAAGTGGGCGTGCCGTAGATGCCCTCCGTCGAGAGGAACAGCGTGTCCAGCACCTGATCGATGTCGTATCCGCGGTGCGCCATGCCGAACGGCAGCGCGCGGCCGAACAGCGCGTAAGGGATGAAGATGCCGCACAGGATCGGCAGCGTCGGCCCCATGATGCGTCGCGCGGCCTCGAAAATAAGCGCCACCTCGATGGCGCCGACGACGAGGTCGGTCGTGTTCGGATCACCCGAACGCTGGATGAGGTCGGCTTCGAACCACCAGTGGTAGAAGCCCAGCGCGAAACCGGTCAGTCCCAGCAGCCAGTCGTACCAGGGGATGCTGCGCCGCTCGCCATGCCGGAACCCGAACAGGGCATAGGTCATCAGCAGCAAAAAGCCGACATGGACCGACCGCACCACCAGACTGGACAACGGGTTGAACGCCGCCGTCCAGATCTGGAAAAGCGAGAACAGAACGGCGATGGCGAACACCGCCCGCCCCGCGATCCCCTCGAACGCGGCGACGGTCGAGGGGTTTTCGCGGTCGATCACTTGGCGGATCTTGGCGTCCGCCTCGCCCTGGTCTGGGGTCATCGGGCGGGCGTTACTGGATCAGGCCCTTTTCCTTGTAGTACTTTGCCGCACCGGGATGCAGCGGCACGGGCGACTTGGCCGTCCCAGCGTCGAGCTTGATCTGCTTGGCCGCCGCGTGCGCGGCCACAAGCTGGTCCAGGTTCTCGAAGGTCGCCTTGGTCATGGCGTAGGCGGCGTCGTCGGACACGCCGGAATGGGTGACCAACAGGTTGCGGATCGCCACCGTCTTCACCGGCTCCGTCTGGCCGTTGTAGGTGTTGGCCGGAATGGTTTCCGAGATGTAGGCCGGGTCGCCTACCTTCTGCACCACGTCCTCCGGCACCGAAACGATGGAGATCTCCTGCGAGGTCGACAGGTCGCGCACCGCCGCCACGCCGAGACCGGCGGAGATCAGCGTCGCGTCGAGTTGGCGGTTCTTCATCAGGTCGACCGATTCGGCGAACGGCAGGTATTCGGTCTTCGCGAAGTCGCGGTACGTCATGCCGGCGGCGCCGAAGATGGCACGGGCGTTCAGCTCGGTGCCCGACTTGGGCGCTCCCACCGACACGCGCTTGCCCTTCAGGTCGGCCAGCGTCTTGATGCCGGAATCCTTGGCGGCGACGATCTGGATGTAGTTGGGATAGATGCCGCCGATGGTCCGCAGCTTGTCGAGCTTGGACTTGAAGCCCGCCTCCTCCGTGCCCTTCCAGGCATCGGAGAGCGAATCGCCCAGCGTGAAGGCGATTTCGCCGCGGCCGGCCTGCAGCAGGTTCAGGTTCTCGACCGACGCCTTGGTCGCCTGCACGGTGACCTTCGCGTTCGGGATCGCCTTGCTGTAGATGCCGTTCAGCGCCACGCCCAGCGGGTAGTACACGCCGCTGGTGCCGCCGGTCAGGATGGTGATGAACTCGTCCGCCTGCGCCGGCAGCGCGGTGGCCAGACAGACTCCCAGTGCGGCAAGCATCCGCTTCATCGGGTAACCTCCCTCTTCTCTTCTTGTTCGCCCTTTACGCGGCGATGATGGTGTCGACTGTAACCCGCGCCCGCCCGGGGCGCCAGTGCCGACCATCCCCCTTGCGGAAAGTCCGTAGATGCCGCCGAACCCCGACTCGTCCCCGCCCTCTCCCCGCTCCGGCCTGCCGCCCATGGTGTGGATTCCCGCCGTGGTCGTGATCGTGGTAGCCCTTCTGGCCGTCTTCGTCTGAGCGTTGCCGTGCTTCATTGGTGGTCGGCTGAACGGTGGGTTGACCAATACCGCTATGATGCCCCTATCCTATCGGTAAGGCGGCGCCTACGTGCGTCCACGGGAACGCGTCCACAGGGAGGAACCGCATGTCCTGCACCGTAACGATGACCGTCAACGGCAAGGCGGTCACGCGGGAGGTCGAAGAGCGCACGTTGCTCGTCACCTTCCTTCGCGAACACCTCGGCCTCACCGGCACCCACGTCGGCTGCGACACCAGCCAGTGCGGCGCCTGCGTCGTCCACGTCGACGGCCGCTCGGTCAAGTCCTGCACCATGCTGGCCGTCCAGGCGGACGGCACCAGCGTCACCACCATCGAAGGCCTGGCCGCAGCAGACGGCACGCTGCATCCGATGCAGGCGGCCTTCCGCGAGCACCACGGCCTGCAGTGCGGGTTTTGCACGCCGGGCATGGTGATGAGCGCGGTGGACCTCGCCAACACCCACCCGAACCTGACGGAAGCCGATGTCCGCGAGGGGCTGGAAGGCAACATCTGCCGCTGCACCGGCTACCACAACATCGTCAAGGCGGTGATGGCCGGCGCCGAGGCCATGAAGTCCGGCACAACGCAGAAAGTGGCCGCTGAATGACAATGGCGACACTGCCCAGGGGAGGGATAGGATCATGGCGACTGCAACGGGCATCGGCGCCTCCGTGCGCCGGCGTGAAGACCAGCGTTTCCTGACCGGCCGCGGCACCTACACCGACGACATCAACCGGCCGCACCAGACCCACGCCGTGATGCTGCGCTCGCCGCACGCGCACGCGCGCATCCGCGGCATCGACACCAGCGCGGCGTTGAAGGCGCCGGGCGTCATCGCCGTGCTGACCGGCGCCGACATGGCGGCCGACAACGTCAACGGCCTGCCCTGCGGCTGGCTGATCCACAACAAGGACGGCTCCCCCATGAAGGAGCCGCCGCACTGGCCGCTGGCGCGCGACCGCGTGCGCTATGTCGGCGACCAGCTCGCGGTCGTGATCGCCGAAACGCGTGAGCAGGCCAAGGACGCCGCCGAGCTGGTCGAGGTGGATTACGAGGAATTGCCCCCCGTCGCCTCCATCCGCGCCGCGCTCGCCGACAACGCGCCGGCCGTGCACGACGATGTGCCGGGCAACGTCTGCTACGACTGGCACCTGGGCGACAAGGCGGCGGTGGATGCGGCGTTCGCGCAGGCCGCGCACGTCACCACCATCGACCTCGTCAACCAGCGCCTCGTCCCCAACGCCATGGAACCGCGCGCGGCCGTGGGCGAGTACGACGCGGCGACCGGCGACCATACGCTGACCACCACCTCGCAGAACCCGCACGTCATCCGCCTGCTGATGGGCGCCTTCGTGCTGGGCATCCCGGAGCACAAGCTGCGCGTGGTGGCGCCGGATGTCGGCGGCGGCTTCGGTTCCAAGATCTTCCACTACGCCGAGGAGGCGATCGTCACCTGGGCGGCGCGCAAGGTCGGCCGACCGGTGAAGTGGACCGCGGAGCGGGCGGAGAGCTTCCTTACCGACGCGCACGGGCGTGACCACCTGACCCACGCCGAACTGGCGCTGGACAAGGATGGCCACTTCCTGGCGCTGCGCGTGGCGACGCAGGCGAACATGGGCGCCTACCTGTCCACCTTCGCCACCTCGATCCCGACCTACCTCTACGCCACGCTGCTGGCCGGCCAGTACAAGACGCCGGCGATCTACGCCGAGGTGAAGGCGGTCTTCACCACCACGGCCCCTGTCGACGCCTACCGCGGCGCCGGCCGGCCGGAGGCCTGCTACCTGATCGAGCGGCTGGTCGAGAAGGCGGCGCACGAGATGGGCATCGACAAGACGGAGATCCGCCGCCGCAACTTCATCCCGGCGGACGCGATGCCCTATCAGACACCGGTGGCGCTGCAGTACGACACCGGCGACTTCGCCAAGAACCTGGATTTGGCACTGCCCGCCGTAGACTACGCCGGCTTCGCCGCCCGCAAGGCCGAATCCGCCAAGCGCGGCAAGCTGCGCGGCATCGGCTTCGCCACCTACATCGAGGCGTGCGGCATCGCGCCGTCCAATGTGGCGGGGGCCTTGGGTGCCCGCGCCGGCCTCTATGAATCGGCCGAGGTGCGCTTCCACCCGACCGGATCGGTGACGGTCTTCACCGGGTCGCACAGCCACGGCCAGGGGCACGAGACGACCTTCGCGCAGATCGTGGCGGAACGCTTCGGCGTCCCCATCGAGAATGTCGAGATCGTGCACGGTGACACCGCCAAGGTGCCGTTCGGCATGGGCACCTACGGCTCGCGCTCGCTGGCCGTAGGCGGCTCGGCGATCGTCAAGGCTATGGACAAGGTGGAACGCAAGGCTAAGAAGATCGCCGCCCACCTGATGGAGGCCGCCGAAGCCGATATCGAGGTGAAGGACGGCCGCTTCACTGTGGCCGGCACCGACAAGAGCGTGGGCATCGGCGACATCGCGCTGGCCGCCTACGTGCCGCACAACTATCCGCTCGATGAACTGGAGCCGGGCCTGGACGAGCAGGCCTTCTACGACCCGAAGAACTTCACCTACCCCAACGGCTGCCACGTCTGCGAGGTGGAGATCGACCCCGACACCGGCGTGGTGAAGGTCGAGCGATTCTCGGCCGTGGACGACTTTGGCCGGGTCATCAACCCGCTTATCGTCGAGGGGCAGGTGCACGGCGGCCTCGTCCAGGGCATCGGGCAGGCACTGTACGAGCACTGCGTCTACGACGAGGACTCGGGCCAGTTGCTCACCGGCTCCTACATGGACTACTGCATGCCGCGCGCCGACGACGTGCCCTCGTTCGAGGTGAACTGGCACGAGGACCAGCCCTGCACGCACAACCCGCTGGGCGTGAAGGGCTGCGGTGAAGCCGGCACCATCGGTGCTGCCGCCGCCGTGATGAACGCCGTCGTCGACGCGCTGTCCGAACACGGCGTCACGCATCTGGACATGCCGGCGACGCCGGAGCGCGTGTGGCGCGCCATCCGCCAGAACCGGCCCGCCATGGCGGCGGAGTGAGGGAGGACCATCCATGTACGCGTTCGAATACCGCCGCCCCACCTCGCTGGCCGAGGCCGTGTCGATCCTCGGCCAGTCGGAGGAGGGCAAGATCCTGGCCGGCGGCCAGACGCTGCTGCCCACCCTGAAGCAGCGCCTCGCCCAGCCGACCGAACTCATCGACCTCAGCCGCGTGCCGGAGTTGAAGGGCATCCGCGAGGACGGCGACAGCCTCTTCATCGGCGCCTTCGCCCGCCATGCGGAGGTGGCGTCCGGCGATCTGGTCAGGCAGCGCATTCCGGCGCTGGCCGCCCTGGCCGGCGAAATCGGCGACCGGCAGGTGCGCAACCTCGGCACGCTCGGCGGCTCCATCGCCAACGCCGATCCGGCGGCCGACTACCCGGCCGCCGTCGTCGGACTGAAGGCGGTGGTGAAGACCGACCGGCGCGAGATATCGTGCGATGACTTCTTCACCGGCCTGTTTGAAACGGCGCTGGAACCGGGCGAGCTGATCGTCGGCGTGCGCTTCGCCCGGCCGGAAAAGGCGGGCTACGCCAAGTTCCGCAACCCGGCCAGCCGCTACGCCATGGTCGGCGTGTTCGTGGCGAAGTTCGGCAACGAGGTGCGCGTCGCCGTGACCGGTGCCGGCGGGTCCGTGTTCCGCGTGCCGGAGATGGAAGCGGCGCTCGCCAAGGACTTCCGCCCGGAGGCGGTGGCCGGCATCGCCGTTCCGGCCGACGGACTGAACGGTGACATGCACGGCAGTGCTGAGTACCGCGCCCACCTCGTCACCGTCATGGCGAAGCGGGCGGTGGAGAGTTGCGGGTAACATATGCCCCTCTGCCGCCCGGAAGGGTGAGGGTAAGTGCGAGAATCCTTGGACTTACCCTCACCCGGCCGGCTTCGCCGGCCACCCTCTCCCGGGGCGGCAGAGGGTTCTGCTTGCCGCCACCTCCCGAAAAGCTAAATCCTCCCTATGCCCACGCCCCTCCCCGATTCCGTCGACGCCACCGCCGATCTGCTCCGCCGCGGCGACTATGTGCCCGACCGGGCGCTGTCCACTGCGCTGTACCTCGCGCTCAAGCTCAAGCGCCCGCTGTTCCTGGAGGGCGAGGCCGGGGTCGGCAAGACCGAGATCGCCAAGGTGCTGTCCCGCACGCTGGGTCGCCGGCTGCTGCGGCTGCAGTGCTACGAGGGGCTGGACGCGGCCGCAGCCGTGTACGAGTGGAACTACGCCCGCCAGATGATGGAGATCCGCCTAGCCGAGGCCACCGGCGACCGTGACCGGGACGCGCTGGCGGGCGACCTCTTCTCCGAGAAGTTCCTCATCAAGCGCCCGCTGCTGCAGGCGCTGGAACCCGACCTTGCCGGCGCGCCGGTGCTGCTGATCGACGAGCTGGACCGCACCGACGAGCCGTTCGAGGCGTACCTGCTGGAGATCCTGTCCGACTTCCAGGTCTCCATCCCCGAGTACGGGACCATCAGGGCGCCGGAGCCGCCCATCGTCATTCTCACCTCGAACCGCACGCGCGAGATCCACGACGCGCTGAAGCGCCGCTGCTTCTACCACTGGGTGGACTACCCCTCGGCCGAGCGGGAGAGGGAGATCCTGCGCGTCAAGGCACCGGGCGCGGACGCCGACCTCGCGGCGCAGGTCGTCGGCTTCGTGCAGCGTCTGCGCGGCATGGACCTGTACAAGGCGCCGGGCGTGGCCGAGACGCTGGACTGGGCGCAGGCGCTGGTGGAGCTGAATCAGCTCGAACTGGACCCGGCCACCATCAACGACACGCTGGGCACGCTGCTGAAGTATCAGGATGACATCGCCCGCATCCAGGGCAGCGAGGCCGCCCGCCTGCTCGCCCAGGTGAAGACGGAGCTGGCCGCGCAGGTGCGGTGATGGACGACCGCCTCATCGCCAACCTCATGCACTTCGCCCGCGCGCTGCGCGCGGCGGGGCTGCCGGTCGGCCCCGGCATGGTGCTGCAGGCGGTGGAGGCCGTGCGGGCGGTGGGCATCGGCGACCGGCGCGACTTCTACTGGACGCTGCACGCCGTCTTCGTGAACCGCCGCGACCAGCGCGAGCTGTTCGATCAGGCGTTCCACGTCTTCTGGCGCAACCCCGACATTCTGAAGCGGATGATGGGCCTGCTGCTGCCCGGCGTGCGCACGCCGCCCGCCCCGGACGAGAAGGAGCTATCGCGCCGCGTGGCCGAGGCGTTGCGCCCGCCGGGTTCCGGCGCGGCCGACGACGCCCCGGAAAAGACGGAGATCGAGGTGGACGCCGCCCTCACCATCTCCGACCAGGAGCTGCTGCAGGCCAAGGACTTCGAGAAGATGTCCGGCGATGAGCTGGCACAGGCCAAGCAGCTCCTTGCCCGCATGGCGCTGCCGGTGGCGCGGGCTTCGACGCGCCGCTACCGGCCCGACCCGCACGGCCCCCGCGTGGACCCGCGCGCCACGCTGCGGCGCATGCTGCATGCAGGCGGCGACGTCGTGGAACTGGCGCGCCGCAGCCGCCGCACGCGCCCGCCGCCCTTGGTGGTGCTGTGCGACATCTCCGGCTCCATGAGCCGCTATTCGCGCATGTTGCTGCACTTCATGCACGCGGTGACCAACGATCGTGACCGGGTGTACAGCTTCACCTTCGGCACGCGGCTGACCAACATCACCCGGCATCTGCGCCACAAGGACGTGGACGTGGCGCTGGAAGCGGTGTCCGGCGCCGTGGAGGACTGGTCGGGCGGTACGCGCATCGGCGTGGCGCTGAAGGAGTTCAACCGGGTATGGGCGCGCCGCGTGCTGGGCCAGGGGGCGGTGGTGCTGCTGATCACCGACGGACTGGACCGCGATGCCGGCGAGGGGCTGGGCCGTGAGGCGGAGCGGCTGCACAAGAGCTGCCGCCGTCTCGTCTGGCTCAATCCGCTGTTGCGCTGGGAGGGTTTCGCACCCAGATCCTCGGGTATCCGGGCGCTGTTGCCGCACGTCGACGACTTCCGCCCGGCGCACAATCTGCACAGCCTCGCCGCACTCGCCAGCGCCCTTGAACGGCATGGCGTACGGCGGGAGGCATCGCGGCAGTGGCTGCGGGAGGGACAGGGATGATCACGGACGATGTGCTGGAACAGGCAGCGGCGTGGCACGCGGCCGGGCGCAAGGTGGCGCTGGCCACGGTGGTGAGCACCTGGGGCTCCTCGCCCCGCCCAATCGGCAGCCAGCTTGCGGTGGACGAGGGGGGTGCCATGGCCGGTTCTGTCTCCGGCGGCTGCATCGAGGGCGCCGTGGTGGACGAGGCGCTGAAGAGCATGCAGGACGGCGAGCCGCGCATGCTCACCTTCGGCGTCAGCGACGAGATGGCGTGGGAGGTCGGGCTCGCCTGCGGCGGCACCGTCCAGGTTTACGTGGAGCCGGTGGAATGAAGGCCGAACTCCTCACCCGCCTGCTCCAGGCCCGCGCCGAAAAGCGCCCCGTCGCCCTGGTCACCGATATGACCACGGGCATGCAGAGCCTCGTCTTCGAGGACGCCGTGCACGGCGCGTTCGGCCTGGACGAGGAGTTCCTGCCCATGGTGCGCGAACGCCTCGCGCAGGACCGCAGCGGCATGATCGAGGCGTATGACGGCGAGGTCCGCCTGTTCGTCAACGCCTTCGCGCCGCCGCTACGCCTGATCGTCGTGGGGGCGGTGCACATCGCGCAGGCGCTGGTTCCGGTCGCCCGCCTCACCGGCTACGCCGTCACTGTGGTGGACCCGCGCGGCGCCTTCGCCACGGAAAGCCGCTTCCCCGACGTGGCGCTGGTCACCGAATGGCCGGACGACGCGTTGACCGGCCTCGCCGTCGACGCGCGCACCGCCGTGGTGACGCTGACGCACGACCCCAAGCTGGACGACCCGGCGCTGTTGGTGGCGCTGCGCTCGCCCGCCTTCTACGTCGGCTCGCTGGGCAGCAAGCGCACGCACGCCAAGCGGCTGGATCGCCTGCGCGCGGCGGGGCTGGGTGAGGAGGAACTGGCGCGCATCCATGCCCCCGTCGGCCTGGACATCGGCGCCGTCACGCAGGCGGAGATCGCCGTGTCGATCATGGCGCAGATCGTCGCAAGCCGACGGCGCAAGGAGTGAGGAGGCCACCATGCGCTTCGGTCCGGTCCCGGTGGAGGAGGCGGAGGGGGCGATCCTCGCCCATTCCGTCCGCAAAAGCTGCCTGATCTTCAAGAAGGGCCGGGTGCTCAGCGCCGAGGACGTAGCCGCCCTCAAGGCCGCCGACTTCGCATCCGTCATCGTCGCCCGCCCGGGTACCGAAGACGTCGGCGAGGACGAGGCGGCGGCGCGCATCGCCGCCGCCGTCCAGGGCGCCAACGTCACCGCTGCCGCCGCGTTCACCGGGCGCGTCAACCTGTTCGCCGAATCCGCCGGCGTGCTGACGCTCGACGCGGAGCGCATCGACCGCATCAACCTGCTGGACGAATCCGTCACCCTCGCCACCCTGCCCGCGTTTGCTCCGGTCACGCCGGGCCAGATGGTGGCGACTGTCAAGATCATCCCCTTCGCCGCCGCACGCACGGTCGTGGAGCAGGTTGAACGCGTGCTGGGCGACGGCGGACCGCCATTGGCCGTGTCCGCCTACCGCCTCTTGCGCGCCGGGCTGATCCAGACGCGCTTCTGGGGCGTGAAGGAGGCGATGCTGGACAAGACCGTGGCGGTGACGCGCGACCGCCTCGCCGCCCTGGGCGGTGCCCTGGAAACCGAAATGCGCTGCGCCCACGACGAGACGGAACTGGCCGAAGCCATCGCGGCTCTGCGCCCGGAGCGCCTGGACCTGCTGCTGATCGCTGGCGCCTCCGCCATCACCGACCGGCGCGACGTGCTGCCGGCGGCGATCGAGCGGGCCGGTGGGGCCATCGAGCATTTCGGCATGCCGGTCGATCCCGGCAACCTCCTGCTGCTGGCCCACATCGACGACACTCCGGTGCTTGGCCTGCCCGGCTGCGCGCGCTCCCCCAAGCTCAACGGCTTCGACTGGGTTCTGCGGCGCGTGGCCGCCGGGGTTCCGGTCGGCCGGGCCGATATCATGCGCATGGGCGTGGGGGGCCTGCTGGCCGAGATCCCCAGCCGCCCCCTGCCGCGCGCCAGCGTCGGCGAACCGCCGGCCACCGCGCCGCGCGCTCCGCGCATCGCCGCGCTGGTGCTGGCCGCCGGCCGCTCCACGCGCATGGGTGGCCCCAACAAGCTGCTGGCCGACCTGGACGGCCGGGCGCTGGTAACGCGCACGGTGGACGCGGCCTTGGCATCGCGCGCCCGGCCGGTGATCGTCGTCACCGGACACCAGCAGAACGAGGTGGCTGCCGCGCTTGCCGGCCGGCCGGTGGAGTTCGTCCACAACCCCGATTTCGCCGAGGGGCTCAGCACCTCGCTGCGCGCCGGACTCGCCGCCGTGCCGGCGGACGCCGACGGCGCGCTGGTCTGCCTGGGCGACATGCCGGAGGTCTCCGGCGCCGTGCTCGACCGTCTAATCGCCGCCTACAATCCGACGGAGGGGCGCGCCATCTGCGTTCCGGTGGCGGGCGGCAAGCGCGGCAACCCGGTGCTGTGGGACCGCGGATTCTTTGGCGACATGGCGGCGGTGGCCGGCGACACCGGGGCCAAGCACCTGATCGGCGCCAACCCCGATCAGGTCGTCGAGGTGCCGGTGGACGACGACGGCGTCCTGCGCGACGTCGACACGCCGGACGCCATCGCCGCACTGAGGGACCGGGGGGCCTAGAAACGCAGCTTGTTCTGGCGGCGTGTCTGCCGGCACTCGGCATTGCACAACGTCGTGCAGTCCGGCCGTGCGCACAGGGCGTCGCGCACCGCGCACAGCCGCGCAAGAAGCCGGTGCTCGCTCTCGCTCCGTGCACCGGACTCCAATATTGCCTGGATGGCGGTTTCGATCAGCCTGGGGGACATGGCGCCTCCTCTCCACGGCAAAGGGGCCGATGTGGAAAGTTTAGGCAGATCCACTCCGCGCCCAGCTTGATTTATGTCAGTTTGTCCGGCGAACATTTACCGCAGCCCGGCGTAAACGGCATACTCCCACCGTCCGGGCGGACTGCGCTACGCTGTGTCGGCCAAACCGCCACGGATCCGCTGTATGCCGCACACGCTCCGCTCCCTCGCCTGCGCTCTGCTCGCCGTCCTGCTCCTGGCCGGCGCGGCGCGGGCGCAGAACGGCACGCTCACCTTCCTGCACGTCAACGACGTCTACGAGATCACACCGGTGCAGGGCCGCGGCGGTTTTGCCGAGTTGATGACGCTGCTGCGCCGGGAACGGACGCGCAACCCGGCGGCCATCACCACGCTGGGCGGCGACTTCCTGTCGCCGTCGCTGCTGTCCGGCCTGACCAGAGGTGCTCACATGGTGGCGCTGTTCAACGCCCTGGGCATCGAGGCGACGGCCTTCGGCAATCATGAGTTCGACTTCGGCCCGGACGTCGCGAAGCAGCGCCTGTCCGAATCGCGCTTCGTCTGGCTAGGCACCAACGTGCTGGGACCGGACGGCCGGCCCTTCGGCGGAGCCGCCGCGACCTGGACGAAGACGGTGGGCGACGTGAAGGTCGGTTTCCTCGGCGTGCTGACGCCGGAAACCGGCACCCTGTCGCATCCGGGAGCCGTGCGGTTCACGCCCGTGCTGCCGGCCGCGGCGGAGGCGGTGAAGCGCCTGCGTGCCGATGGTGCGCACGTCGTCGTCGCCCTCACCCACCTGACGATCGACGAAGATCGTGAACTGGCGCGCGCCGTGAAAGGCATCGACCTGATCCTCGGCGGCCACGACCACGACCCGATCAGCATTCACGACAGCGGCACGCTGATCCTCAAGGCCGGCTACGATGCCCATTATCTGGGCGTCGTCGACCTGACGGTGCGCACCACCACCGGCGACAAGGGCCCCGTGACCACCATAGAACCGGTACAGTGGCGCTTCACGGCCACCGCCGGCACGCCCCCCGATCCTGAACTTGCCGCCCTGGTGAAGGCCCACACCGACGCGCTGACCGCCGACATGGACGCCGTCATCGGCCGCACGGATACGGAGTTGGACAGCCGCCGGGGCTCCGTCCGCGCGCGCGAGACGACCATGGGCAACCTTGTCGCCGACGCACTGCGCGAGGCGCTGAAGGCCGACGTCGCGATCACCAACGGCGGCGGCCTGCGCGCCGATGCGCTGCACCCGGCCGGCACTCAGATCCGCCGCCGTGACATCTTCGCCGAAATGCCGTTCGGCAACGTCGGTGTGCTGACCGAGTTGAGGGGAGCCGACCTGCTGGCTGCGCTGGAGAACGGCTTCTCCAAGGTGGAGGAGCGCGCCGGCCGCTACCCGCAGGTGTCCGGCCTGACCGCCGTCTACGATCCCAAGGCGCCGCCTGGCGCGCGGGTGGTGGAGGTGACGGTGGGCGGCAGGCCGCTCGACCCGGCGGCGACCTACCGCGTGGCGACCAACGACTACATGTTGAAGGGCGGCGACGGGTATGAGGCGCTGACCCGCGGCCGCGTGCTGGTCGATCTGTCGGGCGCCGTGCTGTTCGCCACAATCGTCATGGACCACGTCCAGGCCCGCGGCACCGTGGCGCCGCGGATGGAAGGGCGGACGGTGGCGAAACCATAGGCCGGAACGATCCCACGGTTGCGGCGGGAAGCCCCCTCGCCTACCCTCGCCCGCCTACCCTCGCCCAACGCCATCATTCGGGTTTCCGCCACATGTCCCGTCCCTCCTCCCGCTCGAACGACTTCGCCCAGGCCTTCACCGCTGCACACGCCGAGACGGGGCTGACGCGCATCCCGGTCAACCAGATCCTGCAAGCGATCTCGGAGGATCCGGCCTTCCTATTCTCGCCCGCGCTGAAGCAACTGGGCGGACAATGCCCGGTGCACGCCGACACGACGCAGGACGACCTGGACAAGGTGACGGTCAACACTTTACTGGCCTTCCTCTTCCACGGGCTGAAGGCCTACGTCGAGGCCGGCCTGCCGGTGGACGACCAGGGGCGGATCCGCCTCGTGCCGCCACCGCGCTCGTCCTACGCGCTCGATCCGGCGGACCGGCCATCGCTGGCGGGTGTGCCGGTCGAGGTGATGTGCAGCTTCCTGCGCGACTGCACCTGCCATCTGCTGGACGAGATCATCACCCGCTGGATGGCCGACGTCCTGGCGGAGGAGGAGCATTACCGCAATCTCGGCAGCGGCGAGATTTCGGCGGTCGCGGCGGCGAGCTTCCTGCTGCATACGCACCTGGAGGATTCGCCGCTCTATCAGCGCGCCGGCTATGACGCGCTGTCGATCACCAAGACCGGCAGCCACACCGCCATCCACATCGGCTGGGCGCTGGTCGAGGCGGCCCCCCTGCTGGTGCCGGGCCGCGACGCGGCGTTCTACGACGACCTCGTCCGGCGCAGCGCCAAGCAGGTCATCCCGCTGGCGATGGTCAGCCTGGGCATGCTGGTGCACTACATGGAGGCCGGCGGGATCGAGCCGCACGACGGCCTCGCCATCCACCTGCTGCCCAAGGACCAGACGGCGTTCACGCTGAACGAGTCGGGCCTGATCTGCCTGTCGCCAACTCCGATCACGCCGTTCAAGAAGGACGGCGAACAGTACTACACCGGTTGCCCGGCCTTCTACGCGCCGGGGCTGATCAACCTGTACCTGGACATCGTCTCGACCATCGCCCGTGAATATGGCGTCTACGACCGGCTTCTGGAGCGATAAGCACAGCTTGTCACAAAACGTCTCCATTGCGCTGCGGCAGGCGGCTGCCTAGGGTATTCATGCGTCCGGCCGTCCGCCGCCCGCCCGCTCCCGGTACGCCCAAAGGTTTCGCCATGACTTCGTCCAGCTCCCGCCCGAACGACTTCGCCCAGGCCTACCTCTCCGCCCATGCGGAGGCCGGAATGGACCGCATCCTCCTGTCGCCGGTTCTGCACCGCATCGCCGAGAACCCGGGCTACATCTTCGACGAGGAGCTGAAGAAGCTCGCCGGCCACTGCCCGGCGCACGCCGACACGCGGCAGACCGACTACGACAAGATTGCCATCAACACGCTGCTGGCGACGCTGTACGACTCGCTCCTGCGCCACATCATCAACGGCCTGCCGGTGACCGCGGAGGGGCACATCGTCCTGCTGCGCGCGCCGGATCCCCTGTTCGGCCTCGATCCCGCCGACCGCGAGGGGCTGGCGCGCCTGTCGCCTGAAGATTACTGCGCGTACCTGCGCGACACCGCCTGCCATCTTCTGGACGCCCTGGTGAAGAAGTGGGCGATCGAGCTGATGGCGGAGGAGGAGCATTACCGGACGCTGGGCACGGGCGAGATCTCCGCGCGCGCCGCCGCCAACTTCGTGCTGGCGCAGCTTCTGGACGACTCGCCAGCCTACAACGTCAACGGCTACGACGTGCTGTCGATCACCAAGACCGGCAGCCACACGGCGCTGCACGTCTGCTGGAGCTTGGTCGAGGCCGCACCGATGCTCGCCCCCGGCCGCGACGCCGCCTTCTACGACGCGCTGGTACGGCGCAGCCTGAAGCAGATCCTGCCGCTCGCCATGGGCAGTCTCGGCATGCTGTCCTACTACATCGAGGCGAGCCACATGGAGGCCGACCACCACCAGGCCACGCACGTGCTGCCGCCGCACCAGACCGCCTTCCTGCTGGGCGAGCAGGACGGCGAACCGGTCATCCGCCTGAACACCGACGTCATCAAGCCCATCGCCCAGGAAGGCGAGCGGCATTTCACCGGCTGCCCGGCCTTCTATGTGGTCGGCATGATCAACGCCTATATGGAGATCGTGCTGGGCATCGCCGCCGAATACGGCGTCTTCGACCGCCTGCAGGAGCGCAATCCGGCGTAAGCGGGCTTGACGCGCGCCGCCGGGCACCTATGTTGGCGCCCTTGTTGCAACGTGAGTGTTGCAGTTGCGAAGCGAGCGAGCCTTGGCGAAGAAGTGGTTCCTGCGCCAGTATTTCAGCGATCTGGCCGATCTGATCAAACGCCGCCGGGCCCGCATGGGTACGTCGTGGGAGCGTGCGCTCGGCCATTTCGAGGCGGTGTTCATCGACCACGCCTGCTTCCGCCTGATCTACGACAACCGCTACCGCATCTCGCCGCGCATGTTCCGGGCGAGCCAGGTGTCGCCATCGCACGTGCGCAAGGCGGCCGAGCTGGGCGTCAAGACCATCATCAACCTGCGCGGCCAGCGCGACTGCGCCTCCTACATCCTGGAGGCGGAAGCCTGCCGGCGCTACGGTGTCGCGCTGGTCGACTTCCCGGTCAATTCCCGCGACACGCCGAAACGCGAGACGCTGCACGCCGCCCGGCGGATGTTCGAGACGATCGAGTATCCGGCGCTGATGCACTGCAAGTCGGGCGCCGACCGCGCCGGCTTCATGGCCGCGCTGTACATGTTCGTGCACGAGAACGCCCCGCTCGATGAGGCGGTGAAGCAGTTGCACTGGAAGTACGGCCACTTCCGCCAAGCAAAGACCGGTATCCTCGACTATTTCTTCGATCTGTACCGCGCCTACAATGAGCGCCACCCCATCGGCTTCTGGGAGTGGGTGGACACCGTCTACGACCCGGTGGCCGCGAAGGCGAGTTTTCGCTCACGCGAGTGGGCGAACACGGTGGTGGACCGGCTTCTGGCGCGGGAGTGAGGCGTACACGACGTTGGGTTTTCGCTTCGCTCAACCCAACCTGCGACTGATCTGTCGGTTGGGTTAAAGCGCAAGCCGCAAGCAGCAAACCCAAGGTCAGACGGTCACCGCCTCGCCATCCTCGCCGAACTGCAGCTTGCACAGGCGCGCGTACATGCCGTCGGCGGCCAGCAGTTCGTCGTGGGTGCCCTGCTCGACGATGCGGCCCTGTTCCATGACGACGATGCGGTCGGCGCTGCGCACGGTCGCCAATCGGTGCGCGATGACGAGCGTCGTGCGCCCCTTGGTCAGGCGCTCCAGCGCCTCCTGCACCAGCCGCTCGGATTCGGAATCCAGCGCGCTCGTCGCCTCGTCCAGCAGCAGGATCGGCGCATCCTTCAGGAAGGCGCGGGCCAACGCCACGCGCTGGCGCTCGCCGCCGGACAGCTTGGTGCCGCGGTCGCCCAGCACGGTGTCGTAGCCGTCCGCCAGCTTTTCGATGAAGCCGTGCGCGGCGGCGGCCTTGGCCGCGGCGACGATCTCCTCGAACGTGGCGTCGGGGCGGCCGAAGGCGATGTTGGCGCGCACCGTGTCGTTGAACAGAACCGTGTCCTGGCTGACCACCGCCACGGCGCGCCGCAGGCTGGCCAGCGTGACGGCGCGCACGTCCTGCCCGTCGATCAGCACGGCGCCACCGGTCACGTCGTAGAGGCGCGGGATCAGGTTGAACACGGTGGACTTGCCCGCCCCGCTGCGCCCGACCAGCGCCACCGTCGTACCCGGCGCCACGTCGAGCGTCACGTCCTTCAGCGTTTCCGCCCCGGTCTCGTAGGCGAAGCGCACGCCATCCAGCCGGACGCCGCCCGTTTCAACCTTGAGCGGCTTGGCGTCCGCCCGATCGGCGATGGCGGGCTTGCGGTCGGTCAATTCGAAGATGCGCTGGGCGGCGGCCAGCCCCTCCTGCAGCGCGGTGTTCAGCGTCCCAATGGCCCGCACCGGCTGCGCGGCGATCAGCAGCGCGCCGATGAAGCCGGTGAACTCGCCCACCGTCCCCGCCCCGGTGGCGATGCGCCAGCCGGCGAAAGCGATGACGCCGGCCACGGCCAGCCCGCCCAGCGCCTCCAGCATCGGGTCGACGGCGGAGCGCTGGCGCGTCGCCTTCATGGAGAGGCGATAGTTCTCCTCGAACGCCGCCCCGGCGCGCTTGCGCTCATAGTCCTCCAGGCTGAAGGTCTTGACCATGCGGGCACCGGCGAGGCTCTCGGTCAGCAGCGCCGTCATGTCGCCCATCTGCGCCTGGGTGTCGCGCGAAACGCGGCGCAGCCGCTTGCCGATGCGCACGATGGGAAGGGCCGCCAGCGGGTAGACCAGGAAGGTGATCAACGACAGCACCCAATCCAGGTAGAACATGGCGCCGACCAGGGCGATCACCGTCAGGATGTCGCGCACCAGCCCGGTCACGGTACGCGACAGCGCGTTGCGCACCACGTCCACGTCGTTGATGAAGCGCGATGCCAGCGTGCCCGTGGGGGCGGCGTGCAGGGCGGCCAGATCGCTGACCAGCAGGTGGTCGAACATGCGCATCCGCACATCGGTCAGCACGCGCTGCACGATGTCGGCCGTCACCACGGTCTGGGCATAGGCCGTCAGCGCCTTGATCAGCGTCACCGCGATGATCGCCAGCGGGATCAGCACCATCATGGTGCGGTCCTGCGTTTCGAACATGCTGTAGGACTTGTCGATCAGCAGCGGGTAGGCGCCGGTGGCGGCGGCCAGAACGCCCATCAGCACGAAGGCGAGCAGCAGCCTGCCCCGGTACGGCCGGATCCACTCCCGCCACACCCGGAGCATCAGCTTTTCCGTGGTCGCGTCGAGGCGCAGCGCCTCCTTCTTGCCGTTCACCGCAGGCCACCCGTGTCGTTCGCCAAGCGCGAAGCCATAGCCGACCGGCTGGCATCCTGTCCACCCATGCGCCCCTTAACCCTTCATTAGAGTCGGATTTGACATACTACGAAAGGCGAGTATCGGGAGGTGCCCATGGCAATGGATGGCGGCATGGCGCGGCCGCGGCCGCGCATCGGTCTTGCCCTGGGTGGTGGCGTGGCGCGCGGCTGGGCGCACATCGGCGTGCTGCGCGCTCTGCGGCGCTACGGCGTCGAGCCGGACATCGTTTGCGGCTCCTCGGTCGGCGCGCTGGTTGGCGGCTGCTATCTGGCCGGCAAGCTGGACGCCCTGGAGGACTGGGCGCGCGCCCTGACCCGGCTGAAGATCGTCGCGTACATGGACCTGCGGCTGAGCCAGGGTGGCGGACTGATCGGCGGCGACCGGCTGGTGGCGGAGATGCGCCAGCATCTGGGCGACACGCTGATAGAATCCCTGCCAGTTCCCTTCGTGGCGACCGCCACCGATCTCGTCACCGGGCATGAGGTGTGGCTGCAGAAGGGCCTCCTGGTCGACGCGATGCGCGCCTCCTTTTCGCTGCCCGGCGTGTTCCCGCCAACGCGGATCGATGGACGGTGGCTGGTCGACGGGGCGCTGGTCAACCCGGTGCCGGTGTCGTGCTGTCGCGCGCTGGGCGCCCAGATGATCATCGCCGTCAACCTGTCGGCCGACATCCTGGGCAAGGCGCGCAAGCCCGGCGCCACGGTCCCCACGGCGGCCGGTTTCGACCTTCTGAAACTGCTGGACGAGGAGATGCCGGGGGTCGCGCCAAAGCTCTCCCCCATGGGGGCGCTGACGCGGCGGATCTTCCGGCGCGACTACGACGGGCCGAGCCTGTTCGGCGTGATGGTGTCGTCGCTGGGCATCATCACCGACCGCATCACGCGATCCCGCCTCGCCGGTGAACCGCCCGATGTGCATGTCGCGCCCCGCCTCGGCCACATCGGCCTGCTGGAGTTCGACCGGGCGGACGATTGCGTGCGCGAGGGCGAAATGGCGGTCGAACGTGTCCTGCCGGAACTGCACGATGCTCTCGCCGTGTTCGGCGCCGGCGCCGGCGCGCGGGAAGCGGTGCGGACATAGTTGCATGCCGCACCGCCCGCCCTCGCGAACGGGTGGCTTACTGGTCGAGCAGGGTGCCCGCGGCGGCGCCGCCCAGGCCGCCGATGACCGCGCCGCGCTTACCGTCGAGTGCGTAGCCGCCAGCCGCACCGGCCGCACCACCCAGCATCGTGCCGGTATTGCAGGCGGCCAACGCCAACAGCGCAATGGCAGCCCCGATCAGGCGCAGACGAGACATGGAAATACCCTCCGTTTCGTGGCTCTTCCCCCCTTAAACACACGAAACGGCGGAAAGCTTCCCCCTCGGATGAAGAAACCGCCGCGCTCCCGGTCCCGGACATCCGGGAACCTTGCCGGCCCAGCGGGGTTTGCCGGGTGAATGCACAGGATGGCATTTCCGGTTGGGGAGGATGGATCCATGACCATGCGCAAGACGACCCTGCGCCGGACGGCGCTGTGCGCGGCGCTCGTCCTCGGCCTCGGCGCTTGCCAGAGCGGCGGCTCCGGCTTCGAGAACATGAGCACGGGGGAAACCGTCGGCACGCTGGGCGGCGCCGTGGCGGGCGGCCTGCTCGGTTCGCGTTTCGGCGGCGGGGCCGGCAGGGTGGCGACGGTGGGCATCGGCACGGTGCTCGGTGCGCTCGCGGGGCGCGAGGTCGCCCGCTACCTGAAGGGCAACGACACCGAGCGCGCGGTCGCTGCCGAGCGGCAGGCCGTGTCGCAGGGCAGCCCGATCGACTGGAGCAACCCGGAAACCGGGGCGCGCGGCTCCGTGCAGCCGCAACGCACATACCAGAACAACGCCGGGCAAACCTGCCGCGACTACACTCACACCATCTATGTGCAGGGGCAGGCGGAATCGGCGCGCGGCACGGCCTGCCGCCAGCCCGACGGAAGCTGGGCCCTGGTAAGCTGACGGCCTCGCCCGCGCCTTAGCCGTCCGTCCACGTTGCGTGCACCGCACAAAAGGGGCACCATCATCGGGTTGTGGACTGGCGGGTCTTGGAACGGCGAAAGGGCGCGGCGCGGAGGCTATGGAGGCAGCGAGTACCATCATCCTCATCGGTTCGGTGCTGCTGCTTGCCAGCATCATGACCAGCTACGTGGCGATCCGCTTCGGCACGCCGCTGCTGCTCATCTTCCTGGCGATCGGGCTGCTGGCCGGCGAGGACGGGATCGGCGGCATTCCGTTCGACGATGCTCCGACGGCCTTCCTGATCGGCTCGGTCGCGTTGGCCGTGATCCTGTTCGAAAGCGGCTTCGACACGCGGCTGCAGAGCTACCGCACCGCCGCATGGCCGGCCTTGTCGCTGGCAACCGCCGGCGTGGGCGTCAGCACGGGTACGATCGGCGTGGCCGCCCACTACCTGCTGGACCTGCCGTGGATCGAGGCGATGCTGGTCGGCGCCGCCATCAGCTCCACCGACGCGGCGGCCGTGTTCCTGCTGCTGCGCATCGGCGGCATCACCATCCGCGAGCGCGTGCGCTCGACCCTGGAGATCGAATCGGGCAGCAACGACCCGATGGCGATCCTGCTCACCATCCTGCTGGTGGAGGCCGCGACCACCACCGGCGGGTTGGAGCCGGCGCACGTGGCGCTGGAGTTCGTGTGGGAACTGGGCGGCGGCGCACTGGCCGGCGTACTGGGCGGTGTCGTGCTGGTGGCGGTGCTGAACGGCATGCGCGTCGATCCGGGGCTCAACCCGGTGGTGTCGCTGGCCTTCGCGCTGTTCGTCTTCGGCGGCACCAGCGTGCTGGGCGGCAGCGGCTTCCTGGCCGTCTACGTCGCCGGACTGGTGGCCGGCAACGTCAAACTGCGCGGCGCCCAGGGCCTGCGGCGCTTCCACAACGGGCTGACGTGGCTGGGGCAGATCGTCATGTTCGTCATGCTCGGCCTGCTCGCCACGCCGCGTCAGTTCGCCGACATCCTGATCCCGGCGGTGATCCTGGCGTTCCTCCTGATCCTGGTGGCGCGACCACTGGCGGTATGGCTGTGCCTGCTGCCCTTCCGCTTCACCGCCAACGAGACGACCTTCGTCGCCTGGGTGGGCCTGCGCGGTGCCGTGTCGATCCTGCTGGCGCTGGTGCCGGTCCTGGGCGGCCTGCCGAACGGGCAGACGATCTTCAACACCGCCTTCATCGTCGTCATCGTCTCGTTGATCGTGCAGGGCTGGACGATCCGGCCGATGGCGCGCTGGCTCTCCCTCATCGTGCCGCCGCGCACGGGGCCGGTGGACCGCGTGGAGCTGGAGCTGCCCGGCGAGGTGGAGCACGAACTCGTCGCCTACCGCGTCCATGCCAAGAGCGCGGTGGCCCGTGGCCAGAGCCTGCCGCGCTGGGCGCGCCCCTCGCTGGTCATCCGCGACGGCCGGGTGGTGCCGCTGCACAAGGCGCGGCCGATTCAGGCCAACGACCACGTCTACATGTTCATCGCCCCCCACCGGCTGCCGCTGCTCGACAAGCTGATGGGCGGCGTGCGCCCGCTCGACCCCGCCGACCGGGAGTTCTACGGCGATCTGATGCTGAGCCCCACCATCACGGTGGAGCAACTGGCCGAGATGTACGGGCTGCCCATGGCCGTCGCCAACGCCAGCCGCAGCTTGCGCGAGCTGTTCCACCTGGAGTTCCCGAACGGCTTCGAACTGGGCGACCGGCTGCGCATGGGCGGGGTGGAGCTGATCGTGCGCGACCTGGACGAGGAAGGGGAGATCGCCTCGGTCGGTCTGGCGCTGGAGCCGACGGCCGCGTCCCGGCCGCGCGTGGCGCTGTTCCTGCGGCCGCGACAGGTGGCAAAGGCCATCGGCAACTGGTGGGGCCGCCAGTCGTTCCGACGCTGGCAGCGCCGCCAGCGCCGCCCGCAGGATGCCGTCCGGGGAGATTGAGCGGCTCCTACAGCCCTTCCTGCTGCTGGCCCCGGACCATGTCGGCCAGCGCCTCGGGCGTCATCGGGCGGCCGAACAGATAGCCCTGGAGCTGCATGCAGCCGACCGAACACAGGAAGTCGCGCTGCTCCACCGTCTCCACGCCCTCGGCCACGGTGATCAGACCCAGGCCGTGCGCCATGCCGACGGCGGCGCGCACCAGCGCAGCGTTCCTGGTGTTCTCCGGCACGTCGATGACGAAGGCGCGGTCGATCTTCAGCTTCGCCACCGGAAGCTGCTGGACGTAGCTGAGCGACGAGTAGCCGGAGCCGAAATCGTCGATCGCCACCTGCACGCCGATGCCCATCAGCTCGGTCAGGGTACGGACGGCGGCCTTCAGGTCGCGCACGGCGGCCTGTTCGGTGATCTCCAGGCCCAGACGCTCGTTGAGGCTGGGGTGATCGGCCAGCAGTTCGGCCAGACGGTGGGTCAGGTTGCCGCGCAGGAACTGCTGGCCGGAAATGTTGATGAAGACACGGCCGGGCAGGACGCCGAGCGTCTCCCACTCCACCATCTGCCGCACCACCGAGGTTAGCACCCAGTCGGTGATCGGCACGATGAGGCCGCTTTCCTCGGCGACCGGGATGAACTCGCCCGGCGAGATGGCGCCCAGCGTGTGATGGGTCCAGCGCAGCAGCGCCTCCGCACTCGTCACCTTGCCGCTACGCGCCTCGACGATGGGCTGGTAGACGAGGTGCAACTCGTTGCGCTCGATGGCGTGGGCGAGGTGCATGGTCAGCAGCATGCGCCGCGTCGCCGCAGCGGCCATTTCCGGCGTGTAGAAGCACACCGCGTTGCCGCCGTTGTGCTGCACGGATTGCAGCGCAAGTTTGGCCTTGGCGTTCAGTTCCTCGACCCGCTGCACCGTGTTGTCGAGCAGCGCCGCCCCCACCGAGACGCGCAGCCGCACCCAATGGCGGTCGGCGTAGATGGAGGCGGTGACCCGGTCGTGCAGCACCTCCGACAGGCCTTCCGCGTGCTCCAGGCCGTCCACCCGCGACAGCGCCGCGAACTCGTCGGCGGCGATGCGGCAGATGTAGGTCTCCTTGGGCAGCACCTCGGTCACGCGGCTGACCAGCGCCTTCAGCGCCGCGTCGCCGACGTGGAAGCCGAACGCCTCGTTCACGTCGCTGAACTGGTCGACGTCCAGGCTGAACAGGGCGAAGCAGGGCGGCGGCTCGCCATCGCGCAGCGCCGCGGCCAGCACCGCCTCGCACTCCTCCAGGAAGGCGGTGCGGGTCAGCACGCCGGTCAGCGGGTCGTGCCGCGCCAGATAGGAGGCGCGCTGCTCCGCCGCCAGCCGGTCGGAAATGTCGCGGATGATGCCGACGAAGGCCACCTCCTCGCCCATGCGCGCCTGGCCAACGCTGACGTGCACGGGGAATACGGTGCCGTCCTTGCGCTTGCCCAGCGTCTCCCGCCCCACGCCGATGATCTTGGAGCGGTCGGTCTGCAGGTAGGTGTTCATGAAGCGGTCGTGGTCGCGCGAGAACGGCGGCGGCATCAGGACGGTGAGGTTGCGGCCCACCAGTTCCCGCTCCTCATAGCCGAACTGCTCGCAGCAGGACTTGTTGATCGAGCGGATGATGCCGCGCCGGTCGGCGATGACGACGCCGTCCACCGCCGCGTCCAGGAGCGTGCTGACGAACGGATCGCGGCGCATCAGGAAATCGGCGATGCGCTCCTCGTCGGCGATGTCCTGGAAAACGCCGAGATAACCCTCTGGCGCCTGGGCGCCCATGCGGTGCGGAACGACGCAGCCGGTCAGCAGCACCCGCCTGCCTCCGGTGCGCGGCACCACGCAATCCACCGGCACCGTGGCGCCGGTCCGCACGACCTTGGCGAAGGCCTCGGTGATCGGCGGGACGCAGGGGCTGTCGATGTCGGTCAGGACACGGCCGACGATGGAGTCGGGCGCCGCACCGAGGAGCTGGCCGAAGCGCGCGTCGGCGTGACGGCAGCGCTGCCCCTCATCGATGTAGACGACGGCGAAATGCCCCTGGTCAAGGAAACTGGCGGCGAGCGAAGCCATGAAACCGGGGGCGCGCGTGAAGCTCAGGACGCGCAGCTCCTCCGGTTGCTCGGTTTCGGTCGCGGTGCGGTTGGACAAGGCCCTTCCTGCTTCCTCAAGCGCCACACGACGGGGCACGGCATGGCGCCGCCCCCGTGGCATCCCCGGTTGGCATCGTAGCACCGGATGCGAGCGGTTGTCGCCCCGGTGCCTAAAACACAAACAAAAGTTCTAGCCAATCCGGGTATAGCCGACCGGCCGCGCGGGGGTCAACCCGCCCGGGCGGGCGGGCGCTTCGTTCACATGGCCGGTGGAGACCGCGCTAGCGGGGCGCCACGCCCCGCCAGTTGGTGGGCGCGCCGGAAAAGCCGGGCGACGGGGCGACCAAGGTGGGCGTCGCCGAGGGGCCGAGAGCCAGCACGTTCTCCTCGGAGAAATAGGCGTTGGGCAGGCTGGCGAACCGCTGCACGTTCATGCCGGTGAGCAGCAGGCCGTTGCGTTGGCGGGAGAAGCGGAACAGGCTGGCGTCGATGTCCGCCCGCCGCTCGACGGGATGGTACATGGGCGTGCTGGAAACGACGCGCACCTGCGCCGTGCGCCCGTCCGGCCCGACCACCACGTCCTCCACCTCCCCCAGTTCCCGCATGCCGTCGGCCGAGAGCACGACGTGGCCGAGCAGGGTGAGCGGGGAGACGGCGTCGAGGCTCTGCGCTTCCGGTCCGCCGGCACAGGCGGCGAGCGACAGCAGGCCGAGGACGGGCAGAAGCGGGCGGTGCATGGCGGGATCTCCCTGATCGCGGCGGTTGCCCCAGGACAACGCGCGGGGCGGGCCGTTGATCCGCCGGATCAGCCCTGTGCGGCGCGCAGGACCGGGTAGTAGACGACTTCCGCCTCCGGCCGCTCGGCCATCGCCTGCCCGCCCAGCGTCATGACGTCGGCCATCTGGCGCTGCGTCTCGGCGTGGAAGGCCATCAGCCGATCGAACACGGCCAGAGCCTCGGCCTTGTCCGGGTCCATATCGGCCACCGCCGGTTCCATGGCGCGCTGCGGGGCTTCGGCGGGCGTCGGGAACATCAGGATCTGGGCCATGGCTTCCTCCATCTCAAGGACGACGCCATAACACCACGTTTACTTTTTGTTAGCCATAATTAAGCGCACCTTAACCGGTGACCTTTTCCGGCCCGGCCAGCGGGCAAATGTGACCGGATGATACACGGCGATACGCCCGGAGGCCGTGTGTCACATCCAGCCACAGCCCTCATTTTTCGGCGGAGCGCATGTCGCACCCCGGCCGACACTCCCCCACATCGTCATGGCGGGGACTGGGGTCCGGCCATGACGATGGGGGGAGGATTTTTAAGATTGGGGCGGCCGGTGCATCGGGGTGCACTGGGGGCAATGATCGCATCCATCTTGGAGGGGTGATAGGATTTTTGTCAACGCACAGAGACTTGTTTCATGGGGTTCGCTTGAAAAACCCTCTCCCTTGACGGCAGAGGGGTATGTTTCAACCACGAGATTTTCAAGCGATTGCCCTGGGGTCGCGGTCGAGGGAACCCGCAGCGGCCGGATCGGCGTCACGCCGCCCGGCGTGCCCAATTCGCCACGGGATGCGCGGCCAGCGCCGAATTGCCGTAGCGCCGCTCCTCGGTCACCTCGCGGCCGATCCAGTCCGGCAACGGGACGATCTGTTCGGGGCAATCCAGCTCGATCTCGGCGATCACGAGGCCGGCATTGGCACCGTCGAACACGTCGATCACCCAGCCATGCCCGGCGTGGTCGACGTGATAGCGCGTCTTGACGATGAGCGTGGAACGGCAGCGCCTGCTCAGGACATCGGCGGCGAGTTCGGGGGAAATCTCCCACTCCACCTCGCTGCGCACGCAGCCGGACCGCTTGCCTTTCATGGTGAGATAGCCCTTGGAGCCGGCAAGCCTGACGCGAACGTGGCGCCCCGCAGCCGTCGGCAGGTATCCCTGCACGATGCGCTGCCCTTCCCGGCAAAGGTGCTGGACGTCGCGGCAGACCAGAAAGCGCCGCTCAATCTCCAACGGCATGGCGGATCCCTCCACACTGCGCCGCCGGAGGTTATAGCCTGTTCGATCGCGGGGCGCCACCGCGCCGTTTGCATTTTGCAACAGGGAGGGGCCGGCGAGCCATGCGCGTTTCGCATTTGTAACAACTTTTGCATGAGCCCGCGCAACGGCCGCCACGCCGCGCGGACGCCACCGCTCAGAGCCCGATGTCGACCTGGA
Organism: Azospirillum sp.; assembly: GCA_035629155.1. Taxonomy (GTDB): domain Bacteria; phylum Pseudomonadota; class Alphaproteobacteria; order Azospirillales; family Azospirillaceae; genus Azospirillum. The sequence goes on along the minus strand of DASPIO010000257.1, from coordinate 29,476 downwards.
AAAGGCCGAGGTCGAGGTCCGCCCACCACGTGCGGCGCCAATGCCGCAGTTTGCCCAGCGCCTTGAACGCTACCGTGTCCCGCTGCCGCCTGCGCCCTTCCATGACCGCCTCTCCTCTCCACCCACTGCGATGCCGCTCGTATGACCAGGAAATCGTGACAGTTTCCATCACGCCCAGGGAACCGGCGCAGGTTTCACGGAAACGACATGAACCGTGGTCGAAACTGTCACGGTTCGACGCGCATACAGGCAGCACCGGCCACCGCGCCGGATACCAGGACAACGGCCAGGGACCAAGCACCCCCATGTTGACCAACATGTCGATCAAGCTCGTCGTGCACGACGACCGGCACGCCGGCGGCCTCTTCCTCGACGGCTTCGCCGGACTCGGCGACGTGGTGACCGAACTGCGCGGGCTGGAGGACGGCGCCTGCGCGTCGATCCTGCTGGAGCGGTTCGCCGAGCGGTGCCTGCGCGCGGGCCGCGCCTTCCGGCCGGCCGACCCGCTTATCGACACCTGCCCCTCCGGCTCCGACATCGTCGAGGTGCACCTCGACCCCAGCCTGCCGAGCACGCCGTTCGTGCGCCTGTTCGAGGTCGACGTGCTGGGCCGCCGCTGGCGCCGGCACCGCGGCACGCTTGGCGGGGTCGCCGGCCTGTTGGAACGCAGTGCGCCGCACGGCTCGGCCTGACTACGCCGCTTCGGCGTCGGGGGCCGCCGGCCGAGCGGGCGCACATCGTCCTCCAGTTCCCGCCGACGGCAGTCGATCAGGCCGATCAGCGCCGACGCGGCGGTGGCGCCGAAGTCCTCGTCCGCCGCGCTGTCGCGCAGCACCGTCAGGTCGTGGTGCGTGCCCAGCCGGCACTTCAGCGCCTTGCGGTTCAGGCGTCCGTCTCGGCGGCGACCGGCAGCGCACCCAGGGCGCGGTACAGCGCCGCCGCCAGCTCCTGCGGGCTGACCGGCTTGCGCAGCAGCGGCACCTCCGCCCAGCGTCCGCTCGGCAGGCCGAGATCGCCGAATCCCGTACAAAACACGAAGGGCACGTTGCGGGCCGCCAGGACCTCGGCCACCGGGAACACGACCTGCCCTTGAAGGTCCACGTCCAGGCAGGCGCCGTCGATCGCTTCCTCGCGAATCGTCCGCAACGCCCCTTCGACCGTGGCCACCGGCCCCACCACGGTGCAGCCGGCCCGGATCAGGGCCTCGACCAGCGCCATGGCGACGACCGCATTGTCCTCGACCACCAGCACACGGCGACCGTCCAGACGATGGCCGCCGTCGCGCGCGGCGGCGGCCGGGGCCGCCCGTTCGGCAGCCGGCCGCGTCTCCTTGAAGTGCTCGGGCGGCAGCGTGATCGTGACGCACAGCCCCTCGACGTGCCAGTCGAAGGCCGCGCGCCCACGCAACTGCGTCTCGACGTTGCCGCGGACAAGACGCGAGCCGAAGCCCCGCCGCGTCGGCGCCGACGCCGGCGGACCGCCCGCTTCCTCCCACACCAGCGTCAGGCCGCCGTCTGCCGCGACCGACCAGGAAACGCCCACGCGGCCATCCGGCACCGAAAGCGCGCCGTGCTTGGCCGCGTTGGTCGCCAGTTCGTGCAGCACCATGCCGATCGCCTGCGCGGCCCCGGCGGACAGCACCAGCGAAGGGCCAGCCCTGTTCACGCGGCCGGCCGAGCGATAGGCGGCCAGTTCCTCGTCGACCAGCGTGCCGATGTCCGCCCCCTCCCAACGGCTGCGGGCCAGCAGCGTGTGAGTGCGGGCAAGCGCGCTGATGCGCCCGTCAACGGCATCCAGGAAGCCTTCCTTGGTGTCGGCGTCGGTCAGGCGGACCACCGCCTGCACCACCGCCAGCACGTTCTTGGCCCGATGGTCCACCTCGCGCACCAGCAGTTCCTGCGCCTCGTCGGCGCGCCGGCGTTCCGTCACGTCGACCAGCAGCAGGAACACGCCGGACGGCCGTGCCTCGCCCATCAGGCGCTGTGGAATGGCGTCGACGACCAGCCAGCGCCGTTCGTCCCGCGCGGCGTTGCGGCCCCCCATCATCACGCCCTTGACCACCTCGCCGGTGCGCAGCGCCACCATGGCCGGAAGTTGCGCCACCGTCAGCGGCTGGCCGGCGGCATCGATGAAGCCCCACCGAGGATCATCGACCACCCGGCCGGCCAGACGATCCGCAGGCACCCCGAAGATCTCCCCCGCGGCGGCGTTGGCCGCCTGCACGGTGCCCCCGGAGTCCAACAGGATGACGCCCTGGGTCAGCGTCTCGAACAGGCTGCGGAAGCGCGTCTCGCTCTGCCTCAGGGCCGCCTCGGCCCGCTCCACCGCGGCGAGGTGCTCCTCCTTCACGGTCAGCGTCGTCTCGGCCCGCTTGCGGCGGTCGATCTCGGCCGACAGGCGCCGCTCCCGCCGCCACGCCATCCGCACCGCCGTCGCCAGCACCGCCGACGTGGCCGCCGCGAACAGAAGGATGATGGCACTCCGCCACCACCAGTCGCTCAGCACCGCGCTGCGGTCGAGGCCCAGGGCAATGTAGGCCGGGTACGCCCCCAGCTTGGCGACGCCGTAGATGCGCTCGCGCCCGTCGGTGCCGGAGCGCTGCTGGTAGGTGGCCACGTCCTGCGTGCGGATGACGGAGAAGAACGGCGACGCTTCGGGGATGCGCGGCGGCAGTTCCTTCAGGCCGGGGTAACGGGCGAGGATCTCGCCGTCGGCACGGATGATGCCGATGCTGTGCGACCCGTCCGGAACGACGTTACGCCAGAACTCCTCGAAGTAGGACAGGCTGATGGTCACCAGCACGATGCCGTCGAAGACACCCGTCGGGCTGCTCCGGCGCCGGCTGATGTTGAAGTTCAGGTTGCCCTTGATGCGGCCCTGGATCATCCGGCCGAGGTGCGTGACGTCCTGTCCCTTGAGAACCTGATAGTACTCCCGCTCGGTGACGACCGACGTGGGCATGGGAAAATAGTCGGCGCTGTTGACCGTCAGCCCGTCCGGCCGGACGAGCCACAGGCCGTCGATGTGCGGCGACTGCGCGGCGATGCCCTTGAGCAGCCGGTGCACGTCGTCCGACGCGGCGATGACGTCCCAGTCCATGCCGGAGATGCGCGCGTCGATCCAGGCGATCGCCGTCTCCTGCATCTCCAGCACCCGCAGGGCATGCTCGCGCAGGACGGTCGCCGTGTGCCGGGCGTCGGATTGCGCCCGGCTGACGGCAGCCTCGTAGGTCCACCAGATGATGGCACCGGCCACCAAGGCCGGGAGGACGAGGGACGCGACAAGGAGAAGGACCAGTGGACGCATGGCCGGCATCATAAGCGACGGTCAAGGTTTTGTTCCGAATATTTTTACGGACGCACCGTCCATGCTGCGCGGTCCTGGTTCCCCATTGCCTCCGGGCGGAACAGCCTCGACAGATTCATACGAATTGCTGCAATGTGTGATTGTCCGTTCTATTTTCGCGACCGTACCAAGCGTACATTTGAAACCATTTGCATCGCCCGGCGCCCCGCTGTCATGGTTCGCCCTGGCATGTGCGAGGGAGGCGACCTTTGGCCAAAGTCCGTTTCGGCGTGGCGAACCGGCTGACCGCCGGGCTGATCGGGCTGACCATGCTGACCGTGCTCGCCGCCGCGGTGGCGCTGTACGGCACGGCGCAGTTCCGGCAGGGCTTCGACCAGATCGCGCTCACCCGCTTCAGCCAGCTCATCGGCGTGGCGAAGCTGGCGCAGCAGAGCCAGATCATCGCCGCCACGGCGCCGCGCATCGTCGCCTCCGCCGACCGCTTCGAACTCGACCGCCAGGTGCAGCACGCGCGCGACCTCTTCGTCCTGCTGGACGCCGCCTTCAGCGAGGTGGAGCGCACAACCGCCGACAGCGGCCAGTTGGCGGCATTGGCCCGCTTCCGCCCGCTGATGGAAGAAAACCTCAAGCGCCTCGCCGATCTCGTCGCCGAGCGCCTGGAGGCGGAGCGGCGCCTGCTCGCCGACATCAACGACCTCGACCGTCTGGCGCGCGACGCCCGGCGCGCCCAGGACCGCACGGCCGAGGTGCTGACCGCCCGCATCGAATTCCTGGTGGGCCAGACCGACGACGGCACGCTCGCCCAACTCGTCAGCGCCGTCGAAAGCCTGCGTCTCGCGACCAACGACGTGAGCGAGGCGGTGGACACCATGCTGCGGGTGTCCGCCATCACCAACCCAGCGCCGCTCGGCCGCATGGAGAGCGAGGCGCGCACGTTGCTCCAGCGCGCCCGGTCCTCGGCGCGCGAACTGGCCCCGGCGTTGGCCGACAACCTGCTGACCGTCATCGACGGCGTCGCCGCCCGATCGGAGGGCGACGACAGCATCTTCACCGCGCGCCGCCGCCAGCTCGATCTCGGCAACCGCATGCAGGGGCTGCTGGCGCAGAACAACCTGGTGATCGGCCAGTTCGTCTCCACCGTGTCGCGCCGCTTCATCGGGCTGCAGCAGGAGATCGCGTCCGAACGCGGCGACTTCAGCGACTTCATCGGCACCGCGTTCAACGCGCTGCTGGCGATCATCGCCGTGGCGGTGCTGGCGGCGCTGCTGGTCTTCCTCTACGTGCGCTCGCGCGTCGTCCGCCGGCTGTCCGAACTGCAGCACTGCATGACCGCCAACGCCGAGGGGCACGCGATGCCGGTGCCGGTCGGCGGCCATGACGAGATCGCCGACATGGGCCGCGCCTTCCAGCACTTCGTCGACGAGGTGGCCCTGCGCGAAGCGGAACTGGCCCGCAAGTCGGCCCAGCTCGAGGCCGCCATGATGGCCATGCCGAACGCCATCATCATGACCGACCGCAACACCGACGTCGTGCTCTACAACCAGCGCTACCGCGAGGTCTGGCGCAACACGCCGGACGGCGAACTGGCCGGCCGCCCCTTCCGCGAGCTGCTGGAATCCGGCGTGCGGGCCGGCAATTTCGGCGACGGCGGCGCCACGGGGATCGTGGACGCCGTGCTCACCACCATGCGCGACGGTGTGGCGATGCACCACGAGCAGCCGCTGCCCGACGGGCGCACGGTGCTGGTCCAGGGCAACGCGGAACGGGACGGCGGCTACGTCTTCACCTACACCGACATCACCGGCCAGAAGCGCACCCAGGCCGCCCTGCACGACGCCAAGGAGGAGGCGGAGCGCGCGCTGGACCGCCTCGCCGCGGCGCACGCCGAGTTGAACCGCGCCAACGCCTCGATCAACGAGGGCATCCGCTACGCCCGGCGCATCCAACTGGCGCTGCTGCCCGGACGCAACGCGCACGGCGGCCTGCTGGAGGACATCGCCGTCGCGTGGCAGCCGCTCGACGCGGTCGGCGGCGACTATTACTGGATCGGCGAGATCGGCGGGCGCTGCATCATCGCCGTCATGGACTGCACCGGGCACGGCGTGCCGGGCGCCTTCATGACCGCCATCGTCGCCTCGGCGCTCACCCGCATCCTCCAGGACCACGGCCACGAGGACCCGGCGCGCATCCTGGCGCTCATGAACGCCCTGGTGCGCAAGGCGCTGCGCCAGGATGCCGAGGACGACGACCGCACGTCGAACGACGGACTCGATGCCGCCGTCTGCGTGATCGACCCGGCGGCGCAGCGGCTGTCCTTCGCGGGCGCCAACCTGCCGCTGCTCTACCACGCCGACCGCGAGTTGCACCTGATCAAGGGCAACCGGCACAGCCTGGGCTACCGCGACTCCCGCCCCGACTTCGCCTTCCAGCGCCACGATCTGGCCCTGCGGCCGGGCATGCGCTTCTACCTTTTCACCGACGGCGTCATCGATCAGGTCGGCGGCCCGTCGCGCCGGCTGTTCGGCCGCCGCCGCCTGCAAGAGGCCCTGCGCGCCGCCCCCGACCTTCCCATGGACCAGCAGCTCGACCGGCTGCTCGGCACGCTCGCCGCCTACCGCAACGGCGAGGCTTTGCGCGACGACCTGACCTTCATCGGCTTCGTGCCGCGCGTCAGCGCCATGGCGGAGGAAGACCGGCCGCTGGAGGTCGAAGCGGCGGAGTGACGCCCGACGTTGGGTTTTCGCTGGCGCTCAACCCAACATCGCGATCTCTCCTCACCGCATCGGCGGCGCCCACAACAGGCCGCCGTCGCGCCAGAGGGCGTTGCTGGCGCGGGGCAGCTTGAGCCGCGAGCCCTCGCCCAGGTTGCGCGCGAAAATCTCCCCGTAGTTGCCGACGGCTTTCACCACCCGGTACGCCCAGGCGTCATCGAGGCCGAGCGTCTTGCCGAAGCCGGGCTCGGCGCCCAGGAAACGCCGCACCTCCGGCGAACCCTCCTTGCGCAAGCGGTCGGCGTTGGCGGCGGTGACGCCCATCTCCTCCGCCTCCAGCGTGGCATGGACGACCCAGCGGACGACGCTGGCCCACGCCTCGTCGCCGGCCCGCACCACGGGTGTCAGCGGCTCCTTGCTGATCAGTTCGGGGAGGAGCGCGAACTCCGCCGGGTCCGACGCCAGCGACAGCATGACCGAGGCGAGGATCGTGTAGTCCGTGCTGGCGGCGTCGCACCGCCGCTCGGCCAGCGCGCTGAACGCCGCCTCGATGGTCGAGAATTCCATGATGTTCAGGCCGAGCCCCTTGGCCGTGTTGTAGGCCTTGAGGTTCTCGAGCGACGTCGAGTCGCTCTCCACGCACACCGAGGCGCCCTTCAGATCGGGAATGTGCCGGTATTTCGCCTTGCGGCTGACCAGGAACGCCTGACCGTCGAACAGGTAGGGTGCCGTGAAGGACAGCTCCATGCCGGTGGCGCGCGACAGCGTCCAGGTGGTGGCCTCCACCAGGACGTCCAGCTCCGGAGAACGGATGGCGTCGAAGCGGTTGTTGGTGCCGACCAGCACGAACTCCACCCCCTCGGTGCTGCCGGTGACGGCGGTGGCGATGGCGCGGCAGAAGTCCGGGTAGAAACCGACGAATCGCCCCTCCACGTCGCGCGCGGTCAGCGACTCGCCGAGCGGCGTCACGCCGCAGCGCAGCGTGCCGCGCTCGCGGATTTCATCCAGTTTGGACGTCTGCGCCGAAGCGGATACACTCACCCCCATGAACAAGCCGAACAGCATCAGCGAAATCGTTCGCCGCATCGCCACATCCCCCCTTCGCCCTTTGGAAACCGCCTGCACGCACCCCGTCTCGGCAGCCGGGCGGATGATAGCGCATCGGTCCGGGCGACGGCAGACTTGCATATCCGCGCATGCACTAGTAAGGATGCCCCTATTCGTGCACAGGTGGTCCTACCGCCACGGGGTCGATTGAAGTATGTCCGCTCCTGTAATCGTTGTGGTTGAGGATGAGGCATCGCTGCGCCGCGATATGGTGGAATACCTGCGCGGCTGCGGGTTCGACGCGGTCGGCGCCAAGAGCGGGCGCGAACTGGACGACCACCTTGCCACCCGTTCCGTCGCCATCGCCATCCTGGATGTCAACCTGCCGGGCGAGGACGGCTTCAAGATCGCCTCTCGCCTGCGCGACGGGCGCGGCACCGGCGTCATCATGGTGACGGCGCGCGGCTCCACCGTGGATCGCGTCGTCGGGCTGGAGATCGGCGCCGACGCCTACCTCGTCAAACCGGTGGAGATGCGCGAGTTGGAGGCGCAGGTCAAATCGCTGCTGCGCCGGCTGGACGGCACCTCCGTCGCCCGCCCGACGGCCAGTGCCCCGGCCGCCGAAACGGGGGCCGCGGACGAAGAACCGCGCTGGCTGCTCAACACCACCGACTGGTCGATCACCAGCCCGGCCGGGGTGCGCGTCGGCCTGACCAGCACGGAGATGAAGCTCATCACCCTGCTCGCCGCGCAGGCGCGCCAACCGGCATCGCGCGACCAGATCTCGCTGGCCATCTACAACCGCCGCTGGAACCCCGAGGACCGCTCGATCGACACCGTCGTCGGCCGCCTGCGCCACAAGATGGAAGGGGCCGTGGGCGAGACGCCGCCGCTCAAATCGGTGCACGGCGTCGGTTATGTCTTCTCCGCCCCGGTGCGGATGGTGTGAAGCCAGCGCCCTACGCCGCCGGCGCCACGCGCGGAAAGGTGATGGTGAACAGCGTCCCCCGCCCCGGCGCGTCGCCCACCGTGATGCCGCCCTTGAGCGGCCCGACCGCGAGGTTGTGCACCACGTGCAGGCCGAGGCCGCTGCCGCCCTCGCCCCGGCGCGTGGTGAAGAAGGGATCGAAGACCTTCGGCATGATCTCCGCCGGTATGCCCTTGCCATCGTCGGCGTAGGTCAGCGACACGGTGTCCGGGTCGGGCTGCGCCACGGCGATCGTGATGTGCCCTTCCCGTCCCGGGTCGAAGCCGTGCTGGAGCGAGTTCATCACGAGGTTGGTGAGGATCTGCGACAGGGCGCCGGGAAAGCCGTCCACCGTCAGCCCGGCCGGGCAGTCCACCGACACCGTGTGGTTGCCCTGGCGCAGCTTGGGCTGCAGGCTGACCAGCGTCTCCTGGATGTAGGCGTCCAGCGCGAAGCTGCGCCGCTCGGCGCTGGCGCGGTCCACCGCCACCTGCTTGAAGCTGTTGATGAGCTGCGCCGCCCGCTCGCAGTTGGCGAGGATCAGCGCCGTCGTGTCGGTGGCGGTGGCGAGGTAGCGGTTGAAGTCGTTGCGGCCCAGGCCGCCCTGCTCGGTCAGCGCCTTCAGCTTGCCCGTCGCGTCGGCGAGGTGCGAGGCGCAGGACACGGCGATGCCCACCGGCGTGTTGATCTCGTGCGCCACGCCGGCCACCAGGGCGCCCAGCGAGGCCAGCTTTTCCGACTGGACCAGCACCTCCTGCGCTTCCTGCAGGCGGGCCAGCGCGGTCTCGGCCTCCTGGCGGCGGCGTTCCAGCTCCTGGTTCACGGTGGCGAGCTGGCCCTGCAGGCGGTCGCTGAAGCGCACCAGCCGGCGCTGCTCGCGGTAGCTGCGGGTAAACGCCTCCAGCAGTTCGTTGAAGCCGGCGCTGCACTCCGGCGCCGCTTCGGCCAGCCGTTCGCCCAGCGCGCGCGCGCGCTCGATGGCCTTCTCTTCGGCGTCGAAGAGGTTGAAGCTCATGGGGCTCCGTCCGCGCCGCCTTCCACCAGATTGAAGGTGACGTCCTCCAGATCCTCCGAGAAGTCCTCGCCGAACTCGCGCATCGCGTCGTCGCCGGCCTCGAAGCGCCAGTTCACGGTGACCGCGCGCCCGTCGCGGGCCGCCGCCTCCAGCATCTGGAAGATGTTCATCAGCGCCTTGGCGCTGGAGCTGTTGAAGTACACCAGTTCGATGTCGAAGCGGATGGCCCCGCCCGGCTCGGCGAGGAAGCCGCGCAGCGCGGTGAACACCGGCCCGAAGAAGGTGGCCACGTCGTCCGGGTAGGATTCGCCGCTCAGGCGTAACACGCCGCCGTCGAAGTCGAAGTCGATCGCCGGGGTGCGTCCGGTCGGCGCGATGGTCAAGCGTTCCATGTCGGTCTCAGATCCGGACTTTCAGGCAGAAAAAGGTCTTCTCGTCGTCCATGGCGTGAAAATCGAACTCGATCGGCGCGCTGGCACGCCGGGCGATCTCGATCAGGCCGATGGTGGCGCCGCGGCTGCCCTCGTCCGGGGCTTCGCGAAGCTGCTCCCGGTAATAAGTCTTGATGGCGTCCTTGTCCAACCCTTGCAGGAAGTTCAGCCGCTCGCGCAGGCGCGGCACGTCCTGGTTGCGCACGGTGTTGCCGCAGACGATGAAGAACATCTTGTCCTCCATCCCTATGGTCACCATGCCGGCGCTGAGTTCGATGTTCTTGCCGTCGTTGCCGACGATCTTCTCGGCGGAATAGCGGATGATGTTCTGCATCTGCTCGACGAACACCGAGAAGACGCGGCGCACCGTCGGCCCGTCGGCGTCCTCCAGCGCCATCTTCTCCCGCAGGGCCTCGCCCAGGGAGTAGAGGATGCCCTCCGACAGGTATCCGCTGAACGAGAAGATGATCCCCTTGGAGTCGAGTTCGCGTTTGAACGCGGCGTACTGCTGCCCGAGCATGGAAGGTCGTCCGTTGCCACTTATGCCCAATATCTCACCATCGCCGGGCGAGGGCCACCGTGAACTTTTGATTTGCGAACTTTCGGTTGATGAAGGCTCAGCACCGGTGATCATCGGTTGCTTCTTCCATTCCCCGCTGCGGCGCACGGCAGCACGACCCGGAAGGTCGAGCCCGCGCCGACCACGCTGTCCACCGTGATGGCGCCGTCGTGCAGTTGCACGATCTGCTGCACCGTGTGGAGACCGATGCCGGTGCCCGGCACGCCGGCGGCGCTGGCACCCCGGAAGAAGCGCTCGAACAGCCGCGGGATCTCGCCTTCCGGGATGCCGCGGCCACGGTCCATCACCTCGACCACCGCCATGGCGCCGTCGCGCCCGCCGCGCACCGCCACATACGGCGTGTCGCTGGCGGAATACTTCACCGCGTTGCCGATCAGGTTGGTGAAGACCAGCCCCAGCAGGTGCGCATCGGCGGCGATGCGCGCCGGCAGCCCGTCCAGGTCGACCTCGAAGCGGTGGCCGGGGTACGCGATGCGGAAGCTCTTGAGCGTCGTCTCCAGCAGGGCGGTCAGATCCACGTCGCGCCGCTCCAGCACCAGCGATCCGGACTGCAGCCGCTCGTCGGTCAGGTATGCGTCGATCAGGACGGTCAGGCGCTGCACGCTGCCCCGCACGACGGCGAGACGGTCCAGCATCTCCGGATCCACCTTCTCCGCCCGCAACGCCATCAACTGGGCCGCGCTGTCGATGACGGCCAGTGGCGTGCGGAACTCGTGGCTGACCATGCCCAGGAACTGGTTCTGGTTGTGCTTGGCCTCCATCTCACGCTCCAGCGCGGTCTCGACGCGGCGCTTGGCGGCGATCAGCGCCTGCTGGCTGGCTTCCAGTTCCGCCGTGCGCTCGGCCACGCGCTTCTCCAGCGACTGGCTGAAGGCCAGCATGTCCTCGTACAAGCAGACATTGTCGAAACCGATGGCGACGCGGCTGCAGAACACGTCCAGCAGGCGGTGGTCGTCCTCGGTGTAGGGCTCAGGCCGCTCCAGCACGAACACGGTGGTGCCGTGCTCCAGCGTGCGGAAGGCCAGCACGCAGCGCTGCGTGCCGAAGTTGCTGCGCTGCGTCTCGAACGCCTCCATCACCGCGGCGTAGATGTCGGCCGGCAACCCCTCTGCCCCGGCGACGCCGGCCAGATGGGCGAAGCGCCCGGTGCCGGCGATGACCCAGAGCTGGCGCGGCAGGTCGGCGCGGTCGCTGTCGCGGCAGGCCAGCACCGAACCGTGGACGTTGTCGACGACCCTGGGAAGCTGGTCGACCAGCCCGTCGACCAGGGCGCGCATGGAGCGCATCTGCAGGAGGGGCGAGGTGGCGTTGAGGATGCGCTCAAGCCCCTGGCGGTGGCGTTCGATGGTGACGATGTCGCGCCACGCACGCAACGCGCTGGCCAGCGCGGTGAACAGCTTCTGCGCCGTCAGCTCGTTCTTGCTCTTGTAATCGTTGATGTCGTAGGCGACAACCACATCGCGCTCCGGCGCCTGGCCCGGCTGGCCGGTGCGCAGGATGATGCGCATGCGCCCGTTGCCCAGATCCTCGCGGATGTAGCGGACGAGGCGCAGGCCCGCGTCGTCGGTCTCCATGACCACGTCGAGCAGGGCCACGGGAATATCCGGCCGGCTTGCCAGCACGGCACGCGCTTCCGCACCGGAGAGCGCGCTCACCACCTCGAACGGTCGCCCTTCGAATTCGAAGTCGCGCAACAGCACCGTGGTCATGGTGTGAACCTGCGGGTCGTCGTCCACCACCAGCACCGGCCACGGCTCGGCAAACACAGGTGCGGGAAGCTCGTCCTCGTCCTCGCGGAACAGAGGCTCGTCGACCGCCATGCTCATCCCGGCACCTTCAATCCTGCGCTTCCTCGCAGGGTGAAGGAAGCATCGCCGCTCGGCTACCGTCAAACGATGAATTGCGACAAGCGGCATCGAATCGCACCGGACAGCAACGCTGCCCAGCGCCGAGGACCGTCGCAAATGGTCACATCTTGGCGAACATCGTGGCAAATCCCTGCCTTTGAAGGATACCCCCCGACCTGCCCAAGGCCTACCTTGGCGGTAGCATATTGGAATGGGCGGACCAGGGAGATGGAATGGGCGAACCCGACGAGACAGGCCGCGAGACGGTGGAGTCGCGGGTCGAGCGCGTGCGGCGCCTGCTGCGCAGCCTCGACCGCCGCACCGTGTCCCGGCTGTTCGACGCCGTCGCCCCCGATCCCCGCGACGGCGGGGCGCGCCCCGCCCACGTCGGGGCGGCGCTGCTGGACGTGCTGAACGGACGGCGGCGGGCGCACGCCCGCCGACTGTGGACCCAATGGGTCGAGCCGGCGATGCTGCGCGATACCGTGACCCTGGCACGCCCGCACCCGGTGCCAGGCTGCATTCACTTCGTGGACGTCGCCGGCTGGTGGACGGCCCTGTCGCGGCGCATGGCCCCGCTGGTTGCCGAGATCCAGGACATCACCACCGCGCGGGCCCAGCGCATGCCACTCGACACGGTGCTGGCCTCGCCAGACGCGGCGCGCTGGACCGCGGATCTGCGCCGCTGTTCCCTGGCCGAACTGGACGCCCTGCGCGACAGCCCGCTCGCCCGCTGCGCCGTCCTGGCCGAGGTGAACGCGGAACGCCAGCGGCTGGCGGCCGGCATCGACCTGCGACTGCTTGGCGATAGCGACCTCATGGCTTTCCACGCTATGCTCGAAAGCCCGCCCGGCCTGAGCGCATGATGCCAGCCCTCGATGTCTTCGCCCTCGCCCTCATCGTTCTCAGCACCGCGGCCCTCGGCCTGATGATCGTGATCGAGGCGTCGCGAATCAGCGTCCTCAGCGGCCGCCAGTCGCTGCTGCGCAAGCGTCTTGCCGACCACCGCAGGGAACTGGGCCTGCTGCGCGGCCGGGTCGAGGAGGCGGAGGAGATGGTCCGTCGGCGCCAGGAGCAACGCGCCGAGTTGGACGCGCAGCGCGCCCGCGTCGTCTCCCTCGCCGCCTCCATCCAGGCCGACAAGATCGAACTGGTGCACGAACTAGGCGGGCCGGATCCGGGCAGCGTGCTGTATCAGTGCGTGCTACGCACGGCACCCGACTTCGGCCGGATCGATCCACGGAACATGATCTTCGCGCGCGATATCTGGCAGCGGAAAAACTGCGCCCACATCTGGGCCGAATCGCCGGACGCGGCGCACGCGGCGCTGCTGCGCGCCTTCCATCCCCGCTCCGGTGTCCTGCCCGGACGCATCGAACGGTTCACCGACGCCCACCCCGAACCGCCGCGGGGGATGACATGACGATGCTGCTCCTCTACGCCAGCGTTGTCATGCTGGCGCTGGGCGTCTTCGCCAACCGTGCGGTGGCCCGCCGCCTCGTCATGACGCGGCGCGGCATGGCCGCCGACGAACACGCGATGCGCGAGCTGGACCACGACATGCTGGCCGCGCAGCGCGCTTTGCGCGCCGCCGAGCGCCAGCTCGAAGAGGCGGACGCCCGCATCGAACAGGGCCGCACCGCCCTCCAGGCCGCCGAGGAGGAACTGGACAAGACCCGCCGCACGCCCGTCGAACGCTTCCACGTCTTCGACCGGCTGGAGCCGCGGCCCGGCATCATCTGGGCGGCGCGCGTGGAACTGGCCACCGACGCTACCTCCGGCACCACGCGCCTTGCGGCGGCCTGGGGCGGGGCACGCACCTATCTCATCGCTGCCGCCAGCCAGCGCGAGGCGCTCGACCGGCTGGTCCAGCGCTTCCCGCGCAACACCGGCTATACCGTGGGCACCATCTCGCCCTGCGGCCTGTTCGCCGCGCGCAAGGACCGCCCGGGCCGGACCGACGAGGCGCCCATCCTCATCGGCTCCGACCGCAAGCGGGCTTGAGAGCCCCCGCTCCTCCCCCTCACTCCTCGATGAAGCGGGCGAAGGCCGACAGCGGCTCGCGGTCGGTGCGGAAGCCGTTCTCGGGTGCCGCGGTGTCCTCCAGGCCGATCGCCATACCGCACACCACCACCTGATCCTCGGGGATGCCGAGCTGGGCGCGGATCTGCGTGTGGTAGGGGGCGAAGGCCGCCTGCGGGCAGGTGTGCAGGCCCACCCCGCGCGCCGCCACCATGATCGACTGCACGAACATGCCGAGGTCCAGCCAGCTTCCGATCTCCAGCTCCCGATCGATGGTGACGATCAGCCCGACCGGCGCGTCGAAGAAGCGGAAGTTGCGGGCGTGTTGCTGGCGCATGCGTCCGGCATCGGCCTTGCCGATGCCCAGCGCGCCGTACAGCCCCCAGCCGCAGGCCCGCCGGCGCGACAGGTAGGGCTCGCTGAATCGGCGGGGGTAGTAGTGGTAGGGCCACTCCGGGTCACCGCCTTCCAGGAAGGCGTCCACCAGCACGCCACGCAGCCGCTCCAGCGCCGTGCCCGTCACCACCGTGACCTTCCACGGCTGGATGTTGGAGCCGCTGGGCGCCCGGCTCGCCACCGTCAGCAGGTGCTCGACGACGAAGCGCGGCACCGGCACCGGCAGGAAGGCGCGCACCGACCGGCGGCCGGTGATCGCCTCCTCCGCGCTGCCGGCGGGTGTACTCCCGGCGCGGCGCACGGTGTCGTCCCAGGCAGCCCAGTCGGCCGCCGTCGTTTCCTCCAGGCTCATGCTGTTTTCCTTGGTGTCAGAGGGTAACCGGGTGGAGGTGCTCCACCGTGAATCCGAAACGGGCGGCCAGCCGCTCGCCGACGCGAAGCCGGTGGCAGACGCGGGGATCGGCTTCCAGACACAGGAGGCAACTGCGGCGCGCGCCGGCCAGTTCGGCGGCGCGGTGCAGATCGGCCTCTGCCTCCGGGGTGTCGAGGCGTTCCTCGACGATGTTCCAGAAGCGCGGGTGGTCGTTGCGGCGCGCCGCCTCCCGCCCTTCGGCCGGGGTGCCCAGCGCCTTGAGGTGGACGTAGTCGATGCCGGCCTCCTGCAACGCCGCGCGCAACGGCCCCTTGGAGAAGCCGGCGCGCCGAGACAGCGGCAGTTCGCGCACGTCCAGCACCGCCTCCACGCCGGCCTCGCGCAACGCCGCGATCAGCGCGTCCGGCGAGGCGCGCTCGTAGCCGATGGTCCAGATCACCGGCGCCTGCGGCATGCGGATCCCCCGAAGGATGGTGGTGCCCGCGAAGAGATGAGCCCGGCCGCGCCCCCGGACAAGTCCACATTGCGGCATGGGGTGTATGCAAACACCCGCATGGCCCCGCCAGTGTCGGGCGATTAAGAACGAGGCACAACGCCAATTCACGAGGAAACGCATGCTGACGCTCTACTACTCGCCCGGCGCCTGCTCCCTGGCCTCCCACGTCACCCTGGAAGAGACCGGCGCCCCGTTCGAGGCGCATCGGGTGACGCTGGCCAAGGGCGAACAGCACACGCCGGAATACCGGGCGATCAACCCGCGCGCCCGCGTGCCGGCCTTGCGCATCGACGGCGGCGATGTGCTGACCGAGAATCCGGCGATCCTCACCTACCTCGCCCGGCGGTTCCCCGAGGCGAAGCTGCTGCCCGCCGATCCGCTGGCCGAGGCGCGCTGCCTGTCGATGATGGCCTTCCTGTCGAGCAGCGTGCACCCGGCCTTCGCCCACATCTTCCGCCCCGAGCGCTTCGCCGACGACGCCTCGGCCCACCCGGCGATCAAGGAGACCGGCCGGCGCGTCTTCTTCGACCACCTGAAGGAGATCGACGGGCTGCTGGCCGGCAAGGAGTGGGCGCAGGGTTCGTTCACGGTGTGCGACCCGTACCTGCTGGTCTTCTACTGGTGGGGCATGCGCATCGAGTTGCCGGTGGCGGAACTGCCCAACTACACCGCGCACAAGCAGCGCATGCTGGCCCGCCCGGCCGTGCGCCGCGCCATCGAGCGCGAGGGCATTCCGCTGGCGTGAGCCGGCGCGGCGGTGGTCAGGTCAGCGGCCTGACCACCCGCCCCTCGGTCCAGGCCAGGATGTCCTCCAGCGCCTCGCGGTAGAAGGTGGCGTAGTTCTCCTCGGTCACGTAGCCGACGTGCGGCGTCAGCACCGTGTTGTCCAACGCCAACAGCGGGTGGCCGGGCGGCAGCGGCTCCACCGAGAACACGTCCAGCGCGGCGCCGGCGATGTGGCGCTTGTCCAGCGCATCGAGCAGGGCCGCCTCGTCCACCAGACCGGCGCGCGCGGTGTTGACGAACCACGCCGTCGGCTTCATGGCGGCCAGTTCCGCCGCCCCCACCACGCCGCGCGTGCGCTCGCCCAGCACGAGGTGCAGCGTCACCACGTCGCTGGTGGCGAACAGCTCCTGTTTCTCCACGCGGCGCACGCCCACCTCGGCGGCGCGGGCGTCGGTCAGGTTCTGGCTCCACGCCACCACCTCCATGCCGAAGGCGAGACCGACCTTCGCCACCTGCGCCCCCAGCTTGCCCAGCCCGACGACGCCCAGGCGCCGGCCGGCCATCGTCCGCGTCAGCCCGGTCTGCCAGCGGCCTTCGCGCAGCGCCCGGTCTTCCACCGGGATGCGCTTGGCGAGCGCCAGGATCAGGCCCCAGGTCAGCTCCGCCGTCGGCGTGCCGCCGATGGCGGTGCCGCACACGGGAATGCCGCGCACCCGGCAAGCGTCCAGGTCCACGGCGAGGTTCCGCATTCCCGTGGTGACCAGCAGCTTCAGGTTGGGCAGCCGCTCGATCAGCGAGGCGGGCACCGGCGTGCGCTCGCGCATGATGACCAGCACGTCGAAGGGCCGCAGCGCCGCCGCCACGGCGTCCTCGTCGCCCAGGTGCTCGTGGAAGACCTGGAGCTCGCTGCCGGCCGGCAGCCGTTCCCATTCGGCCAGGCCACGCGCCACGCGCTGGTAGTCGTCGAGGATCGCGATCTTCATACGCTGCGCCTTTGCCTTCCCGGTGTTGCATCCTCCTTTGTAAAGTGTTTTTCGGCGCCGGGGAACGGCACCGCATCGGCCCGGCCGGCGGTGAGGAAGTCGAGCAGCGGCGGGTTGACGCGCGCGGGATCCTCCTGGTGCAGCCAATGGCCGAGGTCGCCGAAGCGCACCAGTCGGCCGGCGTCGCAGCGCGCCAGCGCCGCATCGGCAAGCCCCGGCTCCAGGAAGGCGTCGCGATCCCCCCACAACACCAGCGCCGGCACCCGCACCCGCTCCTCGGGCGGTGGGGCGCGGCGGCGCAGCGCGCGGTACCAGTTCAGCATGCCCGTGACCGCGCCGGGCTGCGCCCATGCTTCACGGTATTGCCGCAGGTCGTCGGCCGTGAAGGTGCCGGGCCGGCTGGTGGCGAGCAGCGCGCGCCGGGCAAGCCGGAAGTCCCCGGCGCGGAACAGCCGCTCCGGCAGCCCGGGCAACTGAAAGGCCAGCACGTACCAGCTCCGCGCCAACTGGCTGGGGTGCCGCAGCGAATAGCGCAGCAGGGTCGCCGGATGCGGCGCGTTGAGGATGGCGGCGCGCTCCACCCGGTCGGAATGGCGCAATGCCAGCGCCCAGGCGACGATGCCGCCCCAGTCGTGGCCGACGACGGCGAAGCGGCGGCGGCCCAGCGCCCCGGCGAGGTCGACGACGTCCTGCGCCAGGCGTTCGAGGCGGTAGGCGTCGAGCCCCGCCGGCTTGTCGCTGGTGGCGTAGCCGCGCTGGTCCGGCGCCACCACCCGGAAGCCGGCCTCGGCGAGCGCTGGGACCTGCCGGTGCCAGCCGTGCGAGGCATCCGGAAAGCCGTGCAGCAGCACGGCCAGCGGCCCGTCCTCCGGGCCGGCCAGGACCGTGTGCAGACGCACGCGGCCCTGGCCCACGGCCACCATTCGTTGGATTGCCGGCCGCTCGGTCACCGGTGCCTCCCTCGTAGGGTTCGCTGCCCCTACAACGGCTCACCGGGCCTGCGGTTGCCGTCCCCGTCAGGCAACCCGGATGGAGGCCAGGAAGCGGTCGATCTGGCCGCGCAGCGCGTCGGCCTCGCGCGACAGGGCATTGGCGGCGGTCTTCACCTCGCCGGCGGCGGACTCGGTGTCGCGCGCCGCCTGCTCCACGCCGCCGATGTGCGACGAAACCTCGCCGGTGCCGCGCGCCGCTTCCTGCGTGTTGCGGGCGATCTCGCGAGTGGCAGCGTTCTGCTCCTCGATGGCCGCCGCGATGGTGGCGGAGATCTGGCTGATCGAACGGATCGTCTCGCCAATGCCGCGGATGGCGGTCACCGTGTCGCCGCTCACCGCCTGGATTTCGGCGATCTGCTGGCTGATCTCCTCCGTCGCCCGCGCGGTGGAGGTGGCAAGGTTCTTCACCTCCTGCGCCACGACGGCGAAGCCCTTGCCGGCCTCGCCCGCGCGGGCGGCCTCGATGGTGGCGTTCAGCGCCAGCAGGTTCGTCTGGCTGGCGATTTCGGTGATAAGGTGGGCCACCTCGCCGATCTTGGCGGCGGCGGCGGCCAGACCCTCCACCGTGGTGTTGGTGCGGGCGGCCTCGTTCACCGCGTCTGCGGCGATGTGGTTGGCCTGTTCGATCTGCCGGCCGATTTCGCCGATGGAGGCGGTCAGCTCCTCCGCCGCCGAGGCCACCGTCTGCACGTTGGCGGAGGTTTCCTCCGACGCGGCGGCGACGGCGGCGGTGCGCTCGTGCGTCGCTTCGGCGGTGTGGTCCATGCGCTCGGCCGTCCGCTGCATCTGCTCGGCGGCACCACCCAGGGTCTGGAGTTGGCCTGTGACGTCGCGCTCGAAGCCGCCGATCAACGACTCCACGGTGCGGCGGCGCTGCTCACGCCTGGCCTCTTCCTCCCGTTGCAGGGCCTCCAGGCGCTTCACCTCGCGCGCGTTGTCGCGGAAGGCGTGCAGCGCGT
Organism: Azospirillum sp.; assembly: GCA_035629155.1. Classification (GTDB taxonomy): domain Bacteria; phylum Pseudomonadota; class Alphaproteobacteria; order Azospirillales; family Azospirillaceae; genus Azospirillum. The sequence goes on along the minus strand of DASPIO010000257.1, from coordinate 10,625 downwards.
GCGCCAGCGTGCCGACCTCGTCGGTGCGGCCGTCGTCGAAGCGCTCCAACTCGACGTCCAGATCGCCCTGCGCCAAGCTCCGGGTGGCGCTGGCCAGCGCGGTCAGCGGCTTGGACACGTGCTTGCGCACGATCCACACCAGCAGACCCAGCGACACCAGGATGCCGACCGCCGACAGGCCGCCCTGCCACAGCACCGAATGCTGGTAGAGCGTGTCGCCGCTGGCCTGGGCCGCCTGCATCGCCTGCTTGGTTGCGGCGACCAGCTTGTCGGATTCGGCGTTGACGGCGAAGCGCGTGTCGCGCAGGTCGCTCATGATCGCCTGATAGGCGGCGTCCTTCTTCCCCTCGGCGGAGAGCTGGAAGATGCGCTGGGCAATCTGGTCGTAGGCGCCGGACAGTTCCTGGATGCGGCGGGCCGGGGCGGCGATGTCGGGCAGCGGGTTGGTGGCCAGGATGTCGCCGGCGAAGGTGGTCATGGCGGTCAGGCGCTGCTTGTAGCGGCCCTGGATGGTCTTGACGTCCTCCGGCTTGGAGGCGAGGACGGCGTTGGAAATGGCGATGGCCATGACGTTCATCTCCGCGTTGAGGCGCAGCGCCATTTCCAGACGCGCGGCGTCACGGTTTATGAACTCGGCGTTGCGCCCATGGAGAGTGGTCAGCGTGCCGATGCCGTAGGCCGCAATGGCCGCGGCGATGGCCGCCAGCAGCAGCGACGGCAGGAGGATCTTCGTGAAGATGCGGGCGTGGGCGAGCATCGCGTTGCTCCAGGGGGACAGGGCGTATGAATTACGTCTAAACTAATATACGCCCCTTTCCCGTTCCTTTACGGCGCGGCCCGCCGCCGCACGCTGATCAGCAGCACGCCCACCATGACCAGAACCGCGCCGGCCGCCTGCGCCGGGGTCACCGCCTCCCCCAGGATCAGCGCGCCAAGGGCCGCGGCGGAGACCGGCCCCAGGGCGCCCAGCAGGGCCACGGTGTTGGCGCCGACGCGCCGCAACGCCTCCGCCGTCATGAAGACGGGCAGGACCGTGCACGCCACCGCCATCAGCACCGACAGCGCGTACACCTGCCACGGCAGGTCGAGCGCGGAAAACGGGCGCAGCGCCACGAACTGGGCGATGCAGCAGACGCTGGCCGCCGTCATGCCGTAGGCGGTGAAGCGCATCGACCCCACCCGCTCCACCAGCCGGCTGCCGGCCACGAGGTAGACCGCGTAGCAGACCGCCCCGCCGAACACGAGGGCCGCTCCCAACGCGATGTCCGACCCGCCGTGCCCCCACTCGCTGGACAGCACCAGCGCCACGCCGACGTAGGAGATGACGAGCGACGCCACCTCCCGCCCGCGGATCGGCTTGGACAGGAACAGGGCGGAGAGCACCACGACGATGGTCGGGTAGAGGAACAGCAGCAGCCGCCCGATGCCGGCCGAGACGTACTGCAGGCCCAGGAAATCCAGGAAGCTCGCCACGTAGTAGCTGGTGATGCCCAGGGCCATGGTGGCCGCCAGCGTGCGCCCGGTCATCGGCACGCCGCCGCGCCGGGCGCCGCTCCACACCGCCACCGCCAGGAAGAAGGGCAGCGAGAACAGCATGCGCAGCATCAGGAGCGTGATGGCGTCGACGCCGTAGCCGTAGGCGAGCTTGATGATGACCGGTCGCACGGAGAAGGCCAGAACCCCGGCCGCCGCCAGCAGCAGGCCGCTGATCCAGTAGGCGGGCCGCTCCGTCACGGCCGGTTGAATGTCCGTCGCCTGCATGCCCGCCGCCCGTCGTGATTTCCTGTCTGTATACGACGGATGCGGCGCGGACGCTTGGGGTATCCAGTGGATTGCAGCCATGCACGGGCGGCGAGGGGACACGCGGACCTTGGGTTTTCGCGGCACTCAACCCAACCTACGGCTGACCGGTAGGTTGGGTTGAGGCCAAAGCCGAAAACCCAACGTCAGGCACCCGGCGTCACAGGCGCGTGCGCGCGAAGGGGTTGCGCAGGCGCGAGCCGAAGGCGGCGAGGCGGGATTCGCGCCAACTGATGGCGTTGATGCCGCCCGGTGGCGTCACCGTGACCGAGGTGACGCCGGGCTGGTTGCGCAGCCACCCTTTCAGCTTCTCCTCGATGCGGCTGACGTCCTGGTCGCCGGCGGCATCGATCTCGACGGAGACGTTGAGGCACGTCTTCATGGCTTTCCTCCCTCGTTGAAGCGTTCGCCTGAAAACAGGCGAGGCGGAGAAGCGCTCCCGCGCCAAATGCGGCGCTCCTTAACACGCACGGCGTGTCTATAATTTATTGACTCCACCGTTATGCAGCATAAAATGGCATAATACATTCTGAGGAAGCATTACTTTAAAGGAAAAGCAATGACGATTTGTCATGGCACGGCCAGCAACGATCCATACGCCGCCTCCTCCGGCCCCAACACAATTTACGCGTACGCCGGCAACGACACCATTCTTGGCAATACCGACACCGACTGGATCGACGCTGGCGAAGGCGACGACGCCGTGGCATCCGGCGGCGGCAACGACAGCGTTTACTGTGGCAACGGAAACGACTACGCCGATGGTCAGAACGAAAATGACGTTCTGGTCGGCGAGGCCGGAAACGACACGCTCTTTGGCGGCAACAACAATGATACGTTACTGGGCGGACCTGGTAACGACATGCTGATTGGGGACGAGGGGTCCGAAGCCGGACAAGACCTGCTGTCAGGCGGCGCCGGTACGGATTATCTCGAAGGCGGAAACTACAACGACCGCTACTTTTTTACCTTTAACGCCGACGGCCGCGACGAAGTCTACGACACCAGCGGCGAATATGACTGGCCGCACATCGGCGGCGTCAGCAACTTGACCGCGCTTGCTTTTTACCGGGGCAACGCGCTGGGCTTCAGCTCAAATGACCTGATTGTCACGACGACCGCAGATGCTTCCGACGGCGTGCTGAGCGAGTTCGTTCTCATCGATGATTTCTGGAACGGAAGCGCCGCCGGATTTGGCCGGATCGAATACCTTTATGTAAACGGCACCACGCATTGGTTCAACAACGTGGTTTGGGGAATGTAGATCAACGGCGATCGGGGGTGGGGAGGGCGCAAAACCCTACCCCCGAACCTCCTTCGCGTACGAAATCCGATATCCACCATGTCAATTCCTCGCTAAAACCGTATTTAATCCAGACACAATAAATGCGGCAACATAAGATATTTGGATATCACGCCAGATATCGTTTATAATTGCATGCGATGCGATAATACAGAGTTTCTTTACCTCCGACAATTCACTCAACATCGGTCGGCACACGAGACAAACAACACAGCGAGAACGATGCCATGGCCATTGACAACATCGGGCAAATCGGCAACATCGCATCCCACTCTGGCACTCTTTCCAGAACAGCCGTGGCGACGACCGCCACGGGCCGAACGGGCGCATCCCCTTTGCCGAACGGTTCTGGCGGATCAGGCGATACGGTAACGCTGAGCAAGCTGGGGCAGGCGCTGACCGGACAGGCCGCCGAGGTGTTCGGGTATCTGGATCCGAAGTCCCGCAAGGCGCTGGACGACGTCGTCGCCAACGGTCAGGCCAGCGTCAAGGATGTCGTGCTTGCCTTGCAAGGCGAAGCAAAGTTCGCCCTCTTCCAGCGCACCCTCGGGGAGACGGCCGACACATCGGAAGAGGCTGACGCGTCGCGCCAGATCACCGAACAGCGGGCCGCCTTCCGCAACTTCCGCCAGGAAAGCGCCGGCAAAAGGCGTGAGATCACGGCGTTGACGGCGGCTTTCGAATCCGGCGCGATCGGCGGCGACGAGGCGCTGAAGCAGATCGGCGACAGGATCGGCGAGATGAAGGGTATCGCCGCCAAGCACGGGCAGGACGGAGAGCCCGGCTTTGTGGGCGCGCTCGATCATGGTGCCACGGTCTTCTCATCCAAGGCCAGCCGGATTCTTCAGGCCGGCGACGGCCAGGGCGGAACCTCGATCGCCTCCCAGGAAGAACAGGATGCCATGTCGAAGCTCGGCTCGCTGGGCTTCGACGCAACGATGTACCGTGATGCCTTCGCCCGCTTTGCGGCGGATCGGACCTGAACGTCGCATGCCCGGGCGAACCGGCCGGACCCGTGGATGACCACGGATCCGGCCCGGCACGTCAGGCTCAGTGCACCGAGGCGCCCCGGCCGCCGCCGATGGCGAAGCCAAGCGGCGGGCGTTCCGGCGCCTTGAAGCCGTGGCTGCGGTCCTCCTCGACGCTGCGGCCGTCCAGGGCCAGATGGCCGTCGACCACCGACAGGGTCAGCGTGGTCCGCTCCTCGGCCTCGCGGTCGAGCAGCAGTTCGGCGATGGGGTCCTCGACGTAGGTCTGCACCGCCCGCTTCAGCGGCCGGGCGCCGAACGCCGGATCCCAGCCGAGGTCACCGAGACGGCGCCGCGCCTCCTCGCCCGCCACCAGCGTCAGGCCGCGCTCGGCCAGCCGCTCGTTGACGCGGGACAACTGGATGTCGACGATCCGCGCCATCTGCTCGCGCCCCAGGCGGCGGAACAGCAGCACGTCGTCCAGCCGGTTCAGGAACTCCGGCCGGAATGCCTTGCGCACCGCGTCCATCACCTCGACCCGGGCACCCTCCATGTCGTCGTCATCGTGGACGGCGGACAGCGCCTCGGCACCCAGGTTCGACGTCATGATCAGGATGGCGTGGCGGAAGTCTGCCGTGCGCCCCTGCCCGTCCGTCAAGCGCCCGTCGTCAAGGGCCTGGAGCAGCACGTTCAGCACGTCCGGGTGCGCCTTCTCGACTTCGTCGAGCAGGACGACCTGATACGGCCGGCGCCGGATCTTCTCGGCCAGCGTGCCGCCGTCGTCGTAGCCGACGTAGCCCGGCGGCGAGCCGACCATGCGGCTGACCGTGTGCTTCTCCATGTACTCCGACATGTCCAGCCGCGTGACCGCCGTCTCGTCGTCGAACAGGAACTCGGCCAGTGCTTTCGCCAGCTCGGTCTTGCCGACGCCGGTGGGCCCGAGGAACAGGAAGGAGCCGGTCGGGCGGTTGGGGTCCTTGAGGCCGGCGCGGGCGCGCCGCACCGCCTTCGACACCGCCCGCACCGCCTCCGCCTGTCCGACCACGCGGGTGGACAGCCGGTCCTCCATGCCCTTCAGGCGTTCGCGCTCGCCCTCCAACATGCGGTCCACGGGGATACCGGTCCAGCGGGTGACGACAGCGGCGATGTCCTTCGACGTCACCTCCTCGCGCTCCGTGCTGGCGCGGGATTCGGCCTCGGCCAGACGCTTCTCCAGGTCGGGGATGACGCCATAGGCCAGCTCGCCGGCCTTCGCCCAGTCGCCGTCGCGCTGCGCGCGCTCCAGCGTGGTGCGGGCCTGATCGAGTTCCTCCTTCAGGCGGCGGCCCTCGGTGCGGCGGCTCTGCGAGGCGCGCCACTCCTCCTCCATGGAGCCCTGGCGCTGCTCGGCCTCGGCCAGCTCGCCCTCCAGCCTCTCCAGGCGCTCGCGCGAGGCGGCGTCGGGTTCGGCCTTCAGTGCCTCGCGCTCGATCTTCAGTTGCGCCACGCGGCGGCCGACGGCGTCCAGCGCCTCCGGCTTGCTGTCGATTGCCATGCGCAGGCGGCTGGCGGCCTCGTCCACAAGGTCGATCGCCTTGTCGGGCAGGCGGCGGTCGGCGATGTAGCGGGCGGACAGGCTGACCGCCGCGACCACCGCCGCGTCGGCGATGCGCACGCCGTGGTGCACCTCGTACTTGCCCTTGATGCCGCGCAGGATCGACACCGCGTCCTCGGCCGAGGGCTCGTCCACGTTCACCGGCTGGAAGCGCCGCGCCAGGGCTGCGTCCTTCTCGATGTAGCGGCGATACTCGTCCGGCGTGGTGGCGCCGACGCAGCGCAGCTCGCCGCGCGCCAGCGCGGGCTTCAGCATGTTGGCGGCGTCCATGGCGCCATCGGCGCGGCCGGCGCCGATCAGGCTGTGCAGCTCGTCGATGAACAGGATGATGCGCCCGTCCGCCGCCTGCACCTCCGACAGGACGGCCTTCAGCCGCTCCTCGAACTCGCCGCGGAACTTGGCGCCGGCCAACAGGGCGGTGAGGTCGAGCGCCAGGACGCGTCGGTCCTTCAGCCCCTCCGGCACGTCGCCGGCCGCGAGGCGCTGGGCCAGCCCCTCGACGACGGCGGTCTTGCCGACGCCGGGTTCGCCGATCAGCACCGGGTTGTTCTTGGTGCGCCGGGCCAGGACCTGGATGGTGCGGCGGATCTCGTCGTCGCGCCCGATGACGGGGTCCAGCCGGCCCTGCCGGGCCTCCTCGGTCAGGTCGCGGGCGTACTTCTTCAGCGCGTCCCAGCTCTGCTCGGCGCTCTCGTCCTCGGCCTTGCGGCCCTGGCGCAGGCGCTGGACGGCGCCGGTCACGCCGGCCGGATCGACGCCGGCGCGGGCGAACAGCGCGTGCATGGGGCCGCTCTGCGCCGCCAGGCTCTCCAGCAGGCGTTCAGCGGTGACGAAGCGGTCACCGGCCGTGCGCGCCGCCTCGACCGAGCCCTGCAGCACCTCGGCCAGGGCCGGAGACATGTAGATGGGGTGCGGCCCCTGGCCGCCGTGGCGCGGCTGGCGGGCCAGCGCGTCGTCGGCGGCGCTGCGCAGCAGGTCGGGGTCGCCGCCGGCGTCGCGCACGACGCGCGCGGCCAGCCCGTCGGCGTCGTCCATCAGCGCCTTGACGAGGTGTTCGGGGAGAAGCTGCTGGTGACGGCCGGCAAGCGCGGCCATCTGGGCGGCCTGAAGCGCGCGCCGGGCGCGTTCCGTGAAGGTTTCGAAGTCCATTCGGCACTCCGCTATGGTGCCCGCCCTCCCATGAGGCGCGGGGAGCGCCGGCGGCGGCCCGCACATGCGCAGCCGCCCGTCGCCCGTACCGGAAAGATGGAAACGGGAAGGGGTTCGATCAAGATGGGTAGCGGGGCTGGGCAGCAGGCGCCGAGCTTCCTGGTCAATGCGACTCCCGCGGCACCGCCGCCCCGCGGCACCCGACCAGGAAGTCGAAGTCCGCGCCCTTGTCGGCCTGCATCACGTGACGGACGTACAGCGACTGGTAGCCGCCCTGCATGGCTGGTGGCGGCGGGCTCCAGGATGCCCGGCGGCGGGCCAGTTCGTCGTCGGGCACGTCCAGGTGCAGGCGGCGCGCCTCGACGTCCAGCTCGATGATGTCGCCGTCCCGCACCAGCGCCAGCGGACCGCCGGCCGCCGCCTCCGGGCAGACGTGCAGGACGACGGTGCCGTAGGCGGTACCGCTCATGCGGGCATCCGAGAGGCGCACCATGTCGGTGACGCCTTTTTTCAGCAGCTTGGGCGGCAGGCCCATGTTGCCGACCTCGGCCATGCCGGGATAGCCCTTGGGGCCGCAGTTCTTCAGCACCATGACGCAGGTCTCGTCGATGTCGAGGCCGGGGTCCTCGACGCGGGTCTTGTAGTGCTCGATGTCCTCGAAGACGACGGCCCGGCCACGGTGGCGCATGAGGTGCGGCGAGGCGGCGGACGGCTTCAGCACCGCCCCGTCCGGGGCGAGGTTGCCGCGCAGCACCGCCACCCCGCCGCTTGCCACCAGCGGATGGTCGAACGGCCGGATCACCTCCTGGTTCCAGTTGGGCGCGGTCTCGCAGTTCTCCCACAGGGTGCGACCGTTCACGGTCAGCGCGTCGCGGTGCAGCAGCCCCTGCTCGTCCAGCGCGCGGACCACGGCGGGGATACCGCCGGCGTAGTAGAAATCCTCCATCAGGAAGCGCCCGGACGGCATCAGGTCGACCAGCGTCGGCACCTCGCGCCCCAGCCGGTCCCAGTCGTCGAGCGTCAGGTCGACGCCCACGCGGCCGGCCATGGCGATCAGGTGGATGACGGCGTTGGTCGAACCGCCGATGGCGCCGTTCACGCGGATGGCGTTCTCGAAGCTCTTCTTCGTCAGGATGCGGTCGAGCGTCAGGTCCTCGCGCACCATCTCGACGATGCGGCGGCCGGCCATGTGCGCCAGCACGTTGCGGCGGGAATCGGCGGCCGGGGTCGCGGCGTTGTGCGGCAGGCCGAGGCCCAGCGCCTCCACCATCGACGCCATGGTGGACGCCGTGCCCATGGTCATGCAGTGCCCGACGGAGCGGGACATGCAGGCCTCGGCGTCCATGAAGTCGGACAGGCTCATCTTGCCGGCCTTCACGTCCTCGCTGAATTCCCAGACCGAGGTGCCGGAGCCGATCAGGCCGCCGCGATAGTGGCCGTTCAGCATCGGCCCGCCAGACACCACCAGCGTGGGCAGGTTGCAGCTCGCAGCCCCCATGACCAACGACGGGGTGGTCTTGTCGCAGCCGCACAGCAGGACGACACCGTCGATCGGATTCCCGCGGATCGACTCCTCCACGTCCATGCTGGCGAGGTTGCGGAACAGCATGGCGGTGGGGCGCAGGTTGGTCTCGCCCAGCGACATGACCGGGAATTCCAATGGAAAGCCGCCGGCCTCGTACACGCCGCGCTTCACCCGCTCGGCCAGGATGCGGAAGTGGGCGTTGCAGGGCGTCAGCTCCGACCAGGTGTTGCAGATGCCGATCACCGGGCGGCCGTCGAACAGGTGGGTGGGCAGGCCCTGGTTGCGCATCCAGCTTCGATGGATGAAGCCGTCCTTGTCGTTGCGGCCGAACCACGCCTGCGAGCGGAGCGGTTTCTTCGTATCGGTCATGCCGGTTCTCTCAATGAATTTCGTCGGCCTCGCCGATGGCGCTGGCCAGCACCTCGGCGTTGAAACCGGGGGCGCGGGCGGCGTCGAGGATCACCGCCTCGCGCCGGGCCAGCAGGTCGGACGTGGCGCGCACCCGGCGGGCGACGGCGTGCGGGATGACCACCGCGCCGTGCCGGTCGGCGTGCAACAGGTCGCCGGGGTGTACGGTCATGCCGTGCACGGTGACGGGCAGGCCGAACCGCTCGATGCGCACCCAGGCGTGCGAGGGGCCGACGCAGCCGGCCAGCATCTGGAATCCCGGCGCGCAAACGTCGAGGTCGCGGATGCTGCCGTCGGTGATGACGCCGAGCGTCCCCAGACCCTGGTGCACGGTGGTGTGCACCTCACCCCAGAAGGCGCCGAAGCCCGGCGGCTGGTCGAGATCCTGGATGACCACGATGCTGGGGCGCGGGGCGGCATCCACGTGCCGGTACCAGGCGAGGCGCGTCGCACGCAGCGTCGCGGCGTCCTCGCGCGGCGGGTGCATGGCGCGGATGGTGCCGGTCACCGCATAGCCGACCATGGGCCGGGCCTCGGGGCATGTGCAGATGAAGGGCCGGGTGGTGAAGCCGTGGCCGCGCCGCTCCGGCGCCAGCACCTCCAGCGCGTTGCAGATCGTGGGGGTGTCGAAGGATGCCAGTTCGTCCAGTTCGGCGTCGGTCAGGCGGTCGTCCATGCGCTCACTCCTTTACCGCGCCGGTCATGCTGGCGACGTAGTGTTCGACGAAGAAGGAATAAAGGATCGCCACCGGCAGCGAGCCCAGCAGCGCGCCCGCCATCAGCGAGCCCCAGTGGTAGACGTCGCCCTCCACCAGTTCGGTGATGACGCCGACGGGGACGGTCTTCTGCTCGGACGACTGGATGAAGGTCAGGGCGTAGATGAACTCGTTCCACGACAGGGTGAAGGCGAAGATGCCCGCCGAGATCAGCCCCGGCACCGACAGCGGCAGCAGGATCTTCACCAGGATCTGCAGGCGCGACGCCCCGTCCATCAGCGCGCATTCCTCCAGCTCGTACGGGATGGAGCGGAAATAGCCCATCAGCAGCCACGTGCAGAACGGGATGAGGAACGTCGGATAGGTGAGGATCAGCGCCCATTTCGTGTCGAACAGGCCATAGGCGTAGACCATCGACGCCAGCGGGATGAACAGGATCGACGGCGGCACCAGGTAGGCCAGGAAGATCGCCAAGCCCACGAACCGTGCGCCGGAAAAGCGCAGCCGCTCGATCGCATAGGCGGCGCACACCGCGCAGAACAGCGAGATGACGGTGGACACCACGGACACCAGCATGGTGTTCCACAGCCACTCCGGATACGGCGTGCGGAACAGCAGCTTCTCGATGTTGTCCAGCGTCGGCTGCACCACCCAGAACGGGCTGAAGTTCTGGTAATCGTACAGCTCCTCGTTCGATTTGAAGGCGGTGATGCCCATCCAGTAGAACGGGAACAGCAGCACGAACAGGAACACCAGCAGCGGGATGTAGACCGTGACCACCCGGCGCGGAATGGAGACGAGGTAGTCCATGCCGTCGGCGGGCGCGGTCTCGGACGTCGCTTTGCGGAACAGCGCCATGGTCGCCTCCCCTCAATCCCGGCCGCCCTGCTGCCAGCGCCGGCGCTGCAGGCCGAAGTAGCTGAACAGGATGGCCGCCAGCAGGAACGGAATCATCGACACCGCGATGGCCGCGCCCTCCCCCAGGTGGCCACCGGGGATGGCGCGCTGGAACGACAGCGTGGCCATCAGGTGCGTGGCGTTCAGCGGCCCGCCGCGCGTCAGCACGTAGATCAGCTGGAAGTCGGTGAAGGTGAACAGCACCGAGAAGGTCATCACCACGGCGATGATCGGCGTCAGCATCGGCAGCGTGACGAAGCGGAAG
>DASPIO010000256.1:0-4345 GCA_035629155.1 Azospirillum sp. | reverse complement strand
ATCGCCGGCTGGACCTTCTACCTGACCTTCGCGCTGTTCCGGCTTGCCGCCATCGTGCAGGGCGTGTACGCACGCGCGGTCCAGGGCAACGCCAGTTCCGCCAACGCGCTGGAGGTCGGCAAGCGGGCGACGCTGCTGGCCCGCACCGCGCACGGGCTGGCGATGGGGTGACCCCCCGCCCATCCCGCCACAACGGGGAAACCCATGCAGGATCTTGACTTCCCGTTCGGCGAAACGCCGGCGGACGAGGGTGGCGTCCGCGTCGCCGAGGGTGTGCACTGGCTGCCCTTCCCGCTGCCCTTCCCGCCCGGCCACATCAACCTGTGGGCGCTGGAGGACGGCGACGGCTGGGCGCTGGTCGACGCCGGCTTCGCCACCGGCGCCAACCGCACGCTGTGGGAGCGGCACTTCGCCGAGACGCTGGGCGGGCGCCCGGTCACCCGCATCCTGCTGACGCACCAGCACCCTGACCACGTCGGGCTGGCCGCGTGGCTGGCCGAGCGGTTCGGCGCCCCGGTGTTCATGACCGCCGGGGAATGGGAGCTGTTGCGACGGTTGCACGGCCTGCCGGACGCGGAGACGACGGCGGTGTTCACCGCCCTGCACCGCCGCCACGGGCTGGACGCCGAGCGCACCGAAGCCTTCGCCGGCCGGGGCAACGGCTACCGCCGCGCCATCCCGGCGCTGCCAGCCGCGGTGAACGTGATGGCCGACGGCGAGGCGATCCGCATCGGCGGGCGCGACTGGACGGTGCTTGTCGGCGGCGGGCACACGCCGGACCATGCCGGGCTGCACTGCGCCGAAGCCGGCCTGTACATCTCCGGCGATCAGGTGCTGCCGCGCATTTCCAGCAACATCGGCGTCTGGCCGGTGGCGCCGGAGGCGGACCCGTTGAGCGACTACCTGCGCTCGCTCGACGACCACCAGCGGCTGCCGGCCGACACGCTGGTGCTGCCCTCGCACGGCGCGCCGTTCCGTGGGCTGCACCTGCGCCTGGACGGATTGCGCGCGCACTACGCGCGGCGGCTGGCGATCGTGGAGGAGGCGTGCGGCGATGGTCCGCGGACGGCGGCCGACCTGCTGCCCCTGCTGTTCCGTCAGCCGCTGGACCCGCAGAGCGTCATGTTCGCCATGGCCGAGGCCATCGGCTACGTCAACCACCTCGCCGGGCGGGGAGTGCTGGAGGCGCGGGAGAACGGCGAGGGGCAGGTTTCGTTCACCGCATGGGGGTGAGGATCACGCCCCGCCCACCGCGGGCGCACGGCGCGTCTCGCGGTGCATCAGCCACAGCGGCACCAGCGCCGCCGCGAAGGACAGGGCCAGGGCGTAGAAGGCCATGTGATAGCCCTCCGCCTGGGCGGCGCGCCGGGCCGCCTCGCCCATCTCGGCGAAGCCCGGCCGGTGGGCGCCGCTGCCGATGCTCAGCACCACCGAGATCAGGCCCACGCCGATGGCGCCGCCAAGCTGACGGCCGAAGTTGATGGCGCCGGAACCCTGCGGCACCATCCGCAGGTCCAGCAGGCGCAGCGTCCCGGCGCTGACCGGCGGCATCATCAGGCCGAGGCCGATGCGGCCGAGGACGATGCCGGCGGTGAACCAGACCAGCCCGCCCGCGTCGTCGACCCGCGCCAGCATCACGCAGGACCCCAGAAAGAACAGGATGCCGATCAGCGCCACGGCGGCTGACGGCATGCGGTCGGTCAGCCGCCCGGCGAGCGGGAAGGTGAACGCCATCGCCAGACCGGCCGGCAGCAGCACGAGGCCCGCGGCACTCGGGTCCAGGTGCCTGACTTGCTGGAGATAGAGCGGAATCAGGTACGTCGAGGCGTAGAGCCCGACGCCGATCATCACCGACAACAGGAACCCGCTGGCGAAACCACCCGAGCGGAAGGCGCGCAGGTTGAGCAGCGGTGCCGGGCAGAACCACTCCCACGCCACGAAGGCCAGCGCACCGGCAAGGCCGATCAGCAGCCCGCCGCCGACCGCCGGCTGGCCCCAGCCGACCTGCGGTCCGCTGGAGAGCGCCCACAGCAACACCGCCAGCGTCCCCGCCAGCAGCGCCAGCCCAGCGATGTCGAGCGGCGGCGGGCTGGATGCGCGCCCGCTGCGCAGGAAGGTCAGCGCCATCGGCACGGCCGCCATGCAGGTCGGCAGCACGACCAGGAACACCGCCCGCCAGGACACGAAATCCACCAGGAAACCGCCGATCATCGGCGCGACAGCCGGCCCCAGCACGACGCCCAGGCCGTAGAGGCCGAAGCCCTTGCCGCGCTCGCGCGGGTCGAACACCTCGAACACCACGATCATGCCCAGGGGCTGGATCACGCCGGCCGCGGCCCCCTGGGCCACGCGCGCCAGGATGAGCAGGCCGATGGACGGCGCCAGCGCGCCCAGGATCGAGGCGGAGCAGAAGACGAGGATGGCGCCGACGTACGTGGCGCGCATGCCGAACCGCTCGACGCACCACGCGTTCAGCAGCATGCCCGTCGTCATGGCGGCGAGAAAGCCGGTGACCAGCCATTGCGCCGTCTGCTGGCCGACGGCGAAAGCGGCCATGATGTCCGGCAGCGCCACGTTGAGGATGGTCGCCTCCACCACCATGGAGAAGGTGCCGATCATCGCCGTGGCGGTGGCCAGCCACTTGTAGCGGGCTCCATGGCGGCGGCGCAGTTCCTCGTGCGAAGACACGGGCGTGCTTCCCTTTCCCGGACTCAGACAGCGTCGAGGCGCGTGTGGATCTGGCGCAGCACGCGGTCGAAGGTTTCCAGGTCGTCCGTATTCACGTCCGACAGCAGTTCGGTGCGCAGTCCGGTGGCGACGGATTCGATGCGGACCAGCATGTCGCGGGCCTTGGCCGACAGATGGATGCGCCGGTTGCGGCGGTCGCGCGCGCAGACGTGCCGCTCCACCCAGCCGTCCGCCTCCAGCCGATCGAGCAGGCGGACCAGCGTCGGCCCCTCGATCCCCATCAGATCGGCGAGGTGCTTCTGCGTGACACCGTCGCCGGCCCGGTTCACCAGCACCAGCGTGCGCCACTTCGCCTGGCTGAGGCCCAGCGGCCGCAGCCGCTGGTCGAGCTTAAGGCGCCACGCCCGCGCCGTGTCCTGCAGCAGGACGGCGGCGGCGCTGAAGCGTTGCTGGAGCGAATCGGCGGTCACGGTGGTCGTCGTCGGGTGGCCCATAAATTAAGTAGCAAGCTAGTGATTAGCCGCCTACCGGTCAAGCGGCGATTTCGCGGGCGCGGTAAGGCGCTGATCGAACACGAAAAAGCCCCTTCCTCATGGAGGGGAAGGGGCTTTTCCGGAAACACGATCACTTTCCTTCTCGTCATGGCCGGGCCAAGTCCCGGCCACCCACGCACCCTGGATCAGTCGGAGTGCGTGGGTGCCCGGCACAAGGCCGGGCATGACGATTGAAGGGTGTGGCCCCGCGTCAGTCGCGTTCGCGGATGAACTCGCGGACCTTCGGCATCACCTGCTCGCGCCAGCGGCGGCCGTTGAAGATGCCGTAGTGGCCGGCCCCTTCCTGCAAGTGGTTGCGGTGCATGGACTGGGGCAGGCTGGAGCACAGCCGGTGCGCCGCCACCGTCTGGGCGGGGGCGGAGATGTCGTCCAACTCGCCCTCGACCGTCATCAGCGCGGTGTTGCGGATCGCCGACGGCTCCACCTTGCGGCCGCGCGAGACCAGTTCGCCCTTGGGCAGCAACTGGCGCTGGAAGACCTTGTCGATGGTCTGCAGGTAGAACTCCGCCGTCAGGTCCATGACCGACAGGTATTCGTCGTAGAAGCGCTCGTGCGCCGCCGCCGATTCGCCATCGCCGCGCACCAGGTCGCGGAAGAGGGCGAGGTGGGCGTTGATGTGGCGGTCCAGGTTCATCGACATGAAGCCGGTGAGCTGGACGAAGCCCGGATAGACGCGGCGCATGGCGCCCGGATAATAGACCGGCACGCGCGAGATCACCGACCGCTCGAACCAGGACAGCGGGCGCGACATGGCCAGTTCCACCGGCGCCGTCGGGTTGGCCGACGGGTCGATCGGCCCGCCCATCAGAACCATGGACCGCGGCTGCATCGGATCGTCCGCCGCCGCCATCAGCGACACCGCGGCCAGCGTCGGCACCGTCGGCTGGCACACCGCCATCACGTGCGTGTTCGGCCCCAGGTGGTGCAGGAACGAAATCACGTAGTCGATGTAGTCGTCGAAGTCGAAGGAGCCGGCCATCATCGGCACCAGCCGCGCGTCGATCCAGTCGGTGATGTACACGTCGTGGTCGTGCAGCATCGCCTCCACCGTGCCGCGCAGCAGCGTGGCGTGGTGGCCGGACATCGGCGCCACGATCAGCACG
>DASPIO010000255.1:0-2117 GCA_035629155.1 Azospirillum sp. | reverse complement strand
CATGCGGACGAGGCGGTCGAAGACCACCTCCAGCATGGGCAGGCGTTCGTAGTTGACGAGCGCCGAGTTGACCAGCGCCATGATGCCGGAGTTGTCGCCGTCGCCGGCGCCACCCTGGTCGAACCCCAGCAGGCTGTCGATCTCGTCCTGGTTGAGGACGCGGGTGGAGCCGCCGCCCCCGCCCATGTCGCCCATGTCGCCGCTGTCCTCGGCGAGCGCCGCCCATTCGGCGGCCAACCGCTCCTCTTCGCTCAGCTCGTCCGGGTTGCTCATGCTCGCCCTCTGCCCCGTCCGCTCACTGCACCAGCATTTCGCGGAACAGCACGTCCTTGACCTTCACCGGATAGGCCGCCGCGGTGATGCGCATCAGCAGCTCCTGACGCAGCCGGTACATGCCGGCGGAGCCCTTGAGGTCCTCCAGACGCAGCTCGCGCAGGTAGACCTGGAAGTTGTCGATGATGCGCGGCAGAACCTGGTTGATGGCCGGGATGTCCTCCGGCTTGGAGACCTGGATGGAGATCTTGATCTTGAGGAACGCCGGGCGCTTGCCGGCGCTGTTGAGGTTCACCAGCATGTCCGGCAGGTCGTAGAAGACCGGCGCGGCGTGCGGATCGGGGGCCTTCTCGGCCTCCGGCGCGTGCGCCTCCTCCTTGTGGCCGAGCAGCATGTCGAGCACGCCGGAGAAGTAGATCCCGGCGCCGGCCCCCACCAGCAGCAGCAGCGGCAGGACGACGAAAAGCACGAGCTTCTTGCCGCTGAACTTCTTGCGCGGCAAGCCTTCGCCAGAGAGGTCGCCTTCGTCGTTGTCGGCGTGCGCCGTCATAGGGATTCCGTCGTGCGCGTGCGGGAAAACAGAGCCGGACCAGCAGCCGTCACCCTATCTTTGGGATAGTTAACAAGTCCTTTCATACGCCCGCGACGGGTGTGACCGCGCGGGAGGAGACGGAGGACGGGAATGGGGTGTGGTGCTGCGCCGTCACTCCGCCGCCGGGGGCACGGCGGCGATGCGCATGGGGATCAGCGCGTTGATGGCCTGCCGCTGCTCGTCAAGGCGGGCGTCGGCAACCGCCTCGATGCGGTCGAGGAGGCAAGTCAGCAATCCCTTCAGGCCATCGGGCATGTCCATGGGACCATTTTGTCCCAACATCCGGCTTCTTGCCAGTCCAAACGGCGCCCCACGTCCGGCACGGTTCTTGAGTAGCCATCCCTCCACATAGCCCGGAGTCCGCGTCCGCGCGGGGTCCGGCCCGGCCGGTGCCGCGTTGGCGGCGCCGGGCGACGGCGCGCGCCGGCAGGGCTTGCCGGCGCCCTGCCCTGCCCGCACCCCGCGGGCGGGAACAGGGACGTTCGTGCCCGGCGCGGCCGGCAGAACCCGCCGCTTGCCCGCGGCCATCCGGCAGGAATTGCCCGGCAGCCGGTGCCGGAGCCGCGCCCCTGTGACCGGAGTCGGCGAAAACCGTGCGAAACCTGGGTTGGCACGCCGGCTGCATAGCATTTGACGCCGCCGCGGAGGGTCCGCGACCGGCACAGTCAGACGCTCGAGGCCGCCGATGGAAAACCCCGCCTACATCGCCCTGTCGCGCCAGATGTCGCTGCGCCGCCAGTTGGATGTGGTCGCGAACAACGTCGCGAACATGAACACCACCGGCTTCAAGCAGCAGCGCATGCTGTTCACCGAGTTCCTGCAGCGCCCCGGCATGCACGAGCAGGTCAGCATGGTGCAGGACCGCGCCGTGGTGCGGGACCTGACGGCCGGCGGCCTGACGCACACGGGCAACGCCCTGGATCTGGCGCTGACCGGCAACGGCTACTTCACGGTCGATACGGCCAGCGGCCGCCGCTACACGCGGGCCGGCTCCTTCCGCATGAACGACCAGCGCCAGGTGGTGGACGGCGGCGGCCTGCCGGTGCTGTCCGACAACGGCCAGCCGATCACCATCCCGGCCGGCACCCGCGACATCACGGTGACCGGTGAAGGCACCATCTCGACCGAGCTGGGCCCCGTCGGCCGCCTGAACATCGTCACCTTCCGCAACGAGCAGCTCATGACCGAGGTGGGCGCCGGCCTCTACGTCAGCGACGAAGAGCCGCAGCCGGCCCCGGCCGACACGAAAGTG
>DASPIO010000254.1:0-5393 GCA_035629155.1 Azospirillum sp. | reverse complement strand
GCGGCCGCGCAACCCCCACTTCTCGTCCGGCCCCTGCGCCAAGCGGCCGGGCTGGTCGCTGGACGCGCTGGAAGGCGCGCTGCTCGGCCGCTCGCACCGCTCCAAGCCGGGCAAGGCCAAGCTGAAGGAGGTGATCGACCTCTCGCGCGCCGTGCTCGGCGTGCCGGGCGACTATCGCATCGGCATCGTGCCGGCCTCCGACACCGGAGCGGTGGAGATGGCGTTGTGGTCGCTGCTGGGCGCCCGCGGCGTCGACATGCTGGCCTGGGAGAGCTTCGGCAAGGAGTGGGTGACCGACGTCACCAAGCAGCTCAAGCTGCCGGACGCGCGGGTGCTGCAGGCCGGCTACGGCGCGCTCCCCGACCTGGGGCAGGTCGACTTCGCCCGCGACGTGGTGTTCACCTGGAACGGCACCACCGCCGGCGTGCGCGTGCCGAACGGCGACTGGATTCCGGCGGACCGACAGGGCCTGACCATCTGCGACGCGACCTCCGCCGCCTTCGCCATGGATCTGCCGTGGGACAAGCTCGACGTCGTCACCTGGTCCTGGCAGAAGGTGCTGGGTGGCGAGGGGGCGCACGGCATGCTGGTGCTGAGCCCACGCGCGGTCGAGCGGCTGGAGAGCTTTCAGCCCGACCGGCCGCTGCCGAAGATCTTCCGCCTGACCAAGGGCGGCAAGCTCATCGAGGGCATCTTCGAGGGCGAGACCATCAACACCCCCTCCATGCTGTGCGTCGAGGACGCCATCGACGGGCTGCGCTGGGCGCTGTCGGCGGGCAGCCTGCCGCACCTCATCCGCCGGTCGGAGACCAACCTGCGCATCGTCGCCGAGTGGCAGGCGAAGGCCGGCTGGGCCGCGTTCCTGGCGGCCGATCCGGCGATCCGGTCGTGCACGTCGATCTGCCTGACCATCAGTGACCCGGACGTGGCGGCGCTCGACGCCGCCGGTCAGGCGGAGTTCGCCAAGAAGGTGGCGTCCCTGCTGGAGAAGGAGGGCGTGGCGATGGACATCGGTTCCTACCGCGACGCGCCGGCGGGCCTGCGTCTGTGGGGCGGCGCCACCGTCGAGAACGAGGACATGGAGGCGCTCATGCCCTGGCTGGACTGGGCTTTCGCCACGGTGAAGGCGGAGCGCTTCGCCAAGGCGTGATCGGGGACCGGAGCCGGGGCCTCAGCGGAACCCGGCGTCGCCCAGCAGCTTGAAGAAGTCGCGGAGCGCCTTCTGCTGGACGGCCGGGTCGACGATGTCCTCGATGTAGCGGTGCTCGAAATTCGGCTGGCGCAGGTGCGCGACCACGCGCTGGCGCACGATGTCGAGCGCCTTGCGGCTTTGCAGCGTGCCCGGCGCGCAGAGCTGGATCAGCCGGTTGGCGCGGTGGCGCAGGATGTCGTCGGGATTGTCCAGGCGTTCGACCACCCGGCTGCCTACGATGTAGGCGCACAGCAGGTCGTCGATGTTCTCGGCCAGCGTGGTGCGCAGCGGCTCCGGCGCCGTGGACTCGGCGACCTGCCGGTAGAGGCGGGTCAGTTCCTCCAGGTTGGCCTTGATCGGCTGGTCGCGGGAGACGAAGCGCGCCACGGCGGTGACGTCGCCGGTCAGTTGGCGCAGCGCCGCAGTGACGTCGTCGGCGTGCTGGCGGCCCAGATCGGAGTCGGCCAGCGCCAGCAGGAAGCGCACGCGGTCCTTGGCGTCGGGCAGGCGGGCGATGACCTCGTTGATCGACTGCCGGCGCCCGGTGGCGCCGCCGGCCTCCAGGAAGCGCATGTAGCGCTGGACCAGCGCCTCGGCCATGCCGCCGCCGCCGCCCAGCATGCCGTCCGGGCCGGTGGCGCGCCTCAGCACCGCGTCGAAGGCGTCGCGCTCCGCCGCCGGATCGTTGCGGTAGAGCGGCTGCGCGCTCCTGAGCTGCCGGCGCACGAGGTCGAGGATGACGAGGCGCGTCTCGTCCAGGTCGTTGAAGGCCAGCAGCTCGCTCAGCATCAGCGCCCGGTCGTCGTCCGGGCGGCCGTCGGCCACCAGCCGGCCGCGCGAGAGGTCGAGCAGGTTGCACAGCGCCTCGGCCAGACTGCGCTGCATGCCCAGCAGTTCCTGCGCGACCGAGGGTGCCCCCAGCACGTCGGCGATGATGCCGTCCACCAGCTCCAGCGGCTCCTCCGCCAGACCGCCGTCCTCGCGCACCAGCCCGGCCAGATAGTCGAGCTTGGCCAGCCAGTTGCGCATCTGCACGAGGTCGCGCGACACCAGCACCTTGGCGTAGAAGGTGCGGTCCTCCGGCGTCTCCTTCTTCGACAGCGCCTCGAAGGCGGGGCCGAAGCCGGACTTGGCGACGTCCGGCAGGTCCTGGCGGGCCGAGGCCTTGCGCGCCCGCTCGGTCACCGCGTCGACCAGCCGGTACATCTCGTCGCGCCGCTCGCGGCCGTCCAGGCCGGCCTTCTCGGCCTGCAGCGCGGCCACGCGGCCGACCGCCGTGGGGACGAGGTTGTCCTTGTCCAGGAGCCGCTTCAGCTCCGGATAGTTGTGCATGATCTCGGTCGGGGTGACGACCAGCCGCTCGACGTAGGTGCGCAGCAGGCGGTTCATCACCATGCGGCTTTCCACCGTGTAGCACTGGTCCACCGTGCGGCAGACCGGCGGCGGCTCGTCGATGGGACTGATGGTCAGCGCGTTCGACTGGGCGCGGAACTCGCTGCACAGCTCGGTCTCGATGTGACGGCCGTCCGGGCGCTGCCAGTCGCGGACGATGCGGTAGCCTTCGACCTTGCCGCCGGACAGGATCCGCTTGGCGTGGTTGCGCGCCTCCGCCTCGTCCTCGAACCGGCCGTCGAGAACCCAATGGTCCACTTGGTAGAGCTGGACCTCATAGCTGCTGCTGCGCGCCAGCGCCATGCCCGCCTGTCCCGACCGCACGCCCGTTTGTAAGGATTCGAACCTTTTTGGGACAAATTCAAGGATATTTTTAAGACAGGATTGTAACGAGAGCCTCCGTTCCGAAGCCCTTCCATGAGCGAACCGCGTGGCTGCCGAGCGCGGGGCAGGAGGCGGGATGCAGGAAATGTTACCCAATGTTACGCGGCGATACGCTTTTGCGGGGGGCGTCACATTGGCCCACCCCGTTCACGCGCTCCTCCGTTCGTCATGGCCGGGCATGACGGGTTCTTGTGAAAACGCGGGGCGCGCAGGGGTGAGCAGCGTTCACCCGCATCCTACCTCCCGTAGGAATTTTGTCAATGGACGCCACGGCCGCCGTCACGCGATCATCCGCCCCATGGCCTTTTCCGTTTGCACGGGGAGGGGTTGTCGGCTATTGACCGGCCCGTGCGCCTTGATCGTTTCCGGGCGCGCCCGATGGACCGATATCCACCCCCGAACCTCGATCCGACCGCAGGCCATGTCCAATTCCTCGAGTTCCGCGCTGCTGCCCGCCGGTCTGCACGACGTGCTGCCGCTCGAAGCGGCGCACGAGGCGGCCGCCGTCGAACGCCTGATGGCCGAATGCGCCGGCCACGGCTATGAGCGTGTCAAGCCGCCGCTGGTCGAGTTCGAGGACAGCCTGCTCACCGGTTCGGGCGCCGCCATGGCGTCGCAGACCTTCCGCCTGATGGACCCGGTGTCGCAGCGCATGATGGCGGTTCGCGCCGACATCACGCCGCAGATCGCCCGCATCGCCACCACCCGCCTGGGCAAGGCGCCGCGCCCGCTGCGCCTGTGCTACGCCGGCGAGGTGCTGCGCGTGAAGGGCTCGCAACTGCGCCCCGAACGGCAGTTCACCCAGGTCGGCGTCGAGCTGATCGGCCCCCTGCAGCCCGAGGCCGACGCCGAGGTGGTGCTGCTCGCCGCCCGCGCGCTGGAAGGGCTGGGCGTGCGCCACCTGTCGGTGGACCTGTGCGTGCCGACCATGATCCCGCTGATCTGCCGCGGCCTGGGCCTGCCGGAGGACGAGACGGGCCGTCTGCGCGCGGCCCTCGACCGCAAGGACGCCGCCGGGGTGGCGGCCGTCGGCGGACCGGCGGCGGAGCTGCTGGAAAAGCTGATGGACGCCTCGGGCGCCGCCGACCGCGCCATCGCCGTTCTGACGTCCGTGGACCTGCCGGAGGCGGCCGAGAAGGACCGCCGCCGCCTGACCGAGGTGGTGCGCCTGCTGCACGCCGCCCGTCCGGACCTGACGGTGACCGTGGATCTGGTCGAGCATCGCGGCTTCGAATACCAGACCGGGCTGAGCTTCACCCTGTTCGCGCGCGGTGTGGGCGGCGAGTTGGGCGGCGGCGGGCGCTACCGCGCCGGCAGCAAGCCGGGGGCGGAGACGGACGGCGAGCCGGCGACCGGCTTCACGCTCTATATGGATACCGTGTTGCGCGCCGTGCCGACACCGGCCGGCCCGCGGCGGGTGTTCCTGCCGCACGGCACGCCGGCGGCGGAAGCCGACAGGCTGCGCGCCGACGGCTGGGTGACGGTGGCCGGCCTGGAGCCGGCGGCCGACGCCGCGGCCGAAGCGAAACGCCTGCATTGCGGCCATCACCTCGCCGGCGGCGCGGTGATGGCGGTCGGGTAAGGCAAACCTTTCTTATACGTGCGATCGGAGACCGAGATGGCCAACGTGGCGGTGGTCGGCGCCCAGTGGGGCGACGAGGGCAAGGGCAAGATCGTCGACTGGCTGTCCAGCCGGGCCGACGTGGTGGTGCGCTTTCAGGGCGGCCACAACGCCGGCCACACGCTGGTGATCAACGGCGTGACCTACAAGCTGAGCCTTCTGCCGTCCGGCGTGGTGCGGCAGGGCAAGCTGTCGGTCATCGGCAACGGCGTGGTGTTCGATCCCTGGGCCTTCATCAAGGAGGTCGAGGGCATCCGCGAGAAGGGCGTCGACGTCAACCCGAAGAACCTGCTGGTGGCGGAGAACGTGCCGCTGATCCTGCCGGTGCACGGCGCCGTCGACCGCGCCCGCGAGGAGGCCCGCGGCGCCGGCAAGATCGGCACCACCGGCCGCGGCATCGGCCCGGCGTACGAGGACAAGGTGGCGCGCCGCGCCATCCGCCTGTGCGACCTGACCGACGAGACCGTGCTGAAGGAGAAGGTGGAGGCGCTGCTCGCCCACCACAACCTGATCCTGCGCGGCCTGGGTGCGGCGGAGATGAAGCCGGCCGACCTGCTGGACCCCCTGCACGAGATCATGCCGCAGGTGCTGCCCTACGCCTCGGTCGTCTGGAAGACGCTGGACGAGCTGCGCCGCGCCGGCAAGCGCATCCTGTTCGAGGGGGCCCAGGGCTCCATGCTCGACATCGACCACGGCACGTACCCGTACGTCACCTCCTCCAACACGGTGGCGGGCAACGCGGCGGCCGGCTGCGGCATGGGCCCGCGCGCGGTGGGCTATGTGCTGGGCATCTGCAAGGCGTAC
>DASPIO010000253.1:0-5608 GCA_035629155.1 Azospirillum sp. | reverse complement strand
CATGTGGCGGCCCTCGTCGCGGCCGACGTTCTTGAAGGCGGCCTGCCAGACCGGCTCCTTCGAGTTGGCGGCCATCTGGTGGAAGATCGTCGCGGCGGCGATCTCGCCCATCAGGAACGAGCTGAACAGCACGGCCAGCGGATACTTCGGCACGGCGGTCTTGTAGCCGTTCCAGTAGCGGCCGCCGTTGTAGTACAGCCACTTGGCGTTGCGCTGCAGCTTCTTGCCCAGCTCGGTCTTCGGCTCGTAGGTGAGCGGATCCGGGTGCTCCAGCAGCTTGGTGATCGACAGGCCGCAGAGGTGCTCGTGGTTCTGCTCGTCACGGGTGACCGAGAAGAAGCAGCGGCGGACCGGGTCTTCCTCGTGCACCTCGTAGGTCTTGATCAGCGCCTCGGCGAACACCGGCGGAGCGGAGGCGTCGAAGACCGACAGCAGCGTCCACCAATAGGCGATCGCCTCGCGCTCTTCCCAGGTGTAGCTGGACGGATCGAAGGTGTCCCAGGGCAGCTTGGCCGGGTCCCAGTTCTCGCGCTGCGCCGCCGAATAGATCTCTTCCAGCTTCGCCGTGTGCGAATGCCAGGAGAGCGGATAGACGTTGGGCTGCGGCGTCGGGGGCGGCAGGTCCATCTTGTCGGCGAGGCGCTCGTGATGACTGGCCATGCGTTTTCCTCCTCACAGGATGCGTCCGCGGGCGTTCCGCGTCCGCTTGTCGTTCATTGGGGGTCTCGGGGCCGGCAGCGCTCCAGGCGCGTCCCGGCGTCACGATCTGAACGTGACACAGATTTTCGCCGCTCGCAACGGAAAAACGTATCACTTAATCAGCAAAATTCGAATGGAACGCAGCCAGACATATCTAAGTTTCTGCTTTCAAAGGATTTTCCAATTCGATAAAGCGATGCACCAAGAGCAAATTTATCCGATATTAGGTATCATCCACGCACCCCTCATGGGCAAGACCCGCCTGAAAAGCGCGGAATCGTGGGTTGGGTTGAGGCGCGGCAGGGCGCGTTGGGTTTGCGGCTGCGCCTCAACCCAACCAAACAGGGTTCTGAATCGGAACAGGATCAATCCGCCGCGCGTTCGGCGCGGTCGTCGTCCAGGCCGCCGAATCGGGCGTAGAAGTCCGGCAGCGCCTCGGGCAGCGGACCGTCGGCGGTCTTCAGCTCGGACATCAGGAAGGATTCCGACGGCCGGCGAATCAGGCGGTAGAGGTTGCGCGTCAGCATGCGCGACGCCTGCCCGTTCCAGTCCGGCGGCAGGAGCTCCGGCGGCAGCATCGGGTCGCGCAGCAGGATGCGGCGGAAGTCGTGGATCATCAGCGTGCGCAGCACGAAGCACGCGCGCGGGTCCAGCGTCTCCTGCTCGTCCAGCGCCTGCCACACCGGGCGGAAGCGCGCCAGGAAGCCGGCGTAGTCCGCCTCAAGCTGGTCGATGTCCCAGCAACTCCGCACCAGGTCGCGCAATGCCGCCGCCCCACCGGAGCGGTCGTGCGTCGCCTTCATCAGCACCACCTTGTCGGCGACACCCAGTTCGCCCAGCAGGCGGTGCACGGCGACCTCGTCGCACGACGGGTGCGTCAGCACCGTGGGCGACACCGCGCCGAAGCCCAGCCAGCCCAGCTCGCGCCGCAGCTTCTCGCGCGTCTCCGTCGGAATGGCCGACTGGCCGATCAGGAGCATGTGCCAGCCGCGGTCCCAGCCGCGCACCAGCGGCGCGTAGATGCGCCGTTCGGCGGCCGTGAAGCGTTCCCGCCCGCTCTCCGTCACCCGGTAGAAGCTGCGCCGGCCGATCTGCGTGTTGGCCAGCCAGTCGTCCTTGCACAGCCGGAAAACGGAGGTGCGGACAATGCGCTCCGACAAATCGAAGTGCGCCATCAGGTCGATCAGGCTGCCCAGCCACGCCGTGCCGCCGTGCGGCAGGATGGCGTCACCGTACACGGTGATGATCAGCGACTTGGCGCGCGGACCCACCGCCTGCAGGAGCTGCGGAACGAGGTCTTCGGTGCGGCGGGGACGGGCCATGGGGCAAACGCGCCTGAGTGATGCTGCGAGGTCGAACGGTCGATCATGCACCTGTAACGCAAATGGGACCGGGTTGGAAATGCGTCATCGTCGCACCTTCCGCCGACACCCCCGGTTCGCCTGTCCGAATTTCCGTTTGACACACGAGAATATGATACATTATCGTCGTTCGATAAGAATATTATGTGTCATAACAGGCGCGCCGTCAAGCCGCGCCGGACACGGCGGAAGGGATGTAAGCCCTTCTGCGCCTAAGGAAACGAACAAGAGAGGATAGCCACGATGCCCAGGACGTGGAGGACCTACGACAAGGGGGATTCGCTGCCGGAGGAGTATCGCAACGCCCTCCTGCACCTGATGTCCTTCCAGGCGGACTCCGAGTACGCCGGCGGCCAGCGCGTCGCCGAGAACATGCGTTTCGCTCCCCGGCCGGAGGAGGCCTACCGCCTCTCCAAGAAGGTCATGGAGGAGATGGGCCACGGCTATTACGTCTGGAACCTGATGCAGGACCTGGGCGTCGACGTCGACACCCGCCTGGCGGAACTGGTCACCAACCCCGACAACCCGGACCCCGGGAAGGTCAACGTCATCAACGGCTTCCGCAAGGAGAACTGGTCGCGCTGGTTCGAAACGTGGGGCGACGTGGCGCTGTTCTCCGCCGTGGTCACGCCGGCCGCCGTCGCCTTCCTCGGCCAGTACCGCGACTGCTCCTACCTGCCTTGGGCACGCGTCAACAGCCGCATCCACAAGGAAGAGTACGGGCACCTCGCCTTCGGCGTCTGGGCGGCCAAGCGGGTGATCGAATTCGGTGGCGACGAGGCGCGCGAGGACCTGCAGCGCCGCGTGCCGAAGTTCATGGCCATCGGCCTGGGCTTCTACGGCCGGCCGTCGACCGGCCCGGACAAGTCGAAGATGTTCGACCTCTACTACGACATGGGCCTCAAGACCAAGAAGCCCGAGGAGCTGCAGGCGGAGTACCTGCAGCTCCTGGAGGAGCGCCTCAAGGAGATCGGGCTGCAGATGCCGGCCGGCATTGCGCCTGACTATGAGATGCGCATGGGGTATGATGCTGGCGAGGCGCCGATCGCCGTCCCCGCGTAACCCGCGCCGGGCGGCCCAAGACAAGGCCGCCCGAACCTCCAGGGAGGGTAAAGAATGGCTCCGCAGCACGAGCTTCCGAACCGCCTGTTCCCCGACGGCCGCGCCGTGCTGGCGCGGTTCGGCTACCGCCCCCTCGACCGCCTGCCGGCGGACGACGAGGTGGACTGGGCCGCGCTGTGGGAGCAGTTGCGCGGCGATTTCGCCACGCACGCCAATCCCGTGGTGCCGTCCTACGACCGGCTGCACGGCCCCGCCGCCGCCGCGGCGCGGGACTACATGCGCCAGGGATTGGCCGCCGACGTCGGCCTCGACCGATGCGAGGCGCTGCACGTCAGTCTGTTCGCCGACGGCATCGCCACTGACCGGGTCGAGGCGTACGCCCAGGCTCGCGACGCGTACGAGGACAGTGTGGAGGCGTTCGGCGCGGCGCGGACCCGTCTGGCGGGACTCCTCGCCGGCGCCTGACGGATGCGGAACGGTCCGTGGCGGCCCAAACCGTCCGCCATCGGACTTTTTGCTTGACGCAACAGTTTCGGTTGCAACTTACTCACGGGAATGGCGGCACGGAAAGCGGGCGCGAAAACGGCCCCGACAAGACCGCCCCCGTAAGGCCACCAGGGCAATAACGTTGGGAGAGAAACGAATGGGCAAGCGCATTTTCCACCTGATGGTGACCGCCGCCGCGGTGGCCCTCAGCCTCTCGGCCGGGACCGCCGGCGCCGCCGATCCGATCAAGATCGGCTCGATCCTGTCGGCCACCGGCCCGGCCTCCTTCCTCGGCGAGCCCGAGAAGAAGGTGATGGAGCTGTACGTCGAGAAGATCAACAAGGCTGGCGGCGTCAACGGCCGTCCGCTGGAACTGGTGCTCTACGACGACGCCGGCGCGGCCGACAAGGCGGCATCCTTCACCAAGCGCCTGATCGAGAGCGACAAGGTGGACGTCATCATCGGCGGCACCACCACCGCCGCCACCATGGCCGCCGTGCCGCTGGTGGAGCGCGGCGAGGTCCCGTTCATCTCCCTGGCCGGCGCCGTCGTCATCGTCGAGCCGGTGAAGAAGTGGGTGTTCAAGACCCCGCACACCGACCGCATGGCCGCCGAGAAGGTCATGGAGGACCTGAAGAAGCGCGGCCTGACCAAGCTGGCGCTGGTCTCCGAGGACTCCGGCTTCGGCAAGTCCGGCCGGGCCGAGACGCTGGCCGTGGCCAAGAAGTGGAACATCGAGATCGTCGCCGACGAGACCTACGGCGCCAAGGACACCGATGTCACCGCCCAGCTCACCAAGATCAAGAACAACCCGGCCGCCCAGGCGGTGCTGGTGTTTGGCCTGGGCCAGGGCCCGGCGGTGGTGACCAAGAACTACCGCCAGATCGGCATGACGCTGCCGCTCTACCAGTCGCACGGCGTGGCCTCGAAGGAGTTCATCAAGCTCGCCGGCGGTGCGTCGGAGGGGGTGCGCCTGCCCGCCGCCGGCCTCGTGGTGGCCGAGCAGCTTTCGGACAAGGACCCGCAGAAGAAGGTCGTGACCGAGTTCACGCAGACCTACAAGACCGCCTTCGGGGCCGAACCGTCGACCTTCGCCGGCCACGCTTACGACGGCCTGATGATCTACCTCGACGCGGTGAAGCGCGCCGGCGGCACCGACCGGGCCAAGGTCCGCGACGCCATCGAGCAGACCAAGGGCTACATCGGCACCGGCGGCGTGGTGAACATGTCGCCGACCGACCACATGGGCCTGGGCCTCGACGCCTTCCACATGGTCGAGGTCAAGCAGGGCGACTGGACGCTGGCGAAGTAAGCGCGGAACGCCCCTCCCCTCGCGATGGGGGAGGGGCATCGCGCCACACCGACACTTCAATACCTTCTTTTTTCTTTCGCCATCGCCGCGCAGGCAGGGATCCACGCACGCCCCGCAACGGGACGTCGCGCGAAACATGGATCCCCGCCTGTGCGGGGATGACGGCCAGAGAATGGCAGCCGGCCAGCCCCGGGAGGAGACGACGGGACGATGTTTGCCGAGTTCTTGCAGTACCTGCTGTCGGGAATCACGATCGGCGCGATCTATGCGCTGGCCGGTCTGGGGTTCTCCATCATCTACAACGCCAGCCACGTGATCAACTTCGCCCAGGGCGAGTTCATCATGATCGGCGGCATGGCCGCCGCCGTGCTGACCGCCTCGGGCGTGCCGCTGCCGCTGGCCATCGCCGCAGGCACCGCGGCCGCCATGCTGGTCGGCGTGCTGGTCGCCAAGTTCACGGTGGAGCGCGCCCGCAACGCCTCGATCACCACGCTGATCATCATCACGATCGGCGCGTCGATCTTCCTGCGCGGCGTCGCCGACCTGATCTGGGGCAAGGACATCCGCCGCCTCGACGCCTTTTCGGGCGAGACGCCGATCGGCGTCCTGGGCGCCTCCGTCATGCCGCAGTCGCTGTGGGTGATGGGCGTGGCGCTGGTGCTGATCCTCGCCATCGGCTTCTTCTTCA
>DASPIO010000252.1:0-9498 GCA_035629155.1 Azospirillum sp. | reverse complement strand
CCCAAATCGGCCACAGTGTACGAAACACGTGCGTTCGTACCGGGAGGGTACACCACCGATGATCACGCTGTACACGTTCGCCACGCCCAATGGGCACAAGGCCTCCATCCTGCTGGAGGAGCTTGGCCTGCAGTACCGGGTCCACAAGCTCGACCTGATGGGCGGGGAGAACAAGGCGCCGGAATACCTGAAGATCAGCCCCATCGGCAAGCTGCCGGCGGCGGTCGAGGAGATGCCGGGTGGCGTCACGCGGCGCCTGTTCGGCTCGGGCGCCATCCTGCTGCACTATGCGGAGCGCACCGGCCGTCTGCTGCCCGGCGGCGACATGCGGGCCGAGGCGCTGAGCTGGCTGATGCTGGGCATCAGCGACCTGGGTCCGACGGCGCTGGACATGTTCCGCTTCTCGGTCCGGGCGCCGGAGAAGATCCCCTACGCCATCGACCTGTTCAAGGGCGAGCTGCTGCGCTGCTACGGCGCGCTCGACGACCGGCTGGCGCAGGAGGAATATCTGGCCGGCGAGTATTCGGTGGCCGACATCTCCTGCTTCCCCTTCATCGCCGCCGCGGCGGTGGCCGGCGGCGGGCTTCTCGACCGCTACGCCAACCTGAAGCGCTGGCACGACGCCATCCTCGCCCGCCCGGCCGTGCAGCGCGGCATGGCCGTGCCGGACTGAACAAACCAGCACACCAGGGACAACATGCCCGTCATCAACCGCATCGCCGAGTTCCACGCCGACATGACCGCGTGGCGGCGCGACATCCACGCGCACCCGGAACTGGCGTACCAGGAGCACCGGACGGCCGACCTTGTGGCCGCGAAGCTGGCCGAATGGGGCATCGCGGTGCACCGCGGTCTCGCCGGCACCGGCGTGGTGGGTACGATCAGGGGCCAGGGCAGCGGCACCAGGGCCATCGGGTTGCGCGCCGACATGGACGCGCTGCCGATGCCGGAGGCCAACGCCTTCGAGCACGCCTCCAAGCATCCCGGCACCATGCACGCCTGCGGCCACGACGGGCACACCACCATGCTGCTGGGTGCCGCGCGTTATCTGGCCGAGACGCGCAACTTCGACGGCACCGTCCACGTCATCTTCCAGCCCGCCGAGGAGGGCAAGGGCGGCGGCAGGAAGATGATCGAGGATGGGCTGTTCACACGGTTCCCCTGCGACCGCGTGTTCGGCCTGCACAACTGGCCCGACCTGCCGGCCGGCCGCATCGCCGTGCATCCGGGACCCGTGATGGCGGCGGCCGACCAGTTCACCATCACCGTGCAGGGCCACGGCGCGCACGCCGCCATGCCGCACAAGGGCGTCGACCCGGTGCTGGTCGCCGCCCACATCATCACGGCGATGCAGAGCATCGTGAGCCGCAACACCGACCCGTTCGACAGCGCCGTCGTCTCCGTCACCTGGGTGGAGGCCGGCACCACCTACAACGTCATCCCGAACGAGGCGAAGCTGCACGGCACCATCCGCACCGTGCGGCCCGAAACGCGCGCCCACATGCCCGAGCGCATCGCCCGCGTCGTCGAGAACGTCGCCGCCGCCTTCGGCGCCACCGCGTCGCTGGAGCACCGCCCCGGCTACCCGCCCACCGTCAACGCCCTGGCGGAGGCCGAACTGGCCGCGCAGGTGGCGGCCAAAGTGGTGGGCTCGGCCAACGTGGTGTGGAACCCCGACCCGTCCATGGGGGCGGAGGACTTCGGCTACATGCTGGAGGAGCGGCCGGGCTGCTACGTCTGGCTGGGCCACGGCGGCGGGGCGCCGGGGTGCCGGCTGCACAACCCGCACTACGACTTCAACGACGAGATCCTGACCACCGGGGCCAGCTATTGGGCCACGCTGGTCGAAACCCTCCTGCCGCGGAGCCCCTGAACCATGCGCCTGCCGTGCCGACCCGCCCTCGCCTTCCTGCTCGCCGCCGCGCTGGCCGCCGGCTGCCAGACCACGGGAGGGGAGCGGGTGGCCGAGCGGACGGCCGAGCGCGGCACCGCCCCCGCCGACGCCACCCCCGGCACCTACTGGAACGGCGACCACAGCGAGGCGTACGAGCGCGCCTATGTCACCGCCCGCACCCCGCAGGAGTGGACGGATCTGTGGGCCCGCGTCGGCCAGCCCGCCCCGTCGGCGCTGCCCGGCGACCGCATGGCGGTGGCGGTCTTCCTCGGTCCCAAGGACACGGCCGGCTACGCCGTGCTGATCCAGTCGGCGGCCGAGCGCGACGGGGCCGTGGTGGTGACCTACCGCGAACAGGTGCCCGGCCCGACGCAGGCGGTGGCGCTGGTGCGCACCAGCCCCTACGCCGTGCGGCTGGTGCCGCGCAGCGCGGCGGACGTGAAGTTCGTGCGGGAAAAATGATGGACCCGAAACGTCTGGTCGGTTGGTGCCAAGCGCCCCTTACGCCCGGCCCAGCGTCCGCGGGTCCAGCGCGTCCTGCAACCCGTCGCCCAGCAGGTTCACCGCGATCACCGTGACGAAGATCAAGAGCCCCGGCCACACCGCCAGCCAGGGTGCCGTGGTGACGAGGTCCTGCGCGCCGGTCAGCATGTTGCCCCAACTGGGCAGTGGCGGCTGGATGCCGAGGCCGAGGAAGCTGAGCACCGATTCCAGCAGGATCACGTTGCCCACGGTCAGCGTTGTGGCCACCACCGCCGGGGCGGCGACGTTGGGCAGGATGTGCGCCAGCATGATGCGCCGGCTGCCCGCCCCCAGCGCCACCGCCGCCAGCACATAATCGCGCCGCCGCGCCGACAGGGTGGCGCCGCGCACGAGGCGCGCCACGGTGGTCCAGCCGAACAGCGCCACCAGCGCGACGATGCGCAGCAGGCTGGCGTCCTCCGCCCCCGCCCATGAGGCCGGAACGCCCAGCCGCGTCAGGTCCACCGCCGCCAGCACGATCAGCAGGGGCAGCAGCGGCAGCGCGATCATGCCGTCGGTGATGCGCATGAGCAGCGCGTCCGTGCGCCCGCCGAAGAAGCCGGCCAGCAGCCCCACGCCCGTGCCGATCAGCGCCGCCGCCAGCGCCGCCGCGACGCCGACGAACAGCGACACCCGCCCGCCGTACAGCAGCCGCACCAGCAGGTCCCGCCCCAGCTCGTCGGTGCCCAGCGGGTGCTCGGCCGACGGCGGGGCGAAGCGGTCGAGCAGGCTGACCGCCGTCTGGTCGACGCCCAACGCCGCCTCCACCAGCGGCGCCGC
This sequence comes from Azospirillum sp., assembly GCA_035629155.1. GTDB lineage: Bacteria > Pseudomonadota > Alphaproteobacteria > Azospirillales > Azospirillaceae > Azospirillum. The sequence goes on along the minus strand of DASPIO010000252.1, from coordinate 6,302 downwards.
CACGGCGGCCAGCGTCAGCAGCGCCAGCAGGACCGCGCTCGCCAGCGCCAGTCGGTGGCGGGCGAAGCGCCGCAGGAAACGCCGCCCCCTCACGTGCGCAGCTCCCGGAAGGTGATGCGCGGGTCGAGTGCCGCGTAGGCGACGTCGGCCATCAGGTTGCCGGCCAGCGTCGTGGCGGTGGCCAGCAGCAGCGCCACCAGGGCCACGTTGGCGTCGTTGCCCATGATCGAGTCGTAGATCAGCTTGCCCATGCCGGGCCACGCGAACATCGTCTCGGTCACCAGGGCACCGGAGAACAGCGTGCCGAACTCCAGCGCCACGATGGTGACGACCGGGATGAAGGCGTTGCGCAGCGCGTGCCGCCACACCACCTGCCGCTCCGACAGGCCCTTGGCGCGGGCGGTGCGCACATAGTCCTGCCGCAGTTCCACCAGCATGGAGGCGCGCACATAACGGGTGTAGCCGCCGATGCTCGCCAGCGTCAGCGTCAGCACCGGCAGCACGAAATAGGGCAGCCGCTCCCACCACGCCGCGGCCCCCACCGGGCCGGCGCCGGACGCCGGCAGCCAGCCCAATGTCACCGCGAACAGCAGGATCAGCAGCAGCGCCAGCCAGAAGGCGGGGATGGAGATGCCGGCGAAGCAGAACAGGTTGACCGCGTCGTCGATGAGGGAATGGGGCCGCCGCGCCGCGTAGACGCCCAGCGGCAGCGCCACCGCGATCGCCAGCACGAAGGCCGCCCCCAGCAGCAGCAGCGTGTTCACCAGGCGCGGCGCCAGCACCGCCAGCACCGGCTGGGAATAGAGCCGCGAATGGCCGAAGTCGCCCCGCAGCGCCGCGGAGAGCCAGTTCAGGTAGCGTTCGTGCAGCGGCCGGTCGAGCCCGTGCAGCGCCTTCAGCCGCGCCACGTCGGCCGGCGTCATGTGCGGGTTGCCGGCGGCCATCAGGTCGACCGGATCGCCCGGCATCAGGCCCAGCAGCACGGTGACCAGCACGCTCATCACCAGCAGCACGACGGCGGCCTGGAGCAGGCGCGAGAGCAGGAAGCGGGTCACGCTTCCGCCCCCACCCGGCCATGCGGCGAAGTTCCCTCCCCTGCGCGGCGGGAGAGGGTCAGGGTGGGGGCAAAGCCGCCCCTCACTCCTTCACCTTCCAGTTCTCGATCCACAGCGTGGTGGCGTACTGGTGGCCGGTGGGGACGATGCCCTCCACCCACTTCGGAAGAATGTGCGGATCGGCGCGGAAGAACAGCGGCAGGGCCGGCAGTTGCTCGGCGTAGATCTGCTGGAGCCGCGTCCACAGCGCCTGGGATGCCTTCGGCTCGCACACCGTCTCCAGGTCGTCCATGATCCGGTCGGCCTCGGCGTCCCGGAAGGCGGTGAAATTCTGCCCGGCCCAGCCGTTGTCGGCGGTCGGGATCATGGTGGAGTGCAGCGTGGTGCGCGGGATGTTCTCCGGCGCCGAGATCCAGGCGAACAGCGCCATCGCCTTGAAGCGGCGCTCGCGCAGCGTCTGGCCGAACAGGACGCGCGGCGGCTCGTTGGCGATGCGCACCTCGATGCCCGCCTGCTTCCATTGCGCCTGCAGCACCTGCTCCGTCAGTTCGCGCGTGCGGTTGCCGGCGGTGCTCATGATCTCCAGCGTCAGCGTCTCGCCTTTGGCGTTGCGGCGCGGGCCGTTGCCGGTGCGCGTCCAGCCGGCCTCGTCCAGCAGCTTGCCCGCCGCCACGGGGTCGTAGGGATATTTGGCGATGTCGTCGCTGTGCACGCGGTCGAGCGGGTTGACCTGGTTGTGCGCCACCGGCTGCCGCCCGGCGAAGAGCTGTTTGGAGATCGCCTCGCGGTCGATCGCCATCAGAAGCGCCTTGCGCACCCGGACATCCTGGAGCACGGGGTTGTCCAGGTTCACGTCGATGTGCTCGTAGAACAGGCCGGGCTTGTAGACGACGGTGTAGCGGGCGCCATGCCGCTTCTCGAAGGCCAGCACCTGATCCAGCGGCAGGCCGGCCTCGCCGGGGATCATGTCGAGCTGGCCGGCCAGCAGATTGGCTTCCAGGGCCGCCGTGTTCTCCACGGCCTTGACGACGACGCGCTTGAAGGGCGGCTTCGGTCCCCACCACGTCGGGTTCGCCTCCAGCACCACGTGCGCGCCGGGCTCGACCGCCGCGATGCGGTAGGGGCCGAACCACAGGCCGGGGTTGGTCGTGTCGGTCTCGTATTTGGAGCGCAGGCGGTAGGCCGCCGGGTCGGCCTCGAACACCGGGCGCTCCAGATGGGCGGGCAGGATGTTGAAATCGTTGATCTCGGCGTAGGTGCACAGCGGCTTGAGCCGGTGCACGGTGAAGGTCTTGTCGTCCTTCACGGTGATGCCGACGATGTCGCGGGAATAGAGGTCGAAGTTGGAGAAGCCGCTCTGCGGGTGCTTGCCGACCTCCCAGGTGAACAGCACGTCCTTGGTCGTCACCGGCGTGCCGTCGCCCCAGGTCGCCTTGGGATGGATCGTGTAGGTGACGGCAAAGCCCCTGGACCCGTCCGGCCGCGTCTCCAGCACCGCCGTGCCCTTGTCCTCCGCCGGCAGGTCGGTGCACAGCATGCACACCAGCTTCCAGTCGGCGTCGTAGGTGGTGAAGGGCCGGCGCGCCATCTCCGTGATGTAGGACTTGGCCGCCATCGCCTCGATGGAGGGGTGCCAGTTGGCCGGAAACTGGCTGATGCCGATCACCAGTTCGTCCTTGGCGCCGAAGGCCGGCGCCGACGCCAGCATCCCGGCGGCCAGAACCAGCGCGCCCCATCGGTTTCGCCGCACGACCGGACCCTCCCCCGAAACGTCAGTCCCTGTCCAACTATGGGGAGTGCCGCGGCCACGGTCCAGCGGGAGTGTGGAAAGCCCCCTACCGGTCGTCCCAATCCGGTTCGTCGGCCTTCAGCACCTCGACCAGCCGGGCGACGCGGCCGGAGGGCTGGCGGTGGGTGGCCGACGCCAGATAGTCGTCGGAGCCGAGCCACGTGTACGCCTCCATCACCTCGGCCGCGGTGGCGCCGGTGGCGATGATGCTGGCGATGCGCATGTCGTCCAGCCGTCCGCAGATCTCGATCACCTGGTCGCGCGTCACGGTCTGCTGAGTCGGCGGCTGAGTGGGCATACGGGTGTCCTCCTCGCGAAAACGACCCTTCCCGGATACCGGCAGCCCCCCAAAAAGGCAAGCGCCCCGGAGGATGTCGGCCGGATGCGTTGACAGCCCCCCGCCACCGGCCCCTAAACTCGGAAGATCGATCGCGCAACGAACCGTTCCGGCCCGAGACATGTCCGAACTCCTCCCCCGCACCGGCGCCCGCGTCCTCGTGGACGCGCTGCGCATCCACGGCGCCGACCTCGCCTTCTGCGTCGCAGGCGAAAGCTACCTGGACGTTCTCGACGCCTTCGTCGACACCCCGGAGATCCGGCTGGTCACCTGCCGGCAGGAGGGCGGGCTGGCCTTCATGGCGGAGGCCTACGGCAAACTGACCGGCCGGCCGGGCATCGGCTTCGTCACGCGCGGCCCCGGTGCCTGCAACGCCTCCATCGGCGTGCACACCGCCTTCCAGGATTCCACGCCGATGATCCTGTTCATCGGCCAGGTGGCGCGCGACCAGTTCGACCGCGAGGCGTTCCAGGAGATCGACTACCGCCGCATGTTCGGTTCGGTCGCCAAGTGGGTGGCGCAGATCGACCAGGCCGAGCGCATCCCCGAATACGTCGCCCGCGCCTTCCACGTCGCCACCTCCGGCCGGCCGGGGCCGGTGGTGCTGGCGCTGCCGGAGGACATGCTGGGCGACACGGTCAGCGTGCGCGACACCGGCCCCTATACCCCCACCGTCGCCCACCCCGGTGCGGGCGACGTGGAGCGCCTGCGCGCGTTGCTGGCGGCGGCCGAGCGGCCGCTGGTGCTGGTCGGCGGGCCGGGCTGGGACGACGACGCCTGCGCGAACATCAAGGCCTTCGCCGAGGCGAACGCGCTGCCCGTCTGCTGCTCCTTCCGGCGGCAGGACGTGTTCGACAACGAGAGCCCGTGCTTCGTCGGCGACCTGACCACCGGCCCCAACCCCAAACTGCTGGCCCGCGTGCGCGAGGCCGACCTGCTGCTGGTGGTGGGGGCACGGTTGGGCGAGATCACCACGCAGGGCTACGCCCTGCTCGACGTGCCGGAAACGGACAAGGCGCTGATCCACGTCCACGCGCTCGCCGAGGAGCCAGGGCGCGTGTACCGCCCGACGCTGGCCATCCAGGCCGGCAGCGCCGCCATGGCCGCCGCACTGGCATCCCTGCCGCCGCTGGTGCCGGATGGCGAGGAGCCGCGCTGGCGCGCCTGGGCCGACGCGGCGCGCATGGACTGGCTGGCGTGGCTGGAGCCGGAGGGCTGCGCCGGCGCCGTCGACCTGGGCTGGATCTTCGGCTGGCTGCGCGACCGCCTGCCGGTGGACGCCATCGTCACCACCGACGCCGGCAACTTCTCCGGCTGGGGCCAGCGGCACCTGCTGTACCGCCGCCCCGGCCGCCAGTTGGGGCCGACCAACGGCGCCATGGGCTACGGCGTGCCGGCGGCGGTGGCGGCCAAGCTGGTGAATCCGAAGCGCGTCGTGCTGGGCCTCGTCGGCGACGGCGGCTTCATGATGACCGGGCAGGAACTGGCGACGGCCGTGCACACCGGGGCTGCTCCCATCATCCTGGTCATCAACAACGGCATGTTCGGCACCATCCGCATGCACCAGGAAAAGCGCTTCCCCGGCCGCCTCAGCGCCACCGACCTGACCAACCCCGACTTCGCGGCACTGGCGCAGAGCTATGGCGCGTTCGGTGCGGTGGTCGAGCGCACCAAGGACTTCGTACCCACGTTCTGGGAGGCGATGTGGAGCCGCAAGCCCGCCATTATCGAGCTGCGAGTCGATCCCGAACAGATCACCACACGCACGACGATCACCGCGTTGCGCGCCGCCGCGGTGGAAAAAGCGGGTGGCTGACCTATGCCAAAGGCGGATTCCGTAAAAGCTTGCCCGGTTTTTGTGCCGATCTATGACGGTAGCGCGTGCGTTGATCCGGCGTTCCCGTTATAACTGATCTGCGGCAGAATCATGCCGGCACAATCATAAGAAGAGCGGAGACCCTATTCTCCGCTCCGTACGAACAGGACGGGACGATGGACTGGGACAAGCTGCGGGTGTTCCATGCCGTGGCCGAAGCGGGCAGCTTCACGCACGCCGGTGAGACCCTCAACCTGAGCCAGTCGGCGGTGAGCCGGCAGATCAGCGCGCTGGAAGAGAGCCTGGGCGTGCCGCTTTTCCACCGCCACGCGCGCGGCCTGATCCTGACGGAACAGGGCGAGCTGCTGCACCGGACGGCGCGCGAGGTCTTCGCCAAGCTGTCGATGACCGAGGCGATGCTCACCGAGAGCAAGGAGTATCCGAAGGGACCGCTCAAGGTGACGACCACCGTGGCCTTCGGCTCCACCTGGCTCACGCCACGCATCCAGGAATTCCTGTCGATCTACCCGGACATCCAGCTGACGCTGCTGATCGACGACAACGAGCTGGACCTGGCGATGCGCGAGGCGGACATCGCCATCCGCATGAACACGCCGCGCCAGCCGGACCTGATCCAGCGCCACCTGATGGCGATCCGCTTCCACATGTACGCGCACCAGAGCTACGTCAAACGGCGCGGGGCGCCGAAGACGCCGGACGAGCTGGCGGAGCACGACATCATCGCCTACCCGCCCGACGTGCGCGCGCCCATCGCCAACGTCAACTGGATTCTGGAGGTCGGCGATCCGCCGCCCGGCGCCCGCCGGCCGATCCTGCAGGTCAACAGCATGTACGCCATCTACCGCGCGGTGGAGAGCGGCCTGGGCATCGCCGCCCTGCCCGATTTCCTGGTCGACGGCACCAAGGACTTCGTGCGCGTCATGCCGGAGATCAGCAGCCCGAAGGTCGACGCCTACTTCGTCTATGCCGAGGAACTGCGCCATTCCAAGCGCATCGCGGTGTTCCGCGATTTCCTCGTGCGCAAGGTGGCCGAGAGCCACTTCTGAGGCGCCACCGCCTTTTTTTGCGCCACATCACGGCCCGTGCCAGCTTTGCAGGCACGGGCCGCTTCTTTGGTGGTGACCCCGGCGCGCCACGATTTTAGTTGTAAATTCAACGGCTTCAAAGCCATGCGCGATGCGCATGGTAGGATTATCGATATGTGAATGGCATGGAAGGGGGCAAATGCTCAATTCTTGGGGCGTTGGTTGCTGCGTCGCAGCACCCGGCGTTTCGCCCGGGGCT
>DASPIO010000251.1:0-4240 GCA_035629155.1 Azospirillum sp. | reverse complement strand
CCTGAAGGGCCAGGACCTGGAGGAAGGCGTGTCCACCCGCCTGCTGGTCTACTGCGCCACGCTGATCCGCTCGGGCATCAAGCCCGACCGCGCCATCCGCACGGCGATGATCGAGCCGCTGACCGACGACGTGGACGTCCGTCAGGCGCTGCTGCGCGTCGCCCAAATCACCTTGGGATAAAGAACCATGGCCAGCATCTTCGAGCCGGAGGAGCTGGTCGGCCGCCATTGGCACCGGCTGGTCGGCAACCGCTCCAGCTACCCGCACCACCCCGAGGCCGCCGTGTCGCTGGAATCGCTGCGGCTTCGGCTGGCGGTGTTCTTCCGCGGCCTGGGCGGCGACAAGGGCGTGCGCCTCGCGGCCGGCGCCAAGACGGAATCCGGGCACCGCCTGTCCTTCCTCACCCGCCTGGGCGTGGGTGCGGAGAAGGTCGACCGCGCCTCCCTGGACGGCGAGGTGCTGCAGCTCCCGCCCAGCATCGACCTGTTCCCGGACGCCCGCCTCAACGAACTGCTGTACGAGTGGCTGGCCGCCTACTTCGCGCACGCCGAGCCCATCGCGGCGAAGCCCGCCGACCCGCTGCAGGCCGACGTGCACGCCCTGCGCTCTGCCCGCGCCGCGACCCTGCGCGCCCTGGACCGCTGGCCGGGCCTGCGCCCGATCCACACCGAACTGGCCGCCGCCGTGCTCGCCGCGCGCCCGAAGCGCCGCCTGCCCAAGGACGAGCAGACGGTCGAAGACGCGCTGTCGACGCTGCTGACCGCCCCGGACTCCGCCGCCCACCCGATGCTCGACGCGTCCGTTCCACTCGACCGCTTCAAGGCGCCGCACGGCTACCAACCCTTCCTGCCGGTGCCCCTGTGGGGCGAGGCGATCGGCCGTCCACCCGGCGACGTGATCGAGTATCCCGAGGAGGAGGGCGAGGACACCGCCGGTCCCGAGCAGGAGAAGGACGGCCGCCGCCGCAAGGCGACGCGCCGGCAGAGTGACCAGACGCAGCGCGACGACCCGCTGATCCTCACCCGCTTCGACACGATCATGAGCATCGCCGAGATGCTCAACCTCGCCCGCAAGGTGGACGACGATGATCCCGACGGCGCCAAGCAGGCCGCCGAGGACACCGACGAGATCGCGCTGGGCCAGAACGACCGCAAAACGTCCACCAAGCTGAAGCTCGACCTGGATCTGGCGCCCCCGGCGGCGGACGTGACACCGCTGCGCGCCGAACTCACCTACCCGGAATGGGACTACAGCCGGAACGCCTACCACAAGGACCACTGCCGGGTGATCGCCGAACCCGCCAGCGAGGAGGGCGAGGACTGGCAGCCGGACGACGCCGCGCACCGCCGCATCCGCCGCGTGCGCCGCCAGTTCGAGGCGCTGCGCCCGCACCGGCAGGTGTTCTCCGGCCAGCCGGACGGCGACGACATCGACCTGAACGCCCTGGTGCGCAGCCATGCCGACAGTCAGGCCGGCGGCGAGGCGAACGAGCGCGTCTACCTCGCCGTGCGCAACGCCCTGCCCGACCTCGCCGTCGCCGTGCTGGTCGACTCCTCCCTCTCCACCGACGCCTGGATCGAGAACCACCGGGTGCTGGACGTGGAGAAGGAAGCGCTGCTGGCCCTGGTGCACGGGCTCACCGCCTGCGGCGACAGCCACGCGGTGTACGCCTTCACGTCCCGCAAGCGGACCAACGTGCAGGTGAAGACGTTGAAGGACTTCGACGAGCCGCTGTCGGCCCGCGTCAACCGCCGCATCCAGGCGTTGAGGCCCGGCCACTACACGCGCATCGGCGCCGCCCTGCGTCACGTTGCCGCACAGCTCGTCCTGCGGCCGAACCGGCAGAAGCTGCTGATCCTGCTGTCGGACGGCAAGCCCAACGACATGGACCATTACGAGGGCCGCTACGGCATCGAGGACACCCGCGTGGCGATCCGCGAGGCGCGCAAGCAGGGCCTCGCCGTGTTCGGCATCACCGTGGACGCCGAGGCGCGCGACTACTTCCCCACCCTGTTCGGCCGCGGTTCCTACGCGATCTTCCCGCACATCGGCCGCCTGACCACGGCCTTGCCGGCGCTGTACCGCCAGTTGGCGCGGTGATGTCCCGACGTTGGGTTTTCGCTGCGCTCAACCCAACCTACGTGGATCGTCCCTGTAGGTTGGGTTGAGCGCAGCGAAAACCCAACGTCAACACCCCCTCTCTAAACCCGACAATTATCAAACAGGCGCCGGACAAAGTCCTGGCGCCTGTTTCATTCCGGGCGATTTAGAAGAATTCTTCCCGCTTGACCACAGTCAAGGTTCAGATCACTGACCTCCCGTACAAACGAAGGCGAAGATCACTTCGCTGGTCTTTTTGCCACGCTCGCGTGGCACATCTCTCCCATAGGATGCCCCCTTCAGCCCCCTGGCCCAGCCAGGGGGTACTTTTTTGTCCCTGCCGCCATCCGTCGCCGGGGCTGGATTCCCCAGAATTGCCTCGCTATGCCGGACGGCGGAAACGCACTCGGGGGAATATGGGAATGCGCAAAATCGCCCACACCGTCGCCGTCGCCGCGGCCCTGCTGGCCGGCGGGGAAGCCGCGGCGGCCCAGCCGATCACCGTTGGGCTGGCCGGACCGCTGACCGGCTCCAGCGCCGCCATCGGCGCGCAGATGCTGAACGGCACGCGGCAGGCCGTGGCCGACATCAACGCGGCCGGCGGCCTGCTTGGCCGCCCGCTGGAGCTGCGCACGGAGGACGACGTCTGCGACCCCGGCCAGGCGGTCGCCGTCGCCAACCGGTTGGCCGCCGCCAACGTCGCGGTTGTGATCGGCCACTACTGCTCCGGCGCCTCGATCCCGGCGTCGGACGTCTACAACGACGCCCAGATCATTCAGATCTCGCCGGGCTCGACCAACCCGAAGTTCACCGACCGCGGCTTCGACAACGTGTTCCGCGTCTGCGGCCGCGACGACCAGCAGGCCGCCATCGCCGCGGAGCACGTGGCGACCCGCTTCAAGGGCGTCCCCGTCGCCATCACCAACGACAAGACGCCGCCCGGCGTCACGCTGGCCTCCGTGTTCCGCTCGGCGCTGGAGGCCAAGGGCGTCTCCATCGCCGTGCAGGAGACCGTGAATCTCGGCGAGATGGATTATTCGTCCGTCGTCACCCGGCTGAAGGCGGCTGGGGTCGGCGTGCTCTACCACGCCGCCTACCACCGCGAGGCCGGCATGATCCTGCGTCAGGCGCGCGAGCAGAACCTGAACCTGCGCCTCGTCTCCAATGACGACCTGAACGTGCCGGACTTCTGGGCGATCACCGGCCCGGCGGGCCAGGGCGCCCTGTTCACCTTCGAGGCCGACGCCAGCCGCCTGCCGGAAGCCAAGCCCGTGGTCGAGCGCCTGCGCGCCGAGGGCAAGGATTCCACCGGCTACACGCTCTACGCCTACGCCGCCGTGCAGGCCTGGGCCGCGTCGGTGACGCAGTCCGGCAAGCTGGACTTCAAGGCCGTCATGCCGGTGCTGCGGAAGGGGCCGCACGACACGGTGATCGGCAAGGTCTCCTTCGACGCCAAGGGCGACGTGACCAACCCCGCCTACCGCGTCTACGAATGGAAGGACGGCGCCTACGACGAGGCGCGGTAACGCACCCAGAGGCGTTGTACGGACGCGCCATGGGTGTATAACGGGGGCCGAAAAAAGCCCCCGTCCTCCCCGCGCGCGCACCCGGCCGCAGCGTCACCCGGCCGCAGCGCACCCGAACGATGAGGGGCCGCGGACGAATCGACCTGAAGGAACAGCACCCATGCCCGACGACAGCAGCCTCGCCCGGGGAACCGCGACGCTCTTCCCGCTGGGGAAGGACGAGACGACCTACCGCAAGCTCACCTCGGACCACGTCTCCGTCGCCGAGTTCGACGGCGAGCAGGTCCTGAAGGTCGAGCCGGAGGGCCTCCGCCTCCTGGCCGAACAGGCGTTCAGCGACATCAACCACCTGCTGCGTCCGGGCCACCTCCAGCAGTTGCGCAACATCCTCGACGACGCGGAGGCCTCCGCGAACGACAAGTTCGTGGCGCTGGACCTGCTGAAGAACGCCAACATCGCCGCCGCCGGCACGCTGCCCATGTGCCAGGACACCGGCACCGCCATCATCATGGGCAAGAAGGGCCGCCGCGTCTGGACCAAGGGCGGTGACGAGGAGGCGCTGTCCACCGGCGCCCGCGACGCCTACCTGAAGCGCAACCTGCGCTACAGCCAG
>DASPIO010000250.1:0-15282 GCA_035629155.1 Azospirillum sp. | reverse complement strand
CGACTGGGTGCTGATGGTATCCTCGCTTGGGCTGGGCTATATACCGGGCCAACGGAACGGGCCGAACATACTCGAATCGGAAGGCATTGCAATGCTCCACCGCCGTCGCTGGTCCCTTTGCGCGGGCCTCGCCGCCGTCCTCCTCCTCCTGGTGGGTCTGACCGGCCCGGCGGGCGCCCAGATCGTGGCCGCCCCGGCACCCTCGGCCAACGACGCCTTCGCCGTGTCCGGCATCCAGGTCGACATAAGCGCCGCCAACGCCAACGCCGCGCGCGACCAGGCCATCACCCAGGCGCAGCGCAAGGCGTGGGACACGCTGTACCAGCGCATGGTGCCGGGCGGCGGTGCGGCGCCGCGCCTGTCCGACTTCGACCTGTCCCGACTCGTCCAGGGATTCGAGATCGACAACGAGAAGGTCTCGGCCACCCGCTACATCGGCACCTTCACTGTGCGTTTCCGCCCACAGCCCGTGCGCGAGCAACTGGCCGGCGCCGGGGCCGGCAGCTACGTCGAGCCGCCGACCCGGCCGCTGGTCGTGCTGCCCATCACCGTTACCGAGGGGCGCACCATCTTGTGGGAGGACAGCACCCCCTGGCGCGACGCCTGGGAGGAGCGGGAGCCCGGCAGCTCGCTGGTGCCGCTGGTGGTGCCGGATGGCGAGCTTGAGGACATCCAGGCCATCACCGCCGCCGACGCGCTGGCCGGCAATCCAGAGGCGCTGACCCGCATCGCCCAGCGCCATCGCGCCGGCGGCGTGGTCGTCGCCCGCACCGAACTGCCGCCCGGCGGCCCGGATCCGAAGGCGCCACTGACGGTGGGGGTGACGCGCCTGGGCCTGGACGGCGCGCGCGACCAGCAGACGGTCACCGTCCGCCCCGACCCCGACGACCGCGTCCCCGACCTGATGCGCCGCGCCGTAAGCTTCACCGGCGCCACGCTGGACGAGATGTGGAAGCGGGAGAACACCGTCTCCTCCGGGCCGGAGCAGACCTTCACCGTGTCGATGCCGCTCACCCGCATCGAGGACTGGGTGGAGGCGCGGCGGCGTCTCTCCGGCGTCAACGGCGTGACGCGCGCCGACATCCTGTCGCTGTCGCGCAGCGAGGCCATCGTCGCCCTGACCGTGCGCGGCGACGTGCAGCGACTCCAGCAGGCGCTGGCCCGCCGCGACTTGGCGCTGAGCGCGGCATCTCCGCCGCCGCTGATGTCCGGCCAGCCGATGCTGCCGGCGCGCCCGGCCTATGAGCTGCGTCTGGCCGGCCGCGGCGCCGAACTGCAGCCGCTGCCCCCGGTCGGCGGCACCGGCATCGCGCCGCCGTCGGCGTCCATGCCGTCGGTGGCGCCGCCGTCGGCCGGCATGCCGGGCGTCGCCCCGTCCATCAGCGGCACGCCGCTGCCCGCCCCTTCCTACGGCACGCCGCGCGCCACGGCGCCGCTGCCGGAGGGCTCCACCGCGCCGATCGGCACGCTGGGCACCCTGCGGCCGGGAACGCCGCGGTACTGAGCCGGCGGGGCGACGTTGGGTTTTCGCCGACGCTCAACCCAACCTACATGGACGTTCGTAGGTTGGGCTGAGCGTCGGCGAAAGCCCAACGACCGATTCGACGCGGCGGATTCGACGCAGAACAAGGTACGGTGCGCCGGTGAGCATCCCCAACATCATCACGTTCGGCCGCATCCTGGCGGTGCCGCTCGCGGTTTACCTGATTCTGTCGGGGGAACTGGGCTGGGCGTTCTGGCTGTTCGTCGCGGCCGGCGTGTCCGACGCGGTGGACGGCGCCATCGCCCGCATGTTCAGCGCGCGCACGGTGCTGGGCGCCTACCTCGACCCGATCGCCGACAAGGCGCTGCTGGTCAGCGTCTACGTGGCGCTGGGCCATGTGGGTGAGTTGCCGCTGTGGCTGGTCATCCTGGTGGTGTTCCGCGACATCATGATCGTCGGCGCCTTCATGCTGGCCTACGCCCTGCGCGAGCCGCTGGCCATGCAGCCGCTGTCCATCTCCAAGCTGAACACGGCGGTGCAGATCGCGCTGGCCGCGGCGGTGCTGGCGCCGGCCGGGCTGGGCGTGCCGGAGTTCCTGGTGGGCGGCTACCCGCTGGTCACCGTGCTGGTCTACGCCTGCGCGGCGACGACGGTGCTGTCGGGGGTCGGCTACCTGGGGCGTGGGCGCTCGCTGTTCGACCGGCATGGAGGGGTGTCTTGAATCCGGGCAAGCAGGTCCGCTTCTGGCTCATCGGGCTGGCGCTGTTCGCGCTGGGGCTGTGGGTCCTGTCGGGGATGCTGCTTCCGTTCGTCGCTGGCCTCGCTATCGCCTATTTCCTGGATCCGCTGGTGGACCGGGCGGAGCGCTGGGGCCTGCCGCGCTGGCTGGGCACGGTGGTGGTCCTGCTGTGCTTCGTGCTGGTGGCCGTTTCGTTCCTGCTGCTTCTGCTGCCGTTGGTGCAGGCGCAGGCGTCGATGCTGATCGACACGCTGCCGCACTACGCCCAGGTCATGCGCGAACGCGTGCTGCCGGCCATCGACCGGCTGGTGCACCGCCTGTCGCCGGAAGACGTGGAGCGGTTGCGCGGCGCCGCCGGCGCCTACGCGGGGGAGGCGGTGACCTGGATCGGCCGGGTGCTGCGCGGCATCCTGTCGGGCGGGCTGGCGCTGTTCGACGTGTTCTCGGTGCTGTTCATCACGCCGGTCGTGGCCTTCTACCTGCTGCGCGACTGGGACCGCATGATGGCGGCGGTGGACAGTTGGCTGCCCCGCCAGCACCTGACGACGATCCGTGCCCAGGCGCGCGAGGTGGACCGCACGCTGGCCGGCTTCGTGCGCGGGCAGGCCATGGTGTGCCTGGTGCTGGGCGCCTTCTACGCGCTGGGGCTGTCGGCGGCGGGGTTGAACTTCGGGCTGGTGGTCGGGTTGCTGTCGGGCGTGCTGTCGTTCATCCCCTACGTCGGCACGCTGTTCGGGTTCGTGACCTCCACCGGGCTGGCGTTCCTGCAGTTCGACGAATTGTGGCGCGTCGGGCTGGTGGTGGCGATCTTCGTGATCGGCCAGATGGTCGAAGGCAACGTGCTGACGCCCAAGATGGTGGGCGACAAGGTCGGCCTGCACCCGGTGTGGGTGATGTTCGCCCTGCTGGCCGGCGGCAGCCTGTTCGGCTTCGTTGGCGTGCTGCTGGGCGTGCCGGTGGCCGCCGTCATCGGCGTGCTCGTCCGCTTCGCGCTGCGCCAGTACATGGGCAGCGCCTACTACCGCGGCGAATCGGCCGTGGTGCTGGAGCATGTGCCGCCCTCGGAGCGGTCATGACCGACGCCGCGCAACTGCCGCTGGACCTCGCGTTCCGCCCGGCGATGGGCGGCGAGGACTTTCTGGTCGCTCCCAGCAACCAGGACGCCATCGCCTGGCTCGACCGCTGGCCGGCGTGGCCGGCCCCGGCGCTGACCATCCACGGCCCGGCCGGTTGCGGCAAGACGCACCTCGCCCACGTCTGGCGGGCGCGCAGCGGGGCGCCGCTGGTGACGGCGGAGCAGCTTCCCGCCGCCGACCTGCCGGCGCTGCTGGGGCGCACGCGCGCCGTCGCCGTGGACGACGCCGACAAGGTGGCCGGCAAGGGCGAGCGGGAGGAGGCGCTGTTCCACCTCTACAACCTTGCCCGCGACGCCGGGGGCACGCTGCTGTTGCTGGCGCGCAAGCCGCCGTCGCGCTGGCGCGTGCGGCTGCCCGACCTGCGCTCGCGCATCAAGGGCGCGCCGGCGGTGGGCGTGGTGCCGCCCGACGACGCGCTGCTGGCCGCCGTGCTGGTCAAGCTGTTCGCCGACCGCCAGCTCATGCCCAGCCAGGAAGTGGTGGCCTACCTGCTGGCGCGTATGGAACGCTCGCTGGACGCGGCGCGCCGGATCGTCGCGGCCATCGACCGCGCGTCGCTGGCGGCGCACCGCCGGATCACCGTGCCGCTTGTGCGCGGGGTGTTGAACGACATCGGGGAGGGATAGGTCATGGACATGGGCATCGCCGGGCGCCACGCGCTCGTCTGCGCCGCCAGCAAGGGGCTGGGCAAGGCCTGCGCGCTGGCGCTGGCGCGCGAGGGTGTGCACGTCACCATCACCGCGCGGGGCTCGCAAGCGCTGGAGGCCACGGCCGAGGAGATCCGCCAGCAGACCGGCGTGACCGTCACCGCCGTGGCCGGCGACATCACCACGGAGGCGGGGCGCGCGGCGGCGCTGGCCGCCTGCCCCGAACCGGACATCCTGGTCAACAACGCCGGCGGCCCGCCGCCGGGCGACTTCCGCGACTGGGACCGCGACGACTGGCTGAAGGCCATCGATGCCAACATGCTGACGCCGATCTTCCTGATCAAGGCGACGGTGGACGGCATGATCGCGCGCAAGTTCGGGCGCGTCGTCACCATCACGTCGGGTCAGGTGAAGGCGCCGAGCATCCCGACGCTGGGCCTGTCCACCGGCGCGCGGTCCGGCTACACCGGCTTCGCGGCGGTGTTGGCGCGGCAGGTGGCGAAGCACAACGTCACCATCAACAACCTGCTGCCCGGCGCCTTCACCACCGACCGCCTCACCACCACGCTGGCCTCCGCCGCCAAGGCCGCCGGCCGCACGGTGGAGGAGGAGGCCGCGCGCCGCGCCGCCGCCTCGCCCGCCGGTCGCTTCGGCGATCCGGACGAGTTCGGCGCCATGTGCGCCTTCCTGTGCTCCGCCCGGGCCGGCTTCGTCACCGGGCAGAACATCATGCTGGACGGCGGCGCCTACCCGGGCGTGTTCTGATCAGCGCTTCGCGGCGGAGCCGAGGCCGGGGATCTCGGTGTCCGCCGCGTAGCGGATGAAGGCGTCGCGGAAAAGCGTGACGTCGAAGCCCAGTCCGCCGAGCTTTTCCATGGCGGCCAGGTCCTCCTTGGCTGCAATGGCGTCGGGGCCGGCGTCGTCCGCACCCATGTCGAGCGCCGCGAACTGCTTGAAGCTCTTGGAGAAACTGGCGTTGGCCAAGGCGCCGAGCGCATCCGGGGCGCCCTCCGGCTTGGCGTATTTCTCGCCCAGTTCGGCATATTCCTTGGCGCTGGCCAGGATCTGCGTCTTGAATTCGTCCTCGGTGATCTCGCCGCTCTCTCGCGCGCCGTAGATGGCGGCGCGCTTCTCGCGGAGCGCCGCGTCGTCGCGCATCTGGTTGCGGAAATCGTCCTCCAGGCGCTGCGCTTCGAGCGTGAGCTTTTGGTCTTGCGCGTCCCTGGGCCGTTCCGTCGCGTAACGGTTGAACAGTGCGGTGTTGGCGAGGGCGCGCAGGCCCCGCACGACATCGTCGGCGCTCGCGGCACCCGTGTCGACCAGCTTTTCCAGGTGCCCGCGGGCCTTCGGGTCGAGGTATTGGAACGCTTCCGCCGCGCGCCCCGTGAGCGCCTTGCCGAGCGTGCTCACCGAAACCGTATCGCCGGCCTTGAGGGACTTGAGTGCGTCGAGCATCGGCTCGGATTTCGGGGAGGCTGCGGGCGGCCGCTGTGCCGCCGTGGACGCCGTGGTGGCGGAGAAGAGTAACGCTGCATCAATGGCCATCGAAGCCCCCTCGTCCTCACAGTGATGGAGCACTTGATGGTGAACGGTATGGCGAAGGGTCTGGCAATGCAACAGATGTTCTGCGCGCGTGTCGCTATGGCACAGTGGTCTCTTTGATTTCGATGTGCCGAAAGGATGGCGGAGAATGATTACTTATCGAATTAATATGCGGCATGAAGCGTCTAATATATGGTGCGGAAGGGATTCTTACTCCGCCGGCTGCGCCCGCCGGCCGTGCCCGCTGACGTCGGCCCCGGCTTCCGCCGGCAACGGCAGGAAGAACAGCGCCGAGATCATGGCCAGCGCGCCCACCGCCGCGAAGGCGGGGTCGAAGTCGGCCGGGGTCAGCGGGCCTCCGCCGTTCCAGACCTGGGCCATGTGCAGGGCCAGCGCGCCCGTCGCGACACCCAGCGTAAGCGAGAACTGCTGCATGACGGCGGCGAGCGTGCTGGCGCGGCTGACCCGCTCCGCTTCGATGTCGGCGTAGGCCAGCGTGTTGACGCCGGTGAACTGGAGCGAGCGGAAGAAGCCGCCGATGAGCAGCGTCGCCAGGATCACCGCGTGTGGCGTTTCCGGCGTGAACAGCGCGTAGCTCGCCATGATCGCCCCGCTCAGCACGGCGTTCGCCGCCAGCAGGCGGCGGAAGCCGAAGCGACGCAGCAGGGGACCGGCGAGCGCTTTCATGGCCAGGGCACCCACCGCGCTGGCGAAGGTCAGCGCCCCGGATTCGAAAGGCGTCAGCCCGAATCCGAGCTGGAACAGCAGCGGCAGCAGCAGCGGCACCGCGCCGATGCCCATGCGGAACAGCGTGCCGCCCGCGACCGACGCGGCGAAGGTCGGCACGCGCAGCAGCGCGGGGTCGAGGATCGGCCGAGCCTGCCGCCGCGCGTGGCGGACGTAGAGCCACACGCAGATCACCGACGCGGCTGCGATGGCGCCCAGGATGCCCGGCGGCAACAGCCCGCGCCCGACGTTCTCCAGCGCGAACATCAGCCCGGCCAGCCCGGCGCCGCTGAGCAGCAGGCCGCGCAGGTCGAGTGGCCCGGCGTTCGGCTCGCGCACATCGGGGAAGACGCGCAGCGCCAGAACGAACCCGATCAGCCCGACCGGCACGTTGATGAAGAAGATCCACCGCCACGAGGCGTAGGTGGCGATGAAGCCCCCGACCAGCGGCCCGATCGCGGGGCCGATCAGGGCCGGCATGGTGACGAAGCTCATCGTCCTGACAAGCTGGTCCTTCGGCACCGTGCGCAGGATCGCCAGCCGGCCGACCGGCACCATCATGGCGCCGCCCATGCCCTGGACGACGCGGGCACCCACCAGCATGGGCAGGTCCTGCGCCAGCCCGCACAGGATGGAGCCGGTGGTGAACACGGCGATGGCGGCGGCGAAGACGCGGCGCGTGCCGAAGCGGTCGGCCATCCAGCCGGACACCGGCAGGAACACCGCGAGGCTCAGCATATAGGCGGTGAGTGCGGACGACAGGCGCAGCGGATCCTCTCCCAGCGACCGCGCGACATCCGGCAGCGCCGTGGCGATGACGGTCGAGTCAAGGTTCTCCATGAAGAGC
This sequence comes from Azospirillum sp., assembly GCA_035629155.1. Taxonomy (GTDB): domain Bacteria; phylum Pseudomonadota; class Alphaproteobacteria; order Azospirillales; family Azospirillaceae; genus Azospirillum. The sequence continues at coordinate 8,162 of DASPIO010000250.1, read as the reverse complement.
GCGCAGGCGACGATCAGCGGCACCGCCGCGAACGCGCGCCCGGCGAGAGGGTCCGTGCGCATGGCAAGCCGTGGGAAGGCGAGGGGTGTCCGGTATGTGGTAACCGCGAACCCCCGGCGCAGTCCCGCGGGTTGGGCCACAGTTATGCGCTGTACGCAAGGGTCGGACGGTCGCGGGTGACACGTACGCATAGATGTGACGTGCGGAACGGAGCCGCGCGGTTGGCGCCGTTACCGGGATTCCCAGAACGGCGATGCATCCTTGAACGCCTTCCAAAGATCCGGCAGTGCCCTGCACCGCCGCTCCGCCCGCTTGCGCAGCCATTTGGCGGCGGAGCCGGTGCCGGGGGCGTCCAGATGGGCGAGGCGGGCGGCAGCCACGCCAGCGTCGTGGGCGGCGTCCAGCGCGTCCAGCAGGGGTTCCAGTGCCGCCACGTAGGGGCGCACCGATGCTGGCGGGTAGAGGCCGCGGAAGAATTCGGCGGCGTAGCGCAGGCGGCGCAGGCGGCGGCGCAGCCGTTCCCGCCCGGCGGCGTCGAGGCCTTCGAGCCCTTTGCCGGCCTTGCCGGCGCGGGCGTGCAGGGCGGCGAGCCACGGCCCGGCGAGGTGGCTCATCGGCTGGTCGAGCCGCGCCCTGGCCGCGGCATCGGCGTGCCAGCGTCCGTCCTCCAGCCACGCGGCCACCCTCAGCACCAGGCCCGTGCAGCGCGGTGCCCGTATGACCGCGACCGCTTTGTCCAGCGGCGCGCGGCGGGCGTCGTGCACGGCGCCGATGAGGCTCTCGGCCGTCGCCGGGGCGTCGGATGCCAGCAGGGCGGCCAACACGACGTCCCAGGCACGGGCGGGTTGGAGGCGGTTGGCGAGGCGCCGCAGGTCACGGCGGAGCGCTGCCGCATCGGGCTCCCCGACGACCGGGCCGAAGAGGCGCAACGCCGTGCGCAGGCGGCGGAGCGCGACACGGATCTGGTGCAGCCCCTCCGCGTCGCCACCGGCCAGCGCGCACGCCTCGTTCGCCAGCAGGTGGCGCAACGCGTGGCGCACGATGTGCCGGAACGCCTCGGCCACCGTGGTGACGGGGGAAAGCGCCAGCGGCTCCGCCAGCGCCGGGGCCGGCGTGCGGCCGTTGACGAGGCGGTAGCCGACCTCCGCCTTGCTCTCGGTGCCGATGCGCACGGGCACGGCGTCCTGGAGCGCCAGCGCCAGTTCGAACAGGCGGCTGGCGCGGCCCGATTTCAGTTCGAGTTCGACCTCCGAAATGGCTTCGGTCTTGCCGCCGGCCAGCACGCGGCCTTCGTCGACCGCCACCTCCACGGTCGTCAGCCCGTCGAGGCGGACATTGAGGGTGGTGCGCCGCAGATCGGTTTCGAACAGCACGCCCAGCGCGCCGCGCGCCTCGGCCGGGATCAGCAGCCCGGCCCCGGTCGCGTCGAGCAGGGCGAAGTCCGGGGCGTGGCCGGCCAGCGGGCTTTCCCATTCCTGGCGCACGGCGATGGCGGCCGAATCGCCGGCCGCGTCGGCGGTCATCGTCTTCACGCTCTGGACGCGCGCGCCGTCCTCATGGCGGACGCGCAACGCTACGCCGCGGGCGTACAGGTGCCGGTCGGGGGTGTCGTAGTAGACGGTGCGCACCGCGCGGGTGACCGCCGGCCCTTCCGCCCGGCCGGCCAGCGCCGGCAGCGCCAGCATGCGCGGCAGGTCGCGCGCGTCCACGTGCAGCTTCAGTTCCACCTCGCGCGCGCCGGAGGCGGGCGGGGCGGCTGCGGGGGGCGTCGTGACGGGCATCGCGGGCGGCATGCGGGGTCTATACCGCACACCATGCCCTCAATCCAGGGCGCGCGGGCGCACGAAATCGGCCAGCCGGCCTTTGCCGGGCGCCACGTCGCGCCAGCGCGCCACGTCGAAGACGATGGCGGCGCAGGACCCCGTCGGAAATTTCTCCGTCAGGTGGGCGCGGGCCTGCGGCTCCCCCTCCACCACCAGGGAGGTGGCAAGGTGGTGCAGGTCGGGGTTGTGGGCCACCAGCATCAGCGTGTGCACGCCGTCCGGCACGTCGCGGATGCGGTCCAGAAGGACGCGCGGCCCGCACAGATAGAGACCGCGCTCGCGCTCCACCGGAATGGCGGACGGAGCATCCCGGCCGATCTCGGCCAGCACGAGGTCGAGCGTGTCGGCGGCGCGCCGCGCCGTGGAGCACAGGATCAGCTCCGGCCGCACGCCGCGGTCGTCCAGGTAGCGGCCGATGCGGGTGGCGGCGTGCTCGCCGCGCGGGGCCAGCGGGCGGTCGTGGTCGGCCACGCCCGCGTCGTTCCAGGCCGATTTGGCGTGGCGCAGCAGATAGAGGGTCTTCATCGTCCGCCTCCCCGGTGTGGGCGCCCACCCTATCGCGGATCGTCCGGCGCGGGAATTGCGCCAAACGGCCACGGGGGTTGGGCGGACATTCCACGTGCCTGAAGCCGACTTGGCTGGTTAATATAGCGCTGTCGCAAATCCGTAACGGGAAAGGGCTAGAGTGACGGCCCTTTTCCCCGCCTGCCCCAACAGCGAGGTCGCCCGTGACCGACGTCCAGGACATCGACGCCCATTCCCATGAAGCCGGGCCGATCGAAGCCCACACTCCCGACCGCTTCATCAACCGCGAGCTGTCCTGGCTGGCATTCAATCAGCGCGTCCTGGAAGAGGCGTCGAACCCCAGCCACCCGTTGCTGGAGCGGCTGCGTTTCCTGTCCATCTCGGCCTCGAACCTGGACGAGTTCTACATGGTGCGCGTCGCCGGCCTGAAGGGGCAGGTGGCGGCCGGCGTGAAGGAATTGAGCGCGGAAGGGCTCACGCCGGCCCAGCAGCTCAACGCCGTCAACCAGCGCATCATCGAACTGATGAGCAACCAGCAGTCCATGTGGCGCCTGCTGAAGCGTGAACTGCGCGATGCTGGCATCGCCGTGGTGGACCCGGAGGAACTGACGGAGGCCGAACGGGCGTGGCTGGAGGGCCGCTTTCTCGACGACATTTTCCCGATTCTCACCCCCATCGCCGTCGATCCGGCGCACCCGTTCCCGTTCATCCCGAACCTGGGCTTCTCGCTGGCGCTGCAGCTGCACGACCTGGAGAAGGGAACGCACCTGGACGCGCTGGTGCCGCTTCCCGCGCAGCTCGACCGCTTCATCCGCCTGCCGGGGTCGGACATCCGCTTCATCCAGCTCGAGAAGGTCGTCCTCACCTTCACCGACAAGCTGTTCCCTCCGTTCCAGGTGAAAGCGAACGGTGTCTTCCGCATCCTGCGCGACAGCGAGATCGAAATCGAGGAGGAGGCGGAAGACCTGGTCCGCACCTTCGAAAGCGCCCTCAAGCGCCGCCGCCGCGGCAGCGTCATCCGGCTTGCCGTCGACACCGGCATGGCCGCCGACCTGCGCGAGTTCCTGCGCCATGAACTGGGCGTGTCGAGCGACGACGTGTTCGTCCTGGACGGGCTGATCGGTCTGACCGACACCAAGCAGCTCATCGTGGACGAACGGCCGGACCTCGTGTTCCGCCCGTTCAACGCCCGCTTCCCCGAACGCATCCGCGACTTCGGCGGCGACTGCTTCGCGGCGATCCGCCACAAGGACATCGTGGTGCACCACCCGTACGAGAGCTTCGACGTGGTGGTCCAGTTCGTTCGGCAGGCGGCGCGCGATCCCCAGGTGGTGGCGATCAAGCAGACGCTGTACCGCACCTCGAAGGACAGCCCGATCGTCGCCGCGCTGATCGAGGCGGCGGAGGCCGGCAAGTCGGTGACGGCGCTGGTCGAGCTGAAGGCCCGATTCGACGAGGAAGCCAACATCCGCTGGGCCCGCGACCTGGAGCGTGCCGGCGCCCAGGTGGTCTACGGCTTTGTCGACCTGAAGACGCATGCCAAGGTGTCGCTGGTGGTGCGGCGCGAGAACAAGGCGCTGCGCTCCTACGTGCATTTCGGCACCGGCAACTACCACCCGATCACGGCGAAGATCTACACCGACCTGTCGTTCTTCACCTGCGACCCGGCGCTGTGCCACGACGCCGCCGTGATGTTCAACTTCATGACCGGCTACGCCACGCCGAAGAAACTGGAGAAGATCGCCATCGCGCCGATCACGCTGCGCTCGCGGCTGGTCGAGATGATCGACGCGGAGATCGCCAACGCCAGGGCCGGCAAACCCGCGCAGATCTGGGTGAAGCTCAACTCGCTGGTGGACGCCGGCATCATCGACAAGCTGTACCAGGCCAGCCAGGCCGGGGTGCTGGTCGATCTGGTGATCCGCGGCATCTGCTGCCTGCGGCCGGGCATCAAGGGGCTGTCGGAGAACATCCGCGTGCGCTCCATCGTCGGCCGCTTCCTGGAGCACGGGCGCGTCATCTGCTTCGCCAACGGCCACAAGCTGCCCAGCCCGCACGCCAAGGTCTTCATCTCTTCGGCCGACTGGATGCCGCGCAACCTCGACCGCCGGATCGAGACGCTGGTCCCGGTCGAGAACCCCACCGTGCACGAGCAGATCCTGGACCAGATCATGGTCGCCAACCTGAAGGACGAGGCGAACACCTGGATCCTCGGCCCCGACGGTGCCTATCATCGGGTCAAACGAGGCAGCGAGCCCTTCAGCGTGCACAACTACTTCATGACGAACCCCAGCCTGTCCGGCCGCGGCTCCGCACTGTCCACCAAGCGCACGCCGCCGCGCCTGCGCCTGAAGACTGTGGTATCGCCGTGACGACGCGGCCCTAGCCCATGGTTGCGCCCATGCCCCGCAAAGCGCCCGAACGCTCCGCCGTCGTGGATGCCCCGGTCCTGGATCCGGCGGCGGAGCGCGTCGCCGTCATCGACATCGGCTCCAACTCCATCCGCCTCGTCGTCTATGACGCGCTGAAGCGGGCGCCGCTGCCGGTGTTCAACGAGAAGGTGCTGTGCGGCCTGGGGCGGGGCGTCGAGAAGGACGGCCAGCTCAACCCGGCCGGTGTCGAACTGGCGCTGCAGAACCTGGAGCGGTTCCGGAGCCTGATCGACGGCATGCGGATATCCCGCCTGGACGTGCTGGCCACCGCGGCCGTTCGCGACGCGCGCAACGGTGCTTCGTTCGTCGAGCGGGTGCAGGCGCGCACCGGCTTCACCATGCGCGTCATCAGCGGCGAGGAGGAGGCGCGCCTGTCGGCCATGGGCGTGCTGTCCGGCACGCCGGGGGCGGACGGCCTGGTCGGCGACCTTGGCGGCGGCAGCCTGGAACTGGTGGGACTCGACGGCGGCGCTCTCGGGCCGCAGGTGACGCTGCCGCTGGGACCGCTGCGCCTGATGGAATCAGGCGCTTCGCGTGACCTGACGCGGACCATCGACAAGCATCTGGAGAAGCTGCCCTGGCTGCCGCAGGCCAAGGGGCGCTGTTTCTACCCGGTGGGCGGAAGCTGGCGCGCCCTGGCCAAGCTGCACCTGGAGAAGCAGCGCCATCCGCTGCACATCATCCACCACTACACGATCGCCGCCGAGGAGGCGCGCGAGTTCGCCGGGCTGGTCGGGCGGCAGAGCAAGTCGTCGCTGGAGAAGCTGTCCGGCTCGCGCCGCCGCATCGAAACGCTGCCCTACGCTGCCTTGGTGCTGGAACGTGTGCTGCGCGTCGCGCAGCCGGCGCGCGTGGTGTTCTCCGCCTACGGGTTGCGCGAGGGGCACCTGCATTCCCTGCTGGCGCCGGAACGGCAGGCGCAGGACCCCCTGCTGGCGGCGTGCGACGACTGGTCCGCGCGCTTCGGGCGGTTCGGCGACGCAGCACTTCTGGTCACCTGGACCGGCGGCCTGTTCGCCGGCGAGGACGAGCGGGCGCGGGTGCTGCGCCACGCCGGCTGCCTGCTGTCGGACGTGGGGTGGGCGGAGCATCCGGACTACCGCGCCGACCATGCCTTCCGCCGCATCCTGCACTTCCCGTTTCCCGGCGTCGACCATGCCGAGCGGGTGTTCCTGGCGCTGGCCGGCTTCGCGCGCTACGCCGGCACGGTGGACGGGCCGCTGGCCGCCGAGGTGCGGTCGCTGGTGTCGGACGCGCAGGCGAAGAAGGCGCTTGTGCTGGGGCTGGCGTTGCGTCTGGCGCACACGCTGTCGGGCGGGGCGCCGGGTCTGCTGCGGCAGACGACGCTGAAGCTGGGCGGCGAGACGCTGGCCCTGACCCTGCCGGACGAGGCGGCGGCCCTCTACGGCGAGGTGGTGCAGCGCCGCCTGGACGCGCTGGCCAAGGCGCTGAGCCGCCGCGGCGAGATCATCACGCCGCGTCCGCTGGCAGCGGCGTAGCCTCGAAACGGCGTTGGGCCGCGCTTCGCTTGGCGCGGCCCAACATGGTGCGCGAGGGTGCCGCTTACTGCGGCGCCGCGACCTTCGGCTTGGGCAGGTCGAGCTTGAGGTGCAACTCCCGCAGGCGCGCCTGATCCACCGGGGCGGGGGCCTGCATCAGCAGATCCTCGGCGCGCTGGTTCAGCGGGAAGGCGATGACCTCGCGGATGTTCGGCTCGTCGGCCAGCAGCATGACGATGCGGTCGATGCCCGGGGCCGAACCGCCGTGCGGCGGGGCGCCCATCTTGAACGCGCTCAGCATGCCGCCGAAGCGTGCCTCCAACTCCTCCGCCGGGTAGCCGGCGATGGCGAAGGCCTTGTACATCACCTCCGGCAGATGGTTCCGGATGGCGCCCGACGACAGCTCCACGCCGTTGCAGACGATGTCGTACTGGTAGGCCTTGATGTCGAGCGGGTTCATCTCCTCCAGCGCCTTCAGGCCGCCCTGCGGCATGGAGAAGGGGTTGTGCGAGAAGACGACCTGCTTGAGGTCCTCGTCATACTCGAACATCGGGAAGTCGACGATCCAGCAGAAGCGGAAGGCGTTCTTCTCGATGAGGTCGAGTTCCTGGCCCAGCTTGGTGCGCGCCTGACCGGCCAGCTTGGCCGCCGGGCCGGGCAGGTCGCAGACGAAGAACACCGCGTCGCCGTCCTCCAGCCCGCACAGTTCCCGCAAGGCGGCCTGCGCGGCCTCGGGCACGAACTTGGCGATCGGGCCCTTGCCGCCCGCCGCCTCGAAGATGATGTAGCCGAGGCCCGGCGCGCCCAGCTCCTTGGCCCAGTCGTTCAGCTTGTCGAAGAAGCTGCGCGGCCGGTCGGAGACCTTCGGCGCCCGGATGGCGCGCACCACGCCGCCCTTGTCGACAGTGGAGCGGAAGGCGCGGAACTCGACGTCGTCGCGCTTGAACACCTCGGTCACGTCGGTGATCAGCAGCGGGTTGCGCAGGTCCGGCTTGTCCGAGCCGTACTTCAGCATCGCCTCGTCGAAGGGGATGCGGCGGAACGGATAGGAGTCGACTTCCGGCTTCGTCTCGCGGCGGAAGCCGCCGAACTCGTCGAAGACGCCGTGCAGCACCGGTTCGATCGCGGCGAAGACGTCGTCCTGCGTGACGTAGCTCATCTCGAAGTCGAGCTGGTAGAACTCGCCGGGGCTGCGGTCGGCGCGCGCGTCCTCGTCGCGGAAACAGGGCGCGATCTGGAAGTAGCGGTCGAAGCCGGCGACCATCAGGAGCTGCTTGAACTGCTGCGGCGCCTGCGGCAGGGCGTAGAACTTCCCGGGGTGGTTGCGGGACGGCACCAGGTAGTCGCGCGCACCCTCCGGCGAGGAGGCGGTGAGGATCGGCGTCTGGAACTCGGTGAAGCCCTGGTCGATCATGCGGCGGCGCACCGAGGCAATGACGCGCGAACGCAGCAGGATGTTCTCGTGGATGCGCTCGCGCCGCAGGTCGAGGAAGCGGTAGCGCAGGCGCACCTCCTCACCCGTGTCGGCCTCCTGGTTGACCGGCATCGGCAGCGTCTCGGCCTCGCTCTGGACCGTCAGCTCTTGGATCTGCACCTCGACGCGGCCGGTCGCCATCTTGTCGTTGATGGTCTCCGGCGTGCGCTTGACCACCTTGCCCGTGATGGTGATGACGGACTCCAGCCGCAGCCGGTCCGCCGTGGCGAAGTCGGCCTTGGAGTTGTCGATCACGCACTGCGTGATTCCGTAGTGGTCGCGCAGGTCGATGAACAGGAGCTGCCCGTGGTCGCGCTTGCGGTTGATCCAGCCCGACAGGCGGACGGTGGAACCGGCATCCTCTTCACGAAGCTGGCCGCAGGTGTGGGTGCGATAGGGGTGCATGGGT
>DASPIO010000249.1:0-10530 GCA_035629155.1 Azospirillum sp. | reverse complement strand
TGGCTGGCCGATCATCCCCGCTGGGTGTTCCACTTCACGCCCACCTCGGCGTCCTGGATCAACGCCGTCGAAGGCTTCTTCTCGATCATCACCCGACGCAGCATCCGGCGCGGCGTGTTCAAGTCCGTCGCCGACCTTCAGAACGCCATCACCCGCTACATCCGCGCTCACAACAAGGCCGCCAAGCCCTTCGTCTGGACCAAGCCCGCTGACACCATCTTCACCAAACTCGACCGGCTGCCTGCACCTTCTGAATGAGTCAGTGCACTAGCCGCCGTTGCTTCGAAATTCGAAGCGCTTTGCACCGAAAGTCGTCGCACGCAAAAACATTTGCGGCGCGCAGGACACGGCGCAATACTTTTCGCGTAGACTGGTTGTGACACGTCCGATTGGAACAAGTCTTCGGCCACCAGCCGGGAAGACGGGGCCATCCCCTCGTCATTCCGGCCGGTCGGCGTGAAAACAACCGGCGGCGCATCGCGGCGCGCCGTGGCATAATCGGCGGCCCAGCCACCGCCGTCCGTGCTCCGTTCATGCGCCCGTCATTCCCTCTCGCCGTCCTGGCACTGCTGCTGTCCGCCGCCCCGGCGATGGCCGCCACCGTGTCGAGCGGCCAGGCCGAGGCCAAGGAGGCCGCGCGCGCCGGCAACTGCACGCCGACCAAAGTGGAGGTGATGCGCTACGGCCCCGGCCGCCAGAACGACGTGGTGTTCAAGATCAACTGCTCCGAGAACAAGGACGCCTTCGTGCTGGTGCAGTGCCGCGGCCGCAATTGCATCCTGCTGCGCTAATTCATTCGTTGTTAACGGCGCCGGCGTGCAATGGCGCCAGAAGAAGCGGCGCCTTGAAGGAGAGAGGAACGGTGGCGGCCATGAGGTCCCTGCGCGCGATGGTCCTGGTCCTGGCGGCGGCCCCGGCGCTGTCGGCGTGCTGGCCGTTGGGCGTCGCCGTCACCGCCACCGAATTCGGTTCGCTGAACACCACGAAGAAGACGCTGGGCGATCACGTCGTGTCCGGCGTCACCGGCCGCAATTGTTCCGTGATCAGCCTGGAGGAGACCGGGCAGTACTGCCCGGAGGAGGTCGTGGTCGACCGCTCCAACGTCTACTGCTACCGCACGCTGGCCGACGTCAACTGCCACTACATCCCCGACCCCTACAAGAACGGCCACACCGCGCTGGCGAGCCCGCCGCCGGTGCGCAAGCCGATCGAGCAGAAGGGCTGGTTCGACTGATCCGCCCGACCGGGTCAGCCCATCTTCTTGGCGGCGAAGGCCTTGGCGATGGCCATCATCGACTTCTCGTGGTTGACGCCCTGGGCGGCCGGGGCCGGTCGCGCGGGCGACGCCGCCGGCCGGGCCGGTGCCGCCGGCTCTTCGCCCATGCGGCTCAGCAGGCGCTCCAGCGCCTCGCGCGACATGGCGCCACCCGGAACGGCGCCGCCCGGCGCACCGGGGCGACCGGGCTGCGGGGCGCGTGCCGGGGTGGCGCTGGCTCCACGGCCGACGCGTTCGATGGCGGCGGCGGCGATCGCCTTCAGGAAGGGCTGCGCCATACCCAGCAGCAGGCGTTCGTCCTGCACCGCCCAGGCCATCAGCATCTGCTGCGCCACGGTCCGGCTGCCCTTGGCCGCCGTCAGGGCCTCGCGCACCTTGCCATCCACGTAGGACTCGCTCATCGAATCAGACCTCCACCACCGTCAGCGACTGTCGGCCTGAACGGTTAACAAAGCGTTGCCCCGCTGGCCGCCCAGCACCCCATTGCCCCGCCCGCGCGATTGGCCGATAGTGTCGCCATGCTGATCGAGACCTTCGCCGACCTGATCTGCCCTTGGTGCTACATCGGCAAGCACCGCCTGGTGCGGGCCCTGGCCGAACGGCCGCGCGTGCGGCCGGAGATGCGCTGGCAGCCCTTCCAGCTCAACCCCGACATGCCGCGCGGCGGCATGGAGCGCGACGCCTACCTCTCCGCCAAGTTCGGCGGGCCGGAGCGTGCGCGGCAGATCTACGCGGTGGTGGAGGAGACGGCGGAGCGCGACGGGCTGCCGCTCTATCTCGACCGCATCCGCCGCACGCCCAACACGCTGGACGCCCATCGCTCGATCCGCCTCGCCGCCCGCTACGGCCAGGGCGACGCCATGGCGGAGGCGCTGTTCCGCGCCTACTTCGCCGAGGGGCTGGACATCGGCGACCGCGACACGCTGGCCGCCACCGCCGCCGGCATCGGTCTGGATGACGCGGAGATGAAGGCGCTGCTGGCGTCCGACGCCGAATCGACCACCGTGCAGTCGGCCGACAAGCTGGCCCGGCAACTCGGCCTGCAGGCGGTCCCCTGCTACATCTTCGACCGCCGCTACGCGCTGTCCGGCGCACAGGAACCCAGCAGCTTCCTCCCCCTCCTCGACCTTTCGCTCGACGAATACGCCACCGCCGCCGTGTGATACGAACGGCGCAAGACCCGGAACCGCGCTTGCCGTGGGGATGTTCTGGCATGGGCGCAACCGGAAAAGGCCGCCTCCATGCCCCCCACCTCACGTGGCGACACCGCGTCCCTGCTTCAGGCGCGGCCCATCCCGGTGCCCCCGGCCTCCCCGCCCGCCCCGGCGCAGACGACGCTGATCGTGCTGGCGGTGGCGGTGGCGGCGCTCTATTTCGGGCGCGACCTGCTGGTGCCGCTGGCGCTCGCGGTGCTGCTCAGCTTCGTGCTGACGCCGATGGTCTCGCGGCTGCAGCGCCTGCGGCTCGGGCGGATCCCGTCGGTGCTGCTGTCCGTGGTGGTGGTGTTCCTGGCGCTCAGCGGCTTCGCCGTGGTCGTCGGCAGCCAGGTCGCCGACCTCGCCGGCAACCTGCCCCAGTACGAGCGCAACATCCGCGCCAAGGTCCATTCGGTGCAGGAGCAGGCGGCGGCCACCGGCGGCGGCGTCGTCAGCCGCGCCACCGCCATGTTCCGAGACCTGCGCGCCGAGATCGAGCGCCCGAACGGCCAACCTCCGGCCTCTGCCGCCGGCGCCTCCCCCGCTGGCCCCGCCACGGCGGCGCCCCCTCCCCCGCCCGTGCCCGTCGTGGTGCAGGAGCCCGACGCCAAGCCGCTGGAAATCGTGCAGCGGGTCCTGGGCCCCGTCGCCGGCCCGCTGGCCACCACCGGCATCGTCCTGGTCTTCACCATCTTCATGCTGCTCCAGCGCGAGGATTTGCGCGACCGGCTGATCCGCCTCGCCGGATCCGGCGACCTGTCGCGCACGACGGAGGCGATGAACGATGCCGCCGGCCGCGTCAGCCGCTACCTGTTCATGCAGGTGGTGGTGAACGTCACCTACGGCATCCCGATCGGCATCGGGCTGGCGCTGCTGGGGGTGCCGAACCCGCTGCTGTGGGGGATGATGGCGACCGTCCTGCGCTTCGTGCCTTTCCTCGGCCCGGTGATCGCCGCCAGCATGCCGATCCTCCTGTCCTTCGCGGTCGATCCCGGCTGGACGTTGCCGCTGCTCACCGTCGCGCTCTTCGTCGTGGTCGAGCTGTTCTCCAACAACGTGGTGGAGCCCTGGCTGTACGGCTCCGCCACCGGGCTGTCGCCGGTCGCCATCATCGTCGCCGCGGTGTTCTGGACGGCGCTGTGGGGGCCGGTTGGGCTCCTCCTGTCGACGCCGCTCACTGTCTGCCTCGTCGTTCTCGGCCGCTACGTGCCGCGCCTGCGCTTCCTCGACGTGATGTTCGGCGACCGCCCCGTGCTGCCCGACGAGGCCAAGGTCTACCAGCGCCTGCTCGCCCGCGACCCCGACGAGGCCGCCACGGTGTGCGAGGAGTTGCTTGAGGAACGCACGATCCCCGAACTCTACGACGGCGTCCTGCTGCCCGCCCTGTCGCTGGCCGAGCAGGATCGCCAGCGCGGCACCCTGGAGCCCGAGCGCCGCGCCGCCGTCGTCGAAGGCTTCGCCGAACTGTTCGACGCGCTGTCCGAACTGGGCGAACCGGCCGGAGAAGCACCCAAGGCCGCAGGCTCCATCCTCTGCGTCGGCGCCCGCAACGACCTGGACGAGGCGGCGGCCCGCCTGCTCGCCGACCTGTTGCGCCGCAACGGCGTCGACGCCGCGGTGGTGTCGTGCGAAACGGTGAGCCCACGCGTGATCTCCAGCCTGGGCACCAGCGGCGTCGCGGCGGTGGTGTTGTCCTACCTGAACCCGTCGGCGCTGCCGCACGCGCGCCGCATGGTGCGGCGTTTGCGGATGCACGTCGGCCCGCGCGTGCCGGTGCTCCTCGGCCTGTGGAGCGCCCACCCCGAGGCTGACGCTCCCGACCGCGCCACCGCCGAGACCGCCGCCGACCGCATCGCCACGAACCTGTCCGGCGCCGTCCTGCACCTGGAGGATCTGGGCGTCGTGGAAGCGAAGCCCGAGGTGGCGGAGGCGAAGGCCGAGGCGAAAGGGACGGGGTGAAACCTCCGCAGGTCTTCCCCCCGCCCGCCCGGCCACGCTACAAGTGCGGCATGACCTGCTTCGCCGCCATCGATTTCGAGACCGCCGACAACGGGCGGGACAGCGCCTGTTCCGTCGCCGTGGTGCTGGTGGAGGGCGGGCGGATCGTTGACCAGCTCTCCGTGCTGATCCGGCCGCCGCGCCGCACCTTTCTCTTCACGCACATCCACGGCCTGACCTGGAATCACTGCTGCGAACAGCCGGACTTCGCCGGGATCTGGCCGCAACTGGCACCGCTGCTGACGCGCGCCGAGATGCTGGTCGCCCACAACGCGCCGTTCGACAAGGGCGTGCTGAACGCCTGCTGCACCACGCACGGCCTGCCGAATCCGGCCAAGCCCTTCGCCTGCACCGTGCGCATCGCGCGCGCGGTGTGGAACCTCTACCCGACCAAGCTGCCGGACGTCTGCCGGCATCTGAACATCGCGCTCAAGCACCACGACGCGCTGTCCGACGCGCAGGCCTGCGCCGGCATCGCGCTGGCGGCCCTGCGCCAGGGCGTGGCACTGAAACCGTTCGCGCGATAAGCCGCGCGCAACGATCTGTCGCACCTCCGCTTCATGAATTTCCCGGTGTTTTAAGAATTGCTATACCGTGCGTGCGGATCCTGGTTCCACGACGACCGGAACGAGAGGGACCTCCAATGAGCGCCACGGAACTGGCCGGGTTAGGCAGCGCGGCTGCCAGCGCCGTGCCGACCACAAAGAACGCCTCGGTCAAGAAGGCCGATGACAAGCCGGCGACGGACAAGCCGGCGACGGACTCGTCGGGTGCCCCGGCGGCCAAGCAGGATCCCGCCTACACGCTCAGCCAGTCCGTGGAATCCCTGCTGGACGGCATCAACGGCAAAAAGGCGGCCGACCCCGCGCTCGCCCGCGCCCGTGAGGCGGAGCGGATCATGGCCGGCGTCCAGGCCATGAGCAAGGCGATCAGCGACGCGACCAGCAAGGCCATGGACCTGATCAAGGGCGACATGGGCAAGGTGCTGGGCGGCTTCGGCATGTCGGACGACGACGTGAACGCCATCCTCGGCGGCTTCGGCAAGCACATGCAGGACCAGTTCAAGAAATTCGACTTCAACAAGGTCGCCCTGGACGTCCAGCACTCCAGCATGAACATGACGCTCGAATCGCGCGGCATGGAGCTGGTGATCCAGGACGGCGACCGCTCGGTGCGCATCTCCTACGGCAAGTCGGAGCTGCACATGGAGATGGACGACCAGCGCCTGCAGGCCTCGCTCGACAAGGGCGGCAACTTCGACTTCAAGCTCGACCGCAGCAGCACCACGGTGGACGGCAAGGCGACCGGCATGATCGTCAAGGCCAACGGCTTCAGCGACGAGGAAATCCAGGGCATCGTCGACAAGCTGAACGGCATCATGGAGAAGGGCGGCCTGAACGGCCTCGCCGCCTTCAAGCCGGAAAAGGGCGCCGACGGCGTCACCCGCATGAAGGTCGACCTGTCCGTGCCCCTGCCCGACTTCACCAAGGACGCCGCCGCCACGACCAAGGGCGTCAACCTGACGGCGTAAGCAAAAGGAAGGCTCGTAGGTTGGGTTGAGCCGCAGGCGAAAACCCAACACCGCGGCACCGCGAAGACGTCGGGTTTTCGCCGGCGCTCAACCCGACCTACGGCTTCACCGCTGCACCACCGCCCGATCCACCGGCTTCGCCATGAACACCAGGCGGGCGGCACCGTTGGGCGTACGGTCGAACACGTGGTATCCAAGCCGCGCGTAGAAGGCCACGTTGTCGGCGAAGCGCTCGTCGGTGAACAGCCGCACCTCGGCCAACCCCTGCCGACGCGCCTCGGTCTCGGCGAACGCCATCAGCCTGCGGCCCAGGCCGCGCCCCTGGCTGTCCGGGTCCACCGCCACGTTCTCCACCAGCAGGTGGTCGCGCGCCGGCAACAGCTCCAGCACCGCCTCGATGCCGCCCTGCCCCTCCAGCACCCACACCGGGTGGTCGGCGACCGCCTCGGCGAAGTCGTCCGGCAGCGGGCGCGGCTCCGTCCCGGCGACCGGCACCCAGCGCGCGTAGGCACGCCGCACGAGGTCGGCGATGGCCTCCGCGTCGCCCGGCCCGGCGCGACGAATGCGGCGCATCAGCCCCGTCGAATCCGGCATGTCTTCTCCAGTGTGGTGACCGCGCGCTCCACGTCGGCGGAGCGCACGAGCAGATAGTCGGTGTCGAACGTGGACAGCGCGAAGATGGACACGCCCGCTTCCGCCAGCGGCACTGCCAGCCCCGCCAGGATGCCGGTCAGCGCGAAGTCCAGCGGCCCGTCCACCTTGAACGCGCGCCAGCCGCGCTCGGCCCGCACCTCCTCCGGCACGCGGCATTCCGGGCAGACCACCGACAGTTCCTCGGCCGTGCGCGTCACGCTGACCAGCGGATCGCTCCAGTCCACCCAGGGCGGCACGCCCTGCCCGGCCTCCAGCCGCGCCACCGCCAGCGTATCGGGCAGCAGCATCAGGCCCAGCGGGTCGGGTTCCGGCGGCAGCATCACCGCCTCCAGCATGGCGGCGTCCACCTGCACGGGCTTCAGGATCCGCCGCGCCCGCGCTGCCAGCGACGGAATGCCGGAGCGCAGCGCCGCGCGGATCATGTCGGCCGCCATGTCGCGCAGCAGCGGATTCTGCTCGGCCAGATCCACCATGCCTTGCAACGCGGACGTTCGGACGATGCGGCTCTCCGCCCTGCGGAACCATGCGCTCATAAGCGACGCCGCGTGCCAGCGCTGCGGCTCGGTCAGGGCCAGCCGCGGCAGGATCTGCGCCAGATGCCAGCGCACCTCCGCCTGTTCGATCACCGCCCCCTCGGTCAGCAGCCGTTCGGCCCAGGGGGTGAGATCGTGGGTGCGCGACACGCGTTCCAGCGCGTCGGCGGCGCGCATGCGCACACCGGCGTGCCCGTCGAACAGGCAGTCCACCAGTCCCGGCAGTTGCGCCGGATCGAGCAGCACGGACTCCGCCACCCCCGGAGCCGAGCCCACGGTGCGCCGGTCGCCCTTGCGCAGGCGCTCCGCGAGCGTCAGGGACATGTCAGCGCCGGCCCGGCGGCACGAAACGCCCGAGCTTCGATCCCACCTTCAGCGCGTTCGGCCGCGGCGGCGGGGGCGGCGGGGCGGCGGGCTTCGGCAGGGCCTCCGCCTTCGGCACCTCGCCGCCGGCCGCCATGTCGGCCAGCGCCTTCAGCAGCCGCTTCACGCCGGTGACGCGCAGCGCCTCGTCGTCCCACACGCGGGTGTAGACCAGCTTGTGGTCCGGGCGCAGCTTCATCAGCCCGCCCTGGTTGGCGATGAAGGCCACCAGCTTGTCGGGCCGGGCGTAGGTGTTCTTGTGGAAGGACAGCACCGCGCCCTTCGGCCCGGCGTCCACCCGGTCCACCCCGGCCTGGCGGCAGAGCTGCTTGATGGTAACGATGTCCAGCAGGTTCTCCACCTCCGCCGGCAGCTTGCCGAAGCGGTCGATCAGCTCGGCCGCGAAGGCGTCGATCTCCGCCCGGTCGACCAGCTCGGCGATGCGGCGGTACAAGGAAAGCCGAACGGTAAGGTCGGCGACGTATTCCTCCGGGATCAGCACGGCGTTGCCCAGGTTGATGGTCGGCGTCCATTCCTCGGCCGCTTCCGGCGCCTCCTGCCCGAAGCCGGCGCGGGCGTTGGCGACCGCCTCCTCCAGCATGTGCTGGTAGAGTTCCACGCCCACCTCGCGCACGTGCCCCGACTGCTCCTCGCCCAGCAGGTTGCCGGCCCCGCGGATGTCCATGTCGTGGCTGGCAAGCTGGAAGCCCGCGCCCAGGCTGTCCAGCGTCTCGATCACGTGCAGCCGCTGCTGCGCCGTGGTGGAGAGAACCTTGTTCGGCGCGTAGGTCAGGTACGCGTACCCCCGCACCTTCGACCGCCCGACGCGCCCGCGGATCTGGTAGAGCTGCGCCAGACCGAACAGGTCGGCGCGGTGGACGATCATCGTGTTGGCCGTCGGGATGTCCAGGCCGCTCTCGATGATGTTGGTGGCCAGCAGCACCTCGAACTTGCCCTCATCGAAGGCGGTCATCACGTCTTCGAGTTCCGATGCCGGCATCTGCCCGTGCGCGGTGACGATCTTCACTTCCGGCACCAGCTCCCGCACCCGCTCCGCCACCTTGGGCAGGTCCTCGACGCGCGGGCAGACATAGAAGGTCTGGCCGCCGCGGTAGTGCTCGCGCAGGATCGCCTCGCGGATCACCACCGGATCGTAGGGCAGCACGAAGGTGCGCACCGCCAGCCGGTCGACCGGCGGCGTGGCGATCAGCGACAGCTCGCGCACGCCGGACAGCGCCATCTGCAAGGTGCGCGGGATCGGCGTTGCGGTCAGGGTGAGCACGTGCACATCGGTGCGCAGCTCCTTCAGCCGCTCCTTCTGCTTGACGCCGAAGTGCTGCTCCTCGTCCACGATGACCATGCCGAGCCGCTTGAACTCCAGCCCCTTGCCGAGCAGCGCGTGCGTGCCGATGACGATGTCCACCGTGCCCTCGGCCAGCTCCTGCTTGACCCGGCTCTGCTCCTTGGCGGTCACCATGCGCGACAGCTGCTGGATGCGCACCGGCAGCCCGGCGAAGCGCGTCGTGAAGGTCTTGAAGTGCTGGCGGGCCAGCAGCGTGGTCGGCACCACCACGGCGACCTGCTGGCCGCTCATGGCGACCAGGAAGGCGGCACGCAACGCCACCTCGGTCTTGCCGAAGCCGACGTCGCCGCACACCAGCCCGTCCATCGGCTTGCCGGAGCCGAGGTCGGTGAACACGTCCTCGATGGCCTTGAGCTGGTCGTCCGTCTCCGGGTAGGGGAACCGCGCGGCGAACTCCTGGTAGATGCCCTCCGGCGGGGCCAGCGCCTCGGCGCGCTTCAGCTCGCGCTCGGCGGCGATCTTGAGGAGCGCCTCGGCCATGTCCTTCAGGCGCTTCTTGACCCGCGCCTTGCGCCCCTGCCAGCCGGCGCCGCCCAGCTTGTCGAGTTGCGCCCCGGCGTCCTCGGAGCCGTAGCGGGTCAGCACCTCGATGTTCTCGACGGGCACGAACAGCTTGTCGTCGCCCAGGTAGATGATGCGCAGGCAGTCGTGCGGCGCGCCGGACACCTCCAGCGTCGCGAGGCCGTCGTAGCGGCCGATGCCGTGGTCGGTGTGCACCACGAGGTCGCCGACGGTCAGCGCCGAGTACTCGGCGATGAAGTTGACGTTCTTCCGCTTCTTCTTGGCCGGCCGCACCATGCGGTCGCCGAGGATGTCCTGCTCGGTGATGACCGCGAGGTCAGGGGCCGCGAAGCCGTGCTCGATCCCCAGCACCACCATGGCGGTGACGTGCCGGTCGAAGCGCTGGACGTCGGCGATGGTTTCCGCCGGCTCCAGCCCGTGGATGCCGTGGTCGGCCAGCACGCTCATCAACCGGTCACGCGAGCCCGCCGAGTAGCCGGCCACCAGCACCTTGCGCCCGTCGGCGCGCAGCCGCTCGATGAACTGCCGCACCGCGTCGAAGACGTTGACGTCCGGCCGCGCCCGCTCCTCGGCGAAGTCGTGGCCGAGGCGCCCGCCGGCGTCCTGCGTGCCCTTGATGCCCGGCGGCGTGGCGAAGGGCTGCAGTTGCACCACCGCGGTGCCGGCCAGCGCCGCGTCCCAGCCCGCCTTGTCGAGGAACAGCATGCCGGGCGGCACCGGCTTGTAGACCGGCTGCCCGGCCTTCTTGTCCACGCCCATCATGGTGGCGCGCGACTGGTAGAAGTCCTGCACCTGGGCGAGGCGCGAATCCCGCGCCTCCTCCGCCTGATGGTCCAGCGAGACGATGGCGCGCGGCAGGTAGTCCAGCAGCGTGTCCATGCCCTCATGGAACAGCGGCAGCCAGTGCTCCATGCCCGCCATCTTGCGCCCGGCCGACACCGCCTCGTACAGCGGGTCGTCGTCGGTGACCGCGCCAAACAGCTCGCGGTAGCCGGAGCGGAAGCGGGCGATGCCGCCCTCGTCGAGGAACACCTCCGACACCGGCTTCAGCGTGACGCCGGCGCGCTTCTCGGTCGTGCGCTGCGACATCGGGT
>DASPIO010000248.1:0-3030 GCA_035629155.1 Azospirillum sp. | reverse complement strand
TGACAAGCCGGGCAGAACCCCGGTACTCTCGGCCATGGCGGGCGTGAACTCCGTTGATCCGTGGTGAGACTGCTTCAGCACCAGAATCATACACGAATTCAGCGGCTTAACCTCGCGCCCGCCGCCCCAGCTTCAGCTCTGGTGAATTATCCGGGTTAGCATGTCGCGGTAGAACGTCAGCAAGTCCGTCCCCTCATATCCGACCAGATCACGCCAGCGGCAGTTCTTTGGCAGCGCCGACTCTGTACCCGTTTCCTCAGCAATTTTGAGAAATAAGAGATAGGTAAGTTCGGATATGTACTCGTGGTAACTGACCCCATCACCCCGCAGGATGTGGCAGAGGTTCCAGATGCGCTTGACGAGGTCGTTGCTCGTTCTGGCCGAATTGATTGTCACTCGCGATCTCCAGGATGGGGCATGCTACGGAACCAAAATGACGCGACAATCAGGACGGACAGGGTGGGCCACGATGACGCGATGTTTGACGCTCTCGTCGTAGAAATTCAAGGCCCCTGTCGCGATGCATCACCAGATTGGAGTTGATTATCGCGAGATCGGGCGGCCATCCGGGTCCGTGCTTTCGTTGCAAAGCGGTGCAGTGTTGGTAGCTCGACATTAATTTCGAAGACAAAGACGATGACGTGGCGCGCGCAAATGCGCCGAGAAATGAGCGGCTGGCGTTTTTGATCAGATGCCTACGGTCGGCAGCGGCACGTGACTTGGATAGCGTGCGGCAAGGTGTTGGCAGCCTCCAAGGCGTATGCAGCACCGCAATTGCGGGCCTCAATGGAGATCTATAGCTAACCCAGCGGCCGAGCCTAGGCCGTGCCCAGTTCCCGATCTGATTCTGAAGGAGGCGAATGACGATGGATCTACTTACCGGCTGAGAAGGCCTTGGATGGTGGAGGAGACTTTCCCGTGGAGTGTGGCCGCGACCCAGGCTTTGCCGTGGTTCGTGTTGCATGGCGGCCCGCTGTATCACTATCGGCAGCCTATGAGCGACGCAGCGGAAGCGGAGGAGTTCGTGGCAATGGGAATGACTGCCAAGTTGGAGACCGAGGAGCCACCTACAGCCCCATGGACGAGAGCAAGGCGGCGTCCAATGCGGTTGGGCTATCTGGGGAGGCGGTAAGTGCAAACATTTTTGTGAGCAGAACATAAGAGTGTTCCTGATGCGGTGGTGCTCAGGAGCAAACTTTCCCGCTTCGAATTGCCAATGCACAACACGGTTCAACGATTTTTGGGAGATGAAGGAGCAAACTTTCTTGTCCTCCAACACCGTCCGCGACATGGACCGGGGAAGGCTCTGGCTCTACCATGGCTGTCGTGCTCCCGATCGGTGGGGAGAAGCGACATGCTGCACCCAATCGTATCCAGCCTGATCCTGGCGGCGATGCTCGCCGCCGGACCGGCCCTGGCGGCGACGGACGGGCCGGGGCGGCCCGGCTATGGCAAGACGCTGGCACGGGAAATGTGCGGCACGTGCCACATCGTCGCAACGGATCAGAAGAACGGCGGCGACCCGCTGGCGCCGGACCTCGTGGAGCGGGTGCAGGATCCCGGCGTCACCGAACTGGCCCTGCGCGCCTACCTTCAGACCTCGCACCCGGTCATGCCGAACATCCGGCTGACGGTCGACCAGACCGACGACATCGTCGCCTATCTGCTCAGCCTCAAGGGAGCCAAGCGTTGAAGCGTCTTGCCACAGCCGCGCTTCTGATCACGGCGCTGCCGGCCGGGTCCGCCGCTGCGGCGGACGTGCTGAACGGGCGTGTGATCGCCGAGCGCTGGTGCGCGGAATGCCATGTCGCGGCGGAGGCACAGCGCGGCAGCGATGCCGCCCCTTCCCTTCCTCAGATCGCCCGCAACCGGGGCGCCGATCAGCGCTGGCTGCGCGCGTGGCTGACCGATCCACACCCGCCGATGCCCAATCTCAACCTCAGCCGAAGCGACATCGACGACCTCGTCGCCTATCTGGAGCGCCTGGCGCGCTGAAATATCCGTCGTCACACGAAACAATTCCCGCCGCCGTCCGGTTGTCCGGGTCATGGCCGGCGGCAGCGCCGGCCGCGCCTACCTTAGGGAGAGGACGATGAAGCGCGTGTTGACGTTGGCCGCCGTGGCGGTCGGATCCTTCCTGCTGCTGAGCCCGGCGGCGCAGGCGCAGCAGAACCAGGGCCAGGGCGGCGGCTGGGGCGGGGCGCTCGACCAGTTGAACCGTGCGGTCAACCCGAACAGCTACGAGAACGAACAGCGCGCCCGGGAAGAGGAGCGTTACGAGCGCGACCGGCAGAACGCCCGTGACCGGCGGCTGGAGGGCTCCTCGTCGCGCGACATGGGGCGGGACAGCGGGCGCAGCGAGTACAGCCGCTGGTCCGACAACGACCTGCGCGACCAGTTCGGTCGGGTGTCCGACGAACAGCGCCAGCTCCAGCGCGAACGCCGCGCCATCGAGGACGAAATGGACCGCCGCGGCATCAGCCGGCGGTAAAAGCCTACAGCGCCTTGAACCGCGCCACCTGCTGGCGGGTCTCGTCGGCGAGGCGGGAGAGCTGCAGCATGGTGGCGGCGATCTCCTCGGACGCGGCGGCGTTCTTCTGGGCGACGAGGCGGACGCTGTCGACGTTCGCCTCGATCTCCTTCACCGAACTCTGCTGCTCCTCCATCGCCACGGCGACGGACTGGAACATGCGGTCCAGGTGGCCGACGCGCTCGACCAGATCGTCCATCATGCGGCCGACCTGACCGGTCACCGCCATGCCTTCCTCGGCAAGCGTGCTCGCCGCCTCGATGATCTCGGCGATCTGGCGGGCGGACTCCACGGCGTTGTCGGCCAGCTTGCCGACCTCCTCCGCCACCACCTCGAAGCCCTTGCCGGCCTCGCCCGCGCGCGCCGCCTCGATGGAGGCGTTGACCGACAGGATGTTGGTCTTCACGGCGATCTGGGTGATCGCCTCGGTGATGCGGCCGATGCGGCGGGAGTTGTCGGCGATGGTCTGCGACACGGTCAGCAGGCGCGCCATGTCCGCC
>DASPIO010000247.1:0-51576 GCA_035629155.1 Azospirillum sp. | reverse complement strand
GCGCGAACGGGAAGGGGCGAAAACCACCGCGCGGTGGGGGCCGGAAGCGTCTGACAAGCTACTGTGGACTCGCATTCCAGACCACGTTTTTTGCGAACACAATTCTTGACCGTTTTGCTTGGTCATCTTATATGCGTCGATGTGTCGTCCGGGGCAACCCGCACGGCCGCTGGAGTTCGAGGCCGCGACGGTCGTCGGACGAGAGCGCGGACTATACCACGGCGGGTGTCTCGGTGTTCAAGCATCTTCGCGAAGAGATCGACGGCATCATGGCGCGCGATCCGGCGGCGCGGTCGCGGCTGGAAGTCGCGCTGTGCTATCCGGGGCTGCATGCCATTGTCATGCACCGCATCGCGCACTACTGCTGGCAGCGCGGCTGGAAGCTTCTTGGCCGCGTCATCTCGCAGCTTGCCCGCGCGCTCACCGGCATCGAGATCCATCCGGGCGCCACCATCGGCCGCCGCTTCTTCATCGACCACGGCATGGGCGTGGTGATCGGCGAGACGGCGGAGATCGGCGACGACGTCATGCTGTACCATGGCGTCACCCTGGGCGGCACGGCGCTGCACCACGGCAAACGCCACCCGACGCTGGAGGACGGCGTCATCGTCGGCGCCGGCGCCAAGGTGCTGGGGGCCATCACCGTGGGCCGGGGCGCCCGCGTCGGCTCCAACGCCGTGGTGGTGGGCGAGGTGGCGCCGGGCGCCACCGTTGTCGGCATCCCGGCCAAGGCGGTGGTGCCGCGCGACAGGACCGACAACAGCAAGTTCCTGCCGTACGGCACGCCGTGCGGCGACATTCCCGATCCGGTGGCCCGCGCACTGACCGGCCTTCTGGAGCAGGTGACCACGCTGCGCCAGCGCGTCGAGGAGCTGGAGCGTGCCAACGCAGGCCTGCCGGGTGTCGAACCGCCGGTCCTGCCGGCCACGGGCGTCACCGACGGCGCGGTGCGCGAACGCGAACACCACCCCGTCGGGGCGGGGCCGCTGGGGCCCTGTTGAACAAGGCCGGCCGGCCCGGTACCCGAAACGGGCGATCACCCACAACACAAATTCCGACGTGGGCCGGGCCGAAGAAAGAGGGAGAGGGTAAATGAGACTGAGCACCAAGGGCCGCTACGCCGTCATGGCGATGGTCGATCTGGCCGCCAACAGCAATGGCAGCCCGGTGGCGCTGGCCGATATCGCCGAACGGCAGGAGATCTCGCTCTCCTATCTCGAGCAGCTTTTCGCCAAGCTGCGCAAGGGCGGCCTGGTGAAGAGCGTGCGCGGCCCCGGCGGCGGCTACCTGCTGGCCCATGCCGCCGACGCCACCCGCATCTCCGACATCATCCTGGCGGTGGACGAGCCGATCCGCACGACCCGCTGCGCCAACATCACGCCGCAGGGCTGCCGCACCAACCGCTCCCGCTGCCTGACGCACGAGCTGTGGGAGGAACTGGGCAACCAGATCCACCTGTACCTCAATTCGGTGACGGTGGCCGACGTGGTCGAGCGCAAGGTCATCGGCACCTCCGGCATGCTCGTCCAGCTTGCCGAGCCGGGCAGCGCCGCCGTCGCGGCGGAATAGTTCCTCCCTCCCCCAGCGGGGCTGAGGGAGGGTCTTTGAGACGACCATGACGGCCCGCGTCTACCTCGACTACAACGCCTCGGCCCCGCTTAAGCCGGCCGTGAAGGCGGCCGTCGCCGCCGCCCTCGACCTCATCGGCAACCCGTCGTCGGTGCACGGCCACGGCCGCGCCGCGCGGCGCGCGCTGGACGAGGCGCGGGGCGCCGTGGCGGCGCTGGCCGGCGTGGCGCCGACGCGCGTGGTCTTCACCAGCGGCGGCACCGAGGCGAACAACCTTGCCCTGCGCGGCTTCCCCGGCCGGCGCGTGCTGGTGTCCGCCGTTGAGCACGACTCGGTGTTGGGCGCCGTGCCGGACGCGGAGCGCCTGCCCGTCGATGCCCATGGCGTCGTCGACCTGATGGCGCTGGAGCGCCGGTTGGCCGAGGGTGGCCCGGCGCTCGTCTCCCTCCAGCGCGTCAACAACGAGACCGGCGTGATCCAGCCGGTGGTCGAGGCGGCGCGGATCGCGCACGCGCACGGCGCCGTCCTGCACTGCGACGCCGTGCAGGCGGCCGGGCGCCTGCCGCTCGGCATGGCGGCGCTGGGGGCGGACCTGATCACCCTGTCGGCGCACAAGATCGGCGGGCCGGCCGGAGCCGGGGCGCTGCTGGTCGGCGAGGGGCTGGACCCGCAGCCGCTGCTGCGCGGCGGCGGGCAGGAGCGGCGGCGGCGCGCCGGGACCGAGAACCTGCTTGGCCTCGTCGGCTTTGGTGCCGCGGCGGCGCTGGCGGCCGAGGATCTGGCACGGGCGGCCGACCTTGCGGTCCTGCGCGACTCCCTGCAGGCGCAGGTGTTGAACTCCGTGCCGGGCGTGCGCGTGATGGGCGCCGGGGCGGAGCGCGTGGGCAACGTCGCCTGCCTGGCGCTGCCCGGCGTGCCGGGCGAGACGCAGGTCATGGCGCTCGACCTCGCCGGGATCTCGGTCAGCGCCGGGGCGGCCTGCTCGTCGGGCAAGGTCAAGGTGTCGCACGTGCTGGCCGCCATGGGGGCGGACGCGGCGACGGCGGGCTCGGCGGTGCGCGTCAGCCTCGGCTGGGGCAGCGGCGCGGCCGATGTGGAGCGTTTCGTCGCGGCCTACGCGGCGATGGCGGCGCGGCTGTCGGGCCGGGCCGCCGCGTGATGCGTTTTGCCGCTTCAAGTGTTTTCCGCCGTTGCTTCGCGGCGCACTTGTGGGTATGACGCCCGCGACACAGGGCCGCCGCGCGGAAGCTCGGCCATCGACGTCGAGAACGTCCCAGGGAAGCGAGCCATGAGCCAGTCGGGCAAGGGCAGGGGTGGGGGCGCCGGCCCCCGCATCGCCGGCACGATCGAAGGAGACATGCAGCCGTGCTGGCTGTGTGGCCGCTCCGTGGCGGCGCGCGCCCTGTTCTGCCACGCCTGCGGCGCGGTGCAGCCGCCACGGGCCGGGCTTGACCACTTCGCCCGCCTGGGCCTGGAGCGCCGTTTCGACATCGAGTTGGAGGCGCTGAACCGCCAGTTCAACGGGCTCGGCCGCGCGCTCGATCCCGACCGCTTCGTCGCCCGCGGCAAGCGCCAGCAGGAGCACGCCCGCGCCCAGGCCGACGCGCTGGCCGAAGGGTACGAGGTGCTGCGTGATCCCGTGCGCCGCGCGCGCTACCTGCTCGACCTGCTCGGCGCCGGGCCGCTGGAGAACGATCCCGGCGAGCCGGCGGACGTCACCGCCCTGCGGGGCGAACTGGCGGCCGCCACCGATGCGCTCACCGTCGACCGCCTGGCGCTGGACGTCGAACAGCGTATCGAGGCCTGCATCCGCGAGCTGGCGATGGCGTTCCGCGCCGGCCTCACCGCCACCGCGCGGCGCGTCGTGGCGCGTCTGGAAGAGCTGGAAGACATCGCCGCCGAAGCGCGGGAGCGCCGCGCCACCCTCGGCCCCGCCCCCTGAACAGCGAAATTCTGAACACCGAAATCCCATCCCGACATCCCCCTGCCCATCGCTATCCCAAGGAGTTCGCGTACATGCCGAAGATGACCTTCATCGAACCCGATGGCTCCCGCCGCGAGGTTGACGCGCCGCTTGGCCTGTCGGTCCTGGAGGTCGCGCACAAGCACGGCTTCGACCTGGAGGGGGCGTGCGAGGGCTCGCTCGCCTGCTCGACCTGCCACGTCGTGGTCGAGCCGGACTGGTACGACCTGCTGCCCGACGCCAGCGAGGACGAGGAGGACATGCTGGACCTCGCCTTTGGTCTGACCAAGACGTCGCGCCTGGGCTGCCAGATCATCATGACCGAGGAGCTGGACGGCCTCACCGTCCGCCTGCCCGGCGGCACCCGCAATGCCATGAAGGGCTGAACGAAACACGGCTGATACGCCCCGCGGCCGCGGTCCTTGCTTGCTTCGGGCCGCGGCCGGCCCATATAGGGCGCCATGAATTCTCCCGTCAATTCTCTCGGTTTCGCAAAGTCCGTTCAGGACACCCGCGTGGTCGTCGCCATGTCGGGCGGCGTCGATTCGTCCGTCACTGCGGCGCTGCTGCGGGAGGAGGGCTACGACGTCGTCGGCGTCACGCTGCAGCTCTACGACCACGGGCTGGCGGTGCAGAAGCCCGGCGCCTGCTGCGCCGGCCAGGACATCTACGACGCCCGCCAGGTGGCCGACCGCATCGGCATCCCGCACTACGTGCTCGACTACGAGAGCCGGTTCGGCCAGGACGTCATCGACGATTTCGCCGACACCTACCTGCGCGGCGAGACGCCGATCCCGTGCGTGCGCTGCAACCAGCGCGTCAAGTTCCGCGACCTGCTGAACACCGCCCGCGACCTGGGCGCCGACGCGCTGGCGACCGGCCACTACGTGCGCCGCGTCGGCGGCGAGCGCGGGGCGGAGTTGCACCGCGCGATCGATTCCAGCCGCGACCAGAGCTATTTCCTGTTCGCCACGACGCAGGAGCAACTCGATTTCCTGCGCTTCCCGCTGGGCGGCATGACCAAGCCGGAGACGCGCGATCTCGCCCAGCGCTACGGGCTGGAGGTGGCGGCCAAGCCGGACAGCCAGGATATCTGCTTCGTCCCCGACGGCTCCTACGCGGAGGTGGTGGCGAAGCTGCGCCCCGGCGCCATCGAGCCCGGCGAGATCGTCCATGTGAACGGCCGCACGCTCGGCCGGCACGAGGGGATCGTCCATTACACGGTGGGTCAGCGGAAGGGCCTCGGCATCGGCGGCATCCGGGGCGAGGACGAGCCGCTGTACGTGGTGCGCGTGGACGCGCCCGCGCGCCGCGTCGTCGTCGGCCCGCGCCGCGAGCTGGCGCGGCGGGTGGTGCGTGTGCGCGAGGTGAACTGGCTTGGCCCCGCCGTGGCGGCGGGGGAACCTGTGGCGGCCGAGGTGAAGCTGCGCTCCGCCCAGCCGCCGGTGGCGGCGACCGTGCGCCTGACCGCCGACGGCGGCGCGGAGGTGGAACTGGCCGAGCCGCAGTACGGCGTGGCGCCGGGCCAGGCGTGTGTGATGTACCATGGCGGCCGGGTGCTGGGCGGCGGCTGGATCGCCGCAGCGGAAACTTGATCGTGGGTGTGTATTCTGGGTGTTGACAACCCCGATCCGATCGCCTATGTAAGCGGCCCCGGCCGGAGACGGTCGGACCCGATGGCAGCGTAGCTCAGTGGTAGAGCAGGGGAATCATAATCCCTTGGTCGGGGGTTCAAATCCCTCCGCTGCTACCAATGTAAGGCCCTGATTTTCAACGGAAATCAGGGCCTTTCTCATTTCGCTCCCAATCCAACCCGCAACCTGCCCGTGCTTCCGCTAAGAACGTGAATTTGCACGCTTTCTGTGTAGCGCGGTGCGCGATTTCGGACAGTTTGGGAAACGGTTTCGGACGCCCCTCTAATCCCTGATTTGGGCTGTTCCGCCCCCCGAGGGGGAATTCACGATGTCCAAGAACCGAGGCGCCTATGCCAACGCCTGGCCCGGATCATTCATGAAGGTCCGGCGGTGCGCACGTTGGAGGCGCGCTGAAGTGTGGCGCCGGGGGGCGCGTTCTGGCGGGCTTGTTGGTTGCGGGGACGGGCTCGTTCTGGGGCACAGGCCCCTGCGGCTACGGCAGGATCTTCGCTGCGCGTTCGGCCAACAGGGCCATGCTGTTGCGGTAGGGGAAGCTGGACGGCAGGGACACCTTGATGCGGGTCACCATCTCGGTAACGCGGGCGGCGACCTTGATCAGGGCGATTCGGATGGTATCGAACTGGGCGTCACGCCAGAACGACGCCTTCGGCGCGAGGGCGCGCAGGGTGTGCAGCATCCAGTAGGCGGCGGTGTGGATGAGCAGCCGGAACTGGTCGGCGGTGGCTTTGGAGCACTTCCAGCCAGCTTCGCCATGGCGGCGTGACTCAATCCAAAGCGGCCTCCGGGAAACCCGGTGCGGTTCACAGGAGGGGCGGACCCGGTTGGACGGCCGCCCCTCCTCCTTTTGAACACGACGGCCTGGGCCGGCGCCTCAGGTGGCGGTGCCTTGCTCAGCGAACTGGTCGTAGGCCTGCAGCGCCTGCGCCGCGTACATCACGCCGGGGCCGGCGGCCATCCAGACGGCCACGCCCATCGCCTCCAGCACCGCCGCGCGCGAGGCGCCGTGGCGCAGGGCCGCCTCGGCGTGCGCGGCAATGCAGCCCTCGCAGCGCGCCGCCACCGCGACCGCCAGCGCGATCAGCTCCTTGGTGCGGCCGTCGAGCGCGCCCGTCTCGATGGCGGCGGCGGACAGCGCGCCGAAGTGCTTCATCACCTCGGGGTGGCCACCGCGCAGCGTGGCGACGGCACCCTTCAACTCGGCCAGACGCTCGGGCCAGTTCTTGGTCATGGAGATGCTCCTTTTGTGGTTGGTTGGGGGGAGGCTCAGGCGGCGCCCAGCAGGCGCCACCAGAGAAGGTCGAGCGGCAGCAGGACGAGCAGCGTCGTGCCCGTCAGCGCCGCCCAGAAACGCACGAGCGCACCGGCCGGCGGCTTCGCCATGTGGAGCGCGATGACCAGCGGCGGCGCCTGATAGGGCAGCAGCACGGTCGAGAAGCCCAGCACCTGCGCCATCAGCACCGCCTCCACCGGCAATCCGCTCGCCGCGGCGAGATCGGACGACAGCGGCGTCAGCACGGTGGGCGCGCCGGGCAGCGTGGTCAGCAGCGCCACCACCATGGTCAGCCCCGCCAGGATCGCCACATTGGCGAGCGGTGCCGCCGGGTCGAACGGCAGCAGCGCCAGCGCACCGTCCGCCAGCCGGGCACCCAGCCCGGACGCGGCGACCACCGCGCCCAGCCCGATCAGGCCGGCGACGTGCAGCAGTGCGCCGTGGCTCATCTCGCCGTCGATGGCGCCCGGCGGCACCAGCCGCCAGGGTGGCAGGAAACACGCCGCCGCCGCCGCCAACCCGACCCAGGCTGGCGGCAGGTGGTGCAGGGAATCGCTCACCCACAGCGCCAGCGTGACCGCCAGCAACAGCCCGACGCGGCGCTGCTCCGGCGTCAGCGGGCCGGCGGGCGGTGCCGCGACGGTGGCGGGAACCGTGTCGCGGAACAGCCGGACGAGGATGAGGACGATCGCCGCGGCCTTCAGCAATCCCAGCACGGGGAAGTGCAGCAGCAGGTAGGCGCCGTAGCTGAAGCTCTGGCCGAACAGCGCCTCGGCGCTGGCGGCCAGCACGGCGTTGGGCACGTTGGCGGGCAGGATGGCGAAGCTCGGCGCCTGGGTGCCGAAGGCGGCGGCCAGCACGACGCCGATGCGCCCGGCGCTGCGCTCGGCGAAGCCCAGGCGGTCGGCCACGGCGGCGGCGATCGGCATCAGGAAGGCGGTGCGCCCCAGCGCCGACGGCATGACGAAGCTGAGCAATACGCCCAACCCGACCATGCCGGCGATGGTGCCGGCGTAAGTCGCGCCGAACAGCGCCGTCAGCCGTGCCGCCAGCACCGGGCCCAGACCGCTGCGCCGCACCGCCACGCCCAGCACGAGGCCGCTGAAGATCAGCCAGAAGGCCGAGGACTGGAAGCCGGAGAACACCACGGCGGCCGGCGCCGCGCCGGTCAGCGTCGCCAGCGCGAAGAAGAGGAGCGCCACCACGTGCCCCGGCAGAACGCCGGTGGCCCAGCCGGCGATGGCCGCCAGTGCCAGAGAGAGAACGCGCGCACCATCGGGCGGCAGCCCCGGCGGCGGGTGGAGGACGATGAGCGCGCCGGCGGCGGCCAGCGCGGATGCGGCGAGCAGTGGGACGCGCCGCGGCGGGGAAAGGGCGATGGACATGGAAGCTCGTGCGGGATGGTCGACGGAACGCCGCCATCCTGCCCCGCCGCCGCCCGCCGTCCGAGACACCAACCCGGCACGCCGGCTGTGCACACCTGCACAGGGGGCGCGCGAAGGGGGGCACACAGGGGGGCGTCACTCCGGCGCGTCGGCCACCCGGCCTTCGATCAGCGCGCGGTGCCGCGCCAGCTTCTTCGCCATGAAATCCATCAGCGCCCGCACGCGCGGCGTCTGCCGCAGGTCGCGGTGGGTGAGCAGCCACATCTCGTAGCCCAGGCCGCGGATCAGCCGCAGCCGGCGCAACGCCGGGTCGCCGTCGCCCAGGTAGCACGGCAGCATGCCCAGCCCGATGCCGGCACGCACCGCGCTGACCAGCAGGCCGGTGGAGTTGCTGCGCAGCACGATGCGCTCCTCCGGCACGTTGGCGCGCACCCAGTGCGCTTGCGGCGTATCGGCGCGGCTGTCGCCGTGGCTCACCCAGTCCTGCGCCATCAGGTCGGGTGCGGTCGCCGTGGCCGCCGGATGCGACAGCGCGGCGTAGACGCCGTGCGCCAGCGTGGCGATGCGCCGGCCCACCAGACTGTCCGGCGGGTTGGCGGTAACGCGCAGCGCCACGTCGGCCTCGTGGCGGGACAGGCTGAGCACCTCGGGCGACACGTCGACCGCCACGGTGATGCCCGGGTGCAGCGCGCGGAAACCGGCCAGCGCCTCGCACACCCAGGGCGCCAGCACCGGCAGCGTGGCAAGGCGGACGAGCCCGTTCAGCCGCCGGTCGCGGCCCGACAGGCGGCGCTCGACGCCGGCCATCTCGTCCTCGATGCGCTTGGCGCCGGCCAGCATCTCGTGGCCGGCGGCGGTCAGCACGTAGCCGGTGGGGTGCCGCTCGAACAGGCGGATGCCGATGCCATCCTCCAACGCGGCGATGCGGCGAAGCACGGTCGAGTGCTTCACCGCCAGCGCCCGGCCCGCCCCGGCCAGCGTGCCCTCCCTGGCGACCGCCAGGAAGAACTTCACGTTTTCCCAGTCCATGCTCTGCACGTGCCCCGGCCTGTGCGGGTGCGCACACCCCGATCCAGTCTAGGCGGCGCCCCCGCGGGCTGTAAACCGTGCCGCCTCACGACCGCTGGCCGGGCTCGCCGAAGACCTGACGGAGCCACGCCAGGACCACGGCGCGCGAGGCGTCGGGCGTGCCCATGTGGTCGGAGGCCACCTCGGCATAGGTGTTGTGCCGGTTCGCCGGCAGCCGGTCGAAGGCGTAGGCGCGGCCAAGGTCCATCAGGTTCTTGTCGGCCGTGCCCACGGTCCACAGCACCGGCACGCCGACGCGCGGCGCCACCGACGCCATGGCCGCCAGACCCTCGGGATCGAAGTAGCTGGCGTAGACCCGTGCCGTGGCCGTGACGGTGCTCACCCGGCCCAGGTGCAGGTCCTCGAAGGCCGCCGCGGTGTCGCCGCGGCCGGCGGCGACCATGGCGCGGGCCATCGCCACGCTGTCCTTCACCCGGTTGCGGAAGTTGGGCGTGTCGGCCGTCTGGCCGGGGCCGAGGGCGAGCACCGCGTCGACGCCGGAATGGGTGGCGGCGTAGCCCATCGCCATGTTCGCACCCATGCTGTGCCCGGCCACCACGATGCGGGTGGCGCCCTCGGCGCGCAGGTCGGCGATCCAGGCGTCGATCTCCGTGTGCGCCTCCTCCAGCGTGCGTTCGTAGGCGCGGGACTGCGACCACGGCATGTCAGGCGTCAGCACCAGATAATCGGCGGCGATCAGGTCGGTCGCCAAAGTCTGCACATGCTCGGCCGTGCCCTTCTTGCCGTGCATCAGCACGACGCCGACCTTCTCCGCCCCGCTTGCCGCGCTGCTCCACGCCAGCACGGCCACCAGGGCCATTTGGGACAACCACTGCTTCATCGCTCAGCCCTCGCTTGGGAATAACCTGAGCCAAGGCTAAGCTCCTCCGCGGCATGCCGGGGATGTGCGTCTTTGCACACCGGCTGTCGACGGGCGGCCGGTTCGGACTCTGAACGCCGGGTGCGCGGCGCTCGCCTTTTCCGGCGCTGGTGAGGGGCTGCCCTTCCGGCCCGGCGGCCCGTGGCGCGAAGCCGACCATCAGCGGTGTCGGAGCCGTGCTTCCGACCGGGAGTGAGCACCGCCTCGCGAAAGGACGCGGCTTCCGACGGCGGTGATGAGCGCAAGGGTGATCAGGGCCGTCGCGAGCGCGAAGGTGATCCGCATGCCGTCGGCGACGGCTTCGGGACCTGCCGTGGTGACGTCGACGGTTCGTGACGCCAGCGCGAACACGGCTCCCATGACGGAGGCGCCCGTGACGAGCCCGAGATTGCGCGACAGGGTGAGCATCCCGGAGACGACGCCTCGCCGGTCCGGGGCGATGTCGGTCATGACGGCGGTGTTGTTGGCCGTCTGGAACAGCGCATAGCCGGCCGTGGTGACGACGATCGGGACGACGTAGCCGGGCACGCCGAGCGTCGCCGGGATCACGGACAGAAGGCAGGAACCGGCGCCTGTTCCGACGAGCCCGGCGATGGTCATGCGACGGGCGCCGAAACGGTCCACCAGGCGACCGGCGGGCACGCCGGCCAGCGCGGCCGCCAGCGGACCGACCGACATGACGATACCCACGAGTGCGGTGTCGAGCGCGAGGGTGCGCGCGAGATAGAACGGCCCGACCACCAGCGTCGCCATGATCACCGTCGAGACGAGCATGCTCATGACGAAGCCGGCGCTGACGATCGGATCACGGAACATCGTCAGGTGGATCAAGGGCGATGCGGCCCTGGACTCGGCGCGGACGAAGAGGCCGGCACCGACGACGGCCGCCAGCAGCAGGGCCGCGTTGAGCGGGCCGACGCTGCCGCGCCCGATCGTCATGGCGAGCGCATAGGCGCCGAGCGTCAGGGCCAGCAGGAGCGTGCCCAGACTATCGAAGCCGCCGTCGAAGCCGGCGCGGTCAACCGTCGGCCCCTCGCCATCGACGGGCAACTGGCGCCGGGCGAGAAGGAACGCGAGGACGCCGAGCGGAAGGTTGACCAGGAAGATCGCGGGCCAGCCAAATCCCGCGATCAGGACGCCGCCCAGCGACGGGCCGAGAGCGGTGCCGACCGCGGACATCGTTCCGAGCAGCCCCATGGCGCTGCCAATTCTTGCCTTCGGGACTGTCTGGCCGACGAACGCCATGGTCAGGGCCATCATGACGGCGGCTCCCAGCCCTTGCCCCGCCCGGGCGGCGATCAGCAGCCAAAGCGTGGGCGCGACGGCGCACAGGGCCGAGGCGGCTGTGAACAGGACGATCCCCGCCAGCAACAGCCGTCGACGGCCGACGATGTCGCCGAGCCGTCCAACGCTGACGATCAGTGTCGTGCTGGCGAGGAGGTAGGCGACGACGATCCACTGGACGTGCTGGAAGGAGGCGCCGAACGCCTCCGCCAAGGTCGGCAAGGCGACGTTGGCGATGCTCGTGCCGAGGGAGGGCAGCAGCATACCGATCGAAAGACCGGCAAGCGCCCATCGCACCGAGGGCGCCCGTTCGGCACCCGCAGCGACGGCTTCATCGAGTCGGGCCGTCATGAGCGCTTGCCCCGCACCCGACAATCGAATCCGACTGTCCGGATGAACTCCCGCGCGGCGTGGCGCCGGTTCCGGTCTTTGCTTCCCATTGGCATCTGCATGAACTCCGATCCCTCGCGGTTCCCGAAATAGGGTGCTGAGAGACTTGGCCCCGCACCGGACATGTCGGAAGGCGCACCGTTTGCACTTTATTCATGCACACAACGCCATGTCGGCCGGTGCTATGGTCGGTGCATGCCACGCCCCGATCTCAACCTGCTCGTCACCCTTGATGCCCTGCTCGCGGAAGGCAGCGTCGCGGGCGCCGCCCGGCGCCTGCGGCTCAGTCCTTCGGCGATGAGCCGGGCGCTGGCGCGCTTGCGCGAAACGACCGGCGACCCGCTGCTGGTGAGGGCCGGCCGAGGCCTCGTCCCCACGCCACGGGCGCTCGAACTCCGCGGACGGATCGGCCAACTCGTCGAGGATGCGGAAGCGGTTCTCCGGCCCGCCGAGACGCTTGATCTGACGCGGCTTGTGCGAACGTTCACGCTGCGCACGAGCGACGGCTTCGTGGAGAACTTCGGGCCGGGTCTTATCGTCCGCGCCGCCGAGGATGCGCCCGGCGTGCGGCTGCGCTTCGTGCCGAAGCAGGACAAGGACAGCGCACCGCTGCGCGACGGGACGGTCGACCTGGAAACCGGGGTGGTGGGGACGACGACGGGGCCGGAAGTGCGCACGCAGGCCTTGTTCCGGGACCGTTTCGTCGGCGCCGTGCGCATGGGCCACCCGCTCTGCCGGGGCGACATCTCTCCCGCCCGCTACGCGGCCGGTCGGCACGTCCTCGTCTCGCGGCGGGGTCTCGACAGGGGACTAATCGACGAAGCCCTTCAGCCGCTAGGCTTGGAACGGGACGTCGTCACCATTGTCGGCGGCTTCTCGGCAGCGCTGGCGCTGGCTCGGGCCACCGACTTGATCGCCAGTGTTCCCGAGCGACACACGGGAAACCTGCGTGTCGGCCTGCACAGCTTCCCCCTTCCGATCCCCGCCCCGCAGATCACGGTTTCGATGCTTTGGCACCCGAGGCTCGACGCCGATCCGGCGCACCGCTGGCTCAGAGGCTGCGTCCACGACGTCTGCACCCGGCGGGCTCGCGCCGGATTGCTGCCTTAAGCTGAAGAGGGGCATTTTGAGGCGCGGGGTCACGCGTTGGTCGAGAGCCATCCGATGTTGGCGGCGATCGCCGAGCCGCTGCTGGCCGCGCGCGCAACCTTGCGGGGGCAGTCTCGCTGCTTGCGGTCCTTCTGCGTGGCGATGAACAGCTCGCACTCCTCGCTCTGGCTGGCGGCATTGGCCTCCGACATGGCGCTGGCGGAAGCGGGCGATGACGGTGTGGTCGGGCACGCCGTCGCCGACGATGAAGCGATAGCCCGCGTCACCCTGACGCCGGCGCCACTCAACCAAGCAGGCCTTCGGAGAACCCGGCGCGGTTCAATTTTCGATAATCCCGTTTCATGTGGCCCTTTCCCGGTGCGTCTCGATCAACACCAGACTCCTCGCCTGTAACGAGCAAGCGGCTTCCTTCTTCTCTCATATGGCTGTATATCGTTCGGCGATAATCCGAAGGGGGGAATCTATGCTCAAGCCCGTTCAGCCGAGCCGCCGCACGTTCCTGGTCGGGGCCGGTCGGTTCGCCGCCGCATCGGCGCTCACCAGCGTCGTGCCGTTCCCCGCTGCGGCGGAGGCCGGTGGTCGACGGATCGATGCCTCGGCGCTGAAGGATCTGGCGGCGGCTGTGCAGGGTGGCGTCGTGCTGCCCGACGACCCGTTCTTCGGCGACTACGCCCGGCCGAACAACCTGCGCTTCCGCACGCTCCCGACCGCCATCGCGCGTTGCGCCAGCGACCGGGACGTGCAGGCCTGCATCACCTGGGTGAGAAAGCACGGCGCGCGGTTCGCCGTGCGCAGCGGCGGGCACAACTACGCCGGATTCTCCACCACCCCCGGCCTGCTGATCGACATGACGCCCATGAGCAGCATCGCCGCGCTGCCCGGTGGCGACGGGCTGGTGAAGGTCGGCGGCGGCGCCCTCAACGGCATGGTCTACCAGGCCCTGGAGCGGCTGAACCGCACCATCACCCACGGGCGCTGCACCACCGTGGGCGCGGCTGGCTTCCTGCTGGGCGGCGGGATCGGCTTCAACATGCGCATGTTCGGCATGGGATCGGACCTGCTGCAGGCCACGAGCATCGTCACGGCGGACGGCGCGCTGCATTCCGACATCCAGGAAGGCGGTGCCGGCAACGACCTGTTCTGGGCCTGCCGCGGCGGCGCCGGCGGGAACTTCGGCATCAACACGTCCTTCACCCTGCGGACCTTCCCGGTCGAGACGGTCACGTTCTTCGACATCACCTGGACTGCGGACGTGGAGGAGGTGCTCCACACGCTGCTGACGCGCCTTGCGGAGGCGCCGCCGGAGTTCGGCAGCAAGATCAGCGTCACCAAGCCGCCGCGCGGCAGCCGCGGTCAACAGATCACCGTCTCCATCCTTGGTCAGTTGCACAAATGCAACACGACGGTGGAGGCGATCATCGGCCCCATGCTGGAAAAGGCGTCGCAGAAGACGATCAAGAAGGACCTGCCCTACTGGCCGGCGCAGGATCTCCTGAGCGAATTCACCTACCCGTACTTCTATCAGGAGAAATCCTCCTACATGAAGGCGGCGGACATTACGCCCGACGCCGTCGCCACCATGGTCCGGCTCGCCAGCCGCATGCCGGGCACCTGCATGGCCAACGCCTTCAAGTTCTTCCAGGTGGGCGGAAAGGTGAACGCCACGCCGGCCGACGCCACCGCCTACGTCCACCGCGGCTACGACTGGCTGTTCTCCTCCGAAGTGAACTGGTGGGACCGGAAGGACCCGAAGACGCTGGTGGACGAGAACCTGGCCTGGCAGGAGCAGTTCTACGCCGCCGTCAACAAGGCGACCAAGGCGACGGGCGCCTTCCAGAACTTCCCCGACCCCTCCTTGAAGGACTGGGCCTCCGCTTATTACGGCGGCAATTACGCCAAGCTGCGGCGGGTGAAAACCGCCTACGACAGAGCCGATCTGTTCACCTACCGGCAGGGCATCAGGCCGTTGTAGGCCCCGCCGCGGTCTGAAGGCCCGTGTGCGGCCCGGCTGTTGAGCGCCCGGAGCCCCCTTTCGGGTGGACTCCGGGCGTGATCCATGCCGCAACCCCGATCAGGGCTGACACTTGTGCGGGGGCACGTTGGCGCCCGGTTCGGCAATCCGTCATCGGGCTCGGCCCCACGTTGCGCTTCGGTCGGAACGGTCGTTCTTCCCCGTTTGTGCGCGGTAGCCCGGAGAGGTTTTCTTACGTCGCGAAAAATGCCGGTGGGGCGGGCTTCCGACCAGGGATGGGGCCTTGTGGGAAACCGTGCCGTGCGGCTTGGAACAGACCGATTGCCGCGGTGTCATCCTGCGCCTTGCCGGCTGAAGGGAGGAGGAAGCGTGGCCGCGCCCTTCTCCCACCCCGATGGGGCGGCCCGGTCAGCGGCCGGCGCACACGGCCGTGCCGGCCGCCAGGGTGCAACTGCCGCCCTTCGAATCGACGATCGTGTTGCCGCTGCGCCGGGTCCAACCGCCGTCGGAGTGGAAGTAGGTGTCGCCGTTGCGCTGCGTGGAGGTGCCGTCGGAATGCATCCAGGTGTCTCCCGAACGGCGCGACCAGGTGCCGTCGGCCCGACGGTACAGGCCGTCGGCCTGCCGGACCAGCGGTCCCTGCGGGCCGACGATCTGGTCGCCCGAGCGGCGGTAGGTGCCGGGCGCCGGCAACCCCGGTACGGCCAGCAGGTCCGACCACTCGTCGTCTCCCGGTGCGGGCGTGCCGGGGGCGGACTTTCCCGGCAGCGCCGGGGCGGCGCCGGCCGATGGCAGGGCGGCGATGCCGGGACCGGGAGCGTCGATGGCGTCCAGCGTGCGTGTCACCGTCTCTTCGCCGATGCGTTCGGCATAGCGCGGCAGCGGCATCGCCTCGCCCTTGGGCGGCGGCATGGTGGGGCCGGCGACCGGGCGCTCCAGCACCTCGGGCGTGCCGCAGGCGGCGAGCCCCAGCGCCAGCACGGCGGCGAAACGGCGGACGGCAAGCACCGGCATCATGCGAAACCCTGCACGAACGAACGATCCGCGACACGAAAGCACGTCCACCGGCGTCCCGCAAGCGCCCGACCGATAGCCGCACCGCGCGCGTTTCTTTTTGCCGGTTGCGGTGCTAGCGTCACCCGCACCCCACGGCAGCACGCACCCCGAGCGCGATGATCGAACTTCAGGATATCCGCAAGACCTACCGGGTCGGCCCGGTCGACGTCGAGGTGCTGAAAGGCGTCACCTTCACCATCGACGGCGGCGAACTGGTGTCCATCATGGGCACCTCGGGGTCCGGCAAGTCGACGCTGATGAACATCGTCGGCCTGCTCGACCGGCCGACGGCCGGCACCTACCGCATCGACGGGCAGGACGCGGCATCCCTGCCGCCCGACCGCCAAGCCGACCTGCGCAACCGCAAGATCGGCTTCGTCTTCCAGTCCTTCCATCTGCTGCCGCGGCTGAGTGCCTTGGACAACGTGGCGCTGCCGCTGTTCTACCGCCGCATCGGCACACGCGCGCGGCGCGAGCAGGCCATGGCGTGGCTGGACCGCGTCGGCATGGCCGACCGCGCGCACCACCGCCCGAACGAGCTGTCCGGCGGCCAGCGCCAGCGCGTCGCCATCGCCCGCGCGCTGGTGGGTGAGCCCAGCCTGCTGCTGGCCGACGAACCGACCGGCGCCCTCGACACCCGCGTCGGGCAGGAGGTGCTGGACCTTTTCAAGGAGATGAACGCCAGCCTGGGTGTCACGACGGTGATCATCACGCACGACCCCGGCGTGGCCGCGCAGTGCCGGCGCCGCCTGCTGCTGCGCGACGGCCTGCTGGTCGGCGACGACGGCGCCTTCGACAAGGCGCGGCCGGTACGGCCGCAGCCGGTCGCGGCGTGATCCGGCCATGCTGCTGCAAATCGCCCGCGAGGCCGCGGCCAACCTGATCGGCGCCAAGCAGCGCTCGCTGCTGGCGCTCATCGGCATCGTCATCGGCACGGCGTCGGTCATCGCCATGACCAACGTTGGCCAGATGGTCACCGCCCAGGCCCTCCAACAGTTCGAGGCCATGGGCACCGACCTGTTCACCATCAACATCGCGCCCACCCAGACCTTCAAGGGCCTCGACCTCGACGTGGCGGAGCGCTTCGCCGACACGCCGGGCGTGCGCGTGCTGGTGCCGGTCATCACCGGCGGCCCCGGCTATGTCCGCGACGGCCAGCGCGGCTTCGCGCAGACGGTGGGCAGCACCGAGGCGTTCCTGAACGTCGCCAAGCTTCAGGTCGGCAAGGGCCGCTTCGTCTCCACCGTCGACGGGTCGGAGCCGTTCGTCGTCGTCGGATCCGCGGCGTTCGAGGGCGGCTTCGGCGCGCAGGCGATCACCCCGGCCCGCACCGGCGACACGCTGCAGATCGGCGACAGTCTGTTCACCGTGGTGGGCGAGCTGGCGCCGGCCAGCTTCAACCCGCTGCTTCCGGTGGACGCCAACCGCACGCTGTTCGTGCCGGCCCCGGCCATGCGCCGCATCGCCGAGCAGGCAAAGGTGACGATGCTGGTCGGCCGCGCGGCACCCGGCCACGACACCCGGCAGGCGGCGGAGGCCGTGCACCGCCGCATCGCCGAGAAGGCGCCGGGCGCCAACGCGCGGGTGCAACTGGCCGAGGAGCTGATCGCCACCATGCAGCAGCAGATGCGCCTGTTCACGCTGCTGCTCGGCGCCATCGGCAGCATCTCGCTGATCGTCGGCGGGGTGGGCGTGATGAACATCATGCTGGTCTCGGTGACCGAGCGGCGGCGGGAGATCGGCCTGCGCCTCGCCATCGGCGCGCGTCCGCGCGAGATCACCTGGCAGTTCCTGACCGAGGCGGTGATGCTGTCGCTGGCCGGCGGCGCCATCGGGCTGGTGGTCGGCATGGCGACCGCCTACGGCTTCGGCGAAATGAACGGGATCCCGTTCTTCATCTCCAGCCAGGGGCTGATCCTGGGCGTGGCGGTGTCGGTGCTGATCGGCGTGTTCTTCGGCTACTACCCCGCCAGCCGCGCCGCCAAGCTCGACCCCATCGAGGCGCTGCGGGCGGAGTGAGCGGGCCGCGTCTGGCGGCCCGCTCCGTCACGCATTCTCACCATGGGCATTCCAACTTGTTGATGAAGGTGGTGCCGTGCATCTTCGCGGTGACGGTGTTGCCGACGTGCCGGTTCAGCACCACCTCACACTCTTTGCCCACTCCCCAAGCCACCTCGACGTTGATGCGGACGGACCAGTCGTCCGTGTAGAAGTCGGCACATCTGGTTTGCAGAACCGGGTAATAGCCCACGTCGACCGTACGGCTCGGATTGCGGACATTGCCATCGGTGAAGCTGAATTGCGTCCCGATGACGAACGCTCCGGCGTTTTCGACGCAGATCTTGCCGGCCACGGATCGGTTCTGCGCGGAAGCCGTGGAACCGTTCAGGGCGATCAAGGCGGGCAGCAGCGCCGCCCCGAGGAAAAGACGAAAGCGCATTGCTTCACTCCAGACTTGGCGGGGCGGACCGCCCCTTTGGACATGCACCTTGGTGGCAGGCGTTGGCGCGGAGTTCCACGCTGGCGGAAAAAAAGCGGCAGGACATAATAAAGCCGGGGCTATGGCACCACCGCGTCACCTGAGTTGAGCCCCGACCGGATCTCCCCCCTCCGGCACCTAAGCCAGCGTCGTTACGCACCCTCAGCGCGGACATTCCAAATAATTGATCAGCGTCGTCCCATGTATTTTCAGGGCAATGGGGTTTCCGGCGTGCCTCGGCAAATATATCATACAACTATTGTTACGCCCGGCCCAGACCTTGGCAATAACATCGACGTACTTGTCGTCTTCGGTGAATTCGACGCATCGGGTTTGCAGAACAGGGTAGCTGCCCGCTTTGACGATACGGGTGGCTCCCGTGTATGGCCCGTTGGAAAATACGAACTCCGCCTCGATGACGAAGCCCCCGGCGTTCTCAAGGCAGATGCTGCCTTTCGGATTGGGGGTCTGCGCGAAGGCCGGATCGGCGCCGAGCGCGACCATCGTCGACAGCAGCGCGGCTCCAAGGGACAGGCGAAGGCGCATCGTTTCATTCCTCCGGTACGGTGGGGCGTGTTGCACGTTCGGACATGCTCGTTGGTGACGGCCGCCGCCCCGGAGTTCCACCCGAACATGAAAAAAGCGTGATCGGAACGGAGTCCGGGAGCCCAGGCCGCGCAACGGATCCGTCACGCCGACGATCCAAGCCGGCGTCGTTACGCGCCTTCAGCGCGGACAATCCAATTGGTTGATCAAAGTGGTGCCGTGGATCCTCGCCTTGATGTTTTGTCCAGCGCGCCCCGAAAGATTTATATTGCACGTCTTATCGATGCCGGCCACGACATGGACCTTGATCTCGGCGTATGCGTCGTTTGAAAGGAAATCGACGCATTTGGTTTGAAGAATAGGATACGCGCCCGTTTCAACAAAGCGGTTGGCCCAGTTGGCTTCACTGTTGGTAATATTGAAGCTTGTCTCAATGACAAAGGCTCCGGCATTCTCGACGCAGATGGTGCCCCACGTGAGGCCCTTCTTCTGGCCGGAGGGCAGATCCAACGCGAAGGCCGGACCGGCGGTCAAGGCGGCAACCGCCAGCAGCGTTGCTCCGACAAACAAACGAATGCGCATGGTTTCATTCCTCCGGTGTGATGGACGGGTGGCCCGTCCGGACATGCTCCTTGGTGACGGCCGCGGCCCCGGAGTTCCACCCGAACCTGAAAAAAGCGTAATCGAAACAGAGTCCGGGAGCCGGGCCGCGCAACAGATCCGTCACGCCGGCAATCCAAGCCGGCGTCGTTACGCGCCTTCAGCCTGAACAATCCAGTTTGTTGATCAAGGTGGTGCCGTACATCTTCGCGGTGATGGTTTGCCCGGCACGCCCTTTGACATTGATGGCACAGTTATTATGCTTTCCCAGAATGGGGAAAACCCATATCTCGACAAGATAGTCATCTTCTTCGAAGGCGACGCGTCTGACTTGATTAATAGTATAATTGTCCGTTGCTTCATAGTAACTAAATTTAATATCGCGAACTAAAAAGCGCGTATTCATGACAAATGCCCCAGCGTTCTCGACGCAGACTTTTCCCTTCTTGGGGCTGTCCTGCGCGAAAGCCGCGTTGGCGTTCAGGGCAACGATCGTTGACAGCAGTGCTGCTCCCAGGGTCAGGCGAAAGCTCATCTTTTTCTTCTCCTGCGTGGCGGGCGGGGTGCCCGCTCGGACGTACTCCTTGGTGACGGCGGCCTTTCGGGAGTTCCACGCCAGGATGAAAAAACGCGCCGGCCCCCGACCGGCGCCTGCGTTGCCGGCTACGGCACCACCACGTCGCCGGACTGGAGGCCCGAGCGGATCTCCACGCCCTCCGGCAACCGCTCGCCCAGCGTCACGGGAACGGTCTCGACCGCCTGGGTGGCCGGGTTGCGGCGCTTGACGGCGTAGCCCTGCGGGCCGGGCGTCAGCAGCATCGGCGGCAGCAGCAGCGCGCTGGGGTTGTCGTAGACGATGACCTCGACCCGTGCGGTCATGCCCAGGCGCACGGCGCGCGCCGCCGCCGGGTCCACCGTTTCGACCAGCACGGTCACCGGGAAGGACGGCAGCGGCGAGGAGCCCTGTCCCTTCACCGCCTGGTTGGCGATGGCGGCGATGCGCCCCGGCAGCGTCAGTCCGGGGAACGCCTCGCCGGTCACGTTGGCCGCCATGTCCGGACGGACCCGGTTGATGTCGATCTCCAGCAGCGAGGCGACGACCCGCAGCTTGTCCAGCGCCCCCACGGCGAACAGGGCCTCGCCCTCGTTCAGCTTCATGCCGACGTCGACGTCGCGCTGCGACGTCGCGCCGCCGGAACCGCCCGACCCGCCGGCGCCGCCGGACGGGCCGCTCTGCGGCGGGCGGATGACGATGCCGTCCACCGGCGCGCGGATGGTGGCGCCCTGCAGCTTGCGCTCGATCTCGCCCAGCTTGAAGCGGGCGTTATCCAGCTCGAACTGGGCGACGCGCACCTGATCGGGGTTGCCCTTGGCCAGCACGCTGTCCATCTCGTCGCGCGCCCCGTCGACCTGCGCGCGGGCGTCGCGCTCCTGGTCGAGCTGCATCTGGTAGTCCTGCCGGGCGACCACGCCGAGGTCGAGGAGCTGTTTGGTCTCCCCCGCCTTCTGGCGAGCGGACTGGTACTGCTGCTCGGCCCGCTGCAGGCTGCGCCGGGCGCGCGCCACCTCGGCCCCGCGTTCCCAGTTGGTCAGTTCCTTGACGCGCTCCTGCGCCTTGATGACGGCGGCCTGGGCGTCGCGGTGCTGGGTCTGCAGCTCGCCCGGCTCGACGATGCCGAGCACGGTGCCGGCGGCCACCCGCTGGCCGTACTCGAAGCGCTTCTCCTTCAGCACGCCGCCGAACGGCGCCACCACCGTCACCATGCTGCCCGGCTCGATGGCGCCCATCAGCTCGATCGTCTTACGGGCCGGCCGCGCCTGCACGGTGAGGCTCATGCCGCCCCCCATGCCTCCCATGGCGTCGGGAGGCGGCGTGGGGGCCGCCGCGGACCGGAACTCGCCGGACTGCCACGCCACACCGCCCGCCACGGCGAACAGCGCCAGGACGGAGCCGGCGACGGCCAGACGCCACGTGCGGGCCCGGCGGGTGGAGGCCTGCGCCTCCTCCTTGCTGCGCTCCAGGTCGCGGTAGGCGGTGGCCAGCTTGCGGTGCTGCTCCTCCAGCCGGTGCGCCGCCTCGCGCTCGGCCTCGCGCAGCGCCACCAGTTCGGTCACGTCGGTGAACAGGCAGACGATGCCCTGGCGGCGGCGCCGGCCGTCCGCCGTGTCGAACAGCGCGCTGGTCTCCACCGACAGGGTGGCGGTGCTGCCGTCGGGGCGCGTGAAGGGCACCTCGTTGCGGCGCTCCGCCTCCTCGTCGGCGGCCTGGAGCACGTCGAGCACGGCGTCGACGAAGGCGTCGCTGCCCGGCGCCTCCAGCATCACCGCGCCGAACGGCATGCCCAGCGCGTCCTCCGCCGGGATGCCGAGGATGGCGACCGCGGCCGGGTTGAAGGCGACGATGCGGCCGTCGGTGCCGATGCTGACGACGCCCTCGGTCATGCTGTCGAGGATCGCGCGCGTCGCGTCGTCGCTCCCCGGCAGGGCGTCCACGGTCGTATCCGTCCCCGAAAGATTGCTCATGGCGCCTCGGGATCGTTGAGCTGGATCTGCCAGGTGTCCAGCGTGGTGCCCAGCCGCTGGTCGAGCGCCACCAGCGCGTTCAGGTAGCTGATCATCGCCTCCAGCTCCGTCACCTCGGCCTGGCGCAGCTCGTT
Source organism: Azospirillum sp. (assembly GCA_035629155.1). Taxonomy (GTDB): domain Bacteria; phylum Pseudomonadota; class Alphaproteobacteria; order Azospirillales; family Azospirillaceae; genus Azospirillum. The sequence goes on along the minus strand of DASPIO010000247.1, from coordinate 29,692 downwards.
CTGGAAGCTGACCACCTGGAAGTTGGTGGTGCGGCCGGCGCGCAGCTTGGCGTTCTCGATCTCCAGCTTCTTCACCGTCAGCTCGTGCGCCTGCTTGGCCAGCTTGTACTGGCGCCACAGCGTGTCGACGTTGCGCACGGCGTCGCGCACGTCCTGCTCGATCTGCGCGCGCAATTGTTCGAGCTGGAGTTCGCTCTGGCGCAGTTGCGTGGTGGCGCTGACCACCGCCTGGCGCTGCGGCAGGTCGTTCAGCGGGATGACAAGCTGCAGCCCGGCGCCCAGGTTGGTGCGGCTGCGCCCCATCAGTTCCAGCGCCTCGCGCTCGCTGCGCCCGCTGGTGGGCACGCTGACCGATCCGGTCGCCGACAGGTCCCACAGCCGCTGGTTCTCCGCCTGCGCCTGGGCGATGCGGGCGGTCTCGATGGACAGCAACTGGCCCAGGTGGTCGGGCCGGCTGTCGAAGGCGATGGCGCGCACCGCCTCGAAATCGATGCGCACCGGCTGGGCGGTCAGCGTGTCGGCGGGCTCGATGCGCGTGTGCGGGTCGAGCGCCAGCAGGGTGACGAGCTGCAGCCGCGCCGAATCGAAGGCGTTCTCGGCGGAGATGCGCGCCAGCTCCTGCGAGGCGACGGTGGACTGCGACTGCACCAGTTCGGATTCCGCCATGCGGCCGGCCTGGATGAGCGCCTGGTTGGTCGCCTGCAGGTCGTAGGCGCGCTTGACCGCCGCGCGGGCGATGCCGACGCGCTGCTGGGCGGCGATGAACTGGTGGTAGGCGCCGACGATCTGCGTGACGGTGTCGGCGACGCGCGCCTTGAGCTGCACCTGGGCGGCGCGCTCCTGGATGCGGGCGATGCGCAGGCCGGCGGTGGCGGCGTCGTAGCCGGCGCCGCGCAGCAGCGGCTGGATGACCGACAGCGTCAGCGTCTGGCCGCCGCCGCGCTGGCCCGGGACGGTGCCGCGCGCGCCGGTCTGGCTGTTGCCCCAGGTCAGGCCCAGCGTGGTGCCGATCGGGCTCTTCAGCGTCACGGTGGGGGTGACGGTGGCGCTGCTGCGGAAGGTGTTGCCCGTCGCCCCACCGCCGCCGCCGGACGCCACCATGTCGGGCGGCACCTTCAGCGACCCGGTGCGCTGCACGCTGTAACCGGCGACGATGGAGCCCTGCGGGCGGAACTCGTTCTCCGCCAGCAGCAGGTTGTACTTGTCGACGACGCGCTGCAGGTAGGCGCTGCGGATCTGCCGGTTCTGCCGCAGGCCGAGGTAGACCGCCTCCGGCAGGGTCAGCTTGACGGCCTTGCCCTCGGCCGCGGCGGGAACCGGCGGAACGCCGGCAGGCGCGTAGGCGCGGTTCGGCTGCAGCCCCTGCCCCGTGGCCGGGGACGCCGTCAGGGCCAGCCCGATGAGGACCGCGAGGAAGGGCCTGCGGCGATGCGCGGCAATGCGGGACAAAGCGCCGGCCTCAGGCAACCGGGCCGGCGGCGCGCGGCCCGGTGCATCCAATGCGTCCGTCGACGTCCGTCATCATCGTAATTCGAAGCGCCCGACACATTGCAATTTCTCGCTGTGCCTGAGAATGCGAATGGCAATATTGGATGTCAATGTTTTTGGACCTGGATCCGGGGCGGTGAAGAAGAGTGCCGCCGTCCTCGTGCGGGATCACGGGCAGGCCAACCCCACGTTGAGCGAGGTTCCGGATGCCGTGACCGTCTGCCGGCCGCTGCGCCCCTCCAGGCTGAATTCGCAGCGCTTCGTGTGCCCAAAGACAACGTCCACGACAACAAAAGCCCTCTCATCAATGCTCAAGAAGGGAGTGCAATGCGTCTGGCCGATCGCCATGCCGTTCTTTTCGTTAATCCTGAATCCCCTGCCGTTGTGTTCATGAATGTTGATTCTGACATTGGCGAGATACACGCCGTTTTGCTGGATGCATATTTCGCCGACCTGCTTCCGCTCCTGGATGCCGGCTGCCGACGCTTCCATGCTCAGAACCAGGGCGGCGGTGGCGGACAGAAGGGTGGCGAACGTACGGTCACGACGCATGTCGGAAACTCCCCGAGGCGAGCCGGCCCCGATGGCCGACGCTGTTTCCCGTTGGTGACGGACGGCGGTCGGGAGTTCCACGCTCCCCACGAAAAACATGTGCCGGAGCGGCGCCCCCAGGGGAACGGCGTCAGGCGATTTGCCGGCCGGCCAGCCGGGCGAAGGGGCCGTCCTCGGCGATCAGGCGCTTGTAGGGGCCGCTCTGCACCACGCGCCCCTGCTCCAGCACCAGGATGCGGTCGGCGTTGACGATGGTGCTGAGGCGGTGGGCGATGACGATGCGGGTGGCGGACAGCGCTTCCAGTCGCTTCATCACGTCGGCCTGGATGCGGTTGTCGAGGGCGCTGGTCGCCTCGTCGAGGATGAGGATGGACGGCTTGCCGGCCACGGCGCGGGCGATCATCAGGCGCTGCACCTGCCCGCCCGACAGGGTGCCGCCGCCGTCGGTCACCATCGTCTGCATGCCCATGGGCATGCGCCGGATGTCGTCGGCGAGGCCGGCGACGGTCGCCGCCTCCCACGCCTCCTCCACGGTGCTGGCGGAGGTGCCGCGGATGTTCTCCAGGATCGAGCCGGCCATCGGCCGCCCCTGCTGGAGCACCGTGCCGATGCGCCGCCGCACCGCCTGCGGGTTCAGGCCGCGCAGGTCGCGCCCGTCGTAGAAGATGGCGCCGGCCTGCGGTACCTCCAGCCCCAGCAGCAGGCGCACCAGCGTCGACTTGCCGCAGCCCGACGGGCCGACGACGGCGACGAACTCGCCCGGTTCCACGGTGAAGGACAGGCCGGCGAAGACGCTGCCGCCGCCTCCATAGCCACCATCATAGCGGAAGCCGAGATTGCTGACCTCGATGGCGCCCGACAGCAGCCCCGGATCGACCTTGCCGGCGCGCCGTTCCGGCACGGCGTCGAGCAGGGTGCGCCCGTACGTCAGTCCCGGCGCCAGGAAGAGGCTGGCCATGATGAGCTGCGCGAGCTGCGCCGCCGCGGCGCCGGCGCCGACGAAGGTGACGACGACGGCCAGAAAGGTGCCGGTGCTCATGGCCTGCTCGCGCGGCAGGGCGACCACGGCGAACATGGCGGCCAGACACAGCACCTGATAGCCGGCCAGGAAGGCGGTGTGCAGGTCGGCGATGCGCCGGGCGCGCAGCATCCGGCTGCGCATCGGCGCGAAGCGCCGGGCCCAGCCGACGAAGGCGCGCGTCTCGGCCGCCGCCAGCCGGATCTTCTGGATGCCGCCGACGACCTCGTGCACGAAGGCGTTGACGAGGCCGGCCTTCTGCTCGCCATCGCCCATGGCGCGGTTCTGCAGCCAGCCCGTGGCCACGGTGACGGCGATCAGCAGCGCCATCAGCGCGCACGCCGCCAGCGCCACGCGCAGGTCGTAGAGGAACAGAAGCCCCAGGCTGGACAGCAGCGTCGCGCCCGCCACGGCGCCGCCGGTGGCGAGCTGGCGGACGGACGCCGCGAAAGCCTCCAGAACGCCGACCCGCGCCGCGAGGTCGCCGGCCGCGTGCCTGGTGAGGAAGGGCAGCGGCAGCCGGATCACCCGATCCCACAGCGCCGCCTGCAGCCGCCCGCCCGCCCGCGTGTCGACCCGGATGGCCGCCACCCGTCCGGCCAGATCGACGGTCAGCTTGACGATGGCGGCCAGCGTCAGGGCCACGCCCATCTCCAGCAGCCGGTCGGTGGCGCGTCCGGGGACCACGGTGTCGATGGCGAAGCCTGTCAGCACCGGCGGCAGCGTGCCCAGCAGCGCTCCCATCAGCGACAGCAGCAGCAGCGACGCCGCGTCCGCCCCGCCTTGCCGGAAGCCGAAGCCGAGCAGGCCCGCCACCGTCATCGTCTTGTCGGGCAGCGGCTTGTAGAGCACGTGGGCGTACCGGGCGAGGCCGGCGGCGGCCCGGCGGTCGAGCGGCCGGGTGCGGCCGTCGGCGGGGTCGTGGATCCGGTAGCCCGATCGCCAGCCGCCGCGCGGCAGCAGCGCCACCGGCCGCCGGCCTTCGGCCGTGAAAGCCAGCAGCGGCCCGTGGTCGCGCCGCCACCAGTCGCCCTCCAGCGCGATGCGCCGGTGGCCGAAGCCGGAGGCCTGCGCCACTTCCTCCAGCGTCGGTGGCACGTCGGCGTCCGCCGCGCGGATCTTGGGCGGGCGGACCACCGGAAGGGCCATGGCCTTGCCCACCGCGGCAACCGCGGCGAAGAGGAACTCGCCGCCACGGGCGTCCACGGGCGCGTCGGCCGTTCGGCCGCCGACCAGCCCGGCGAGGTCGCCCAGGACCTCCCGCAGGTCGTGTGCCTGCCGGCGGGCGCGGGCCTCGACCAGCGCGTGCTCGTCGACCAGGGCAAGGCTGAGGTTGACCGACAGCACCGCCATCGCCGCCGCGTGGAAGGCGGCCAGCACCTCCCGGAAGGCGGTGGTGCGCAGCGCGAACAGCGTCGCCGCCGGCATCGTCTCGGCGGCGGCGTCCACCTCCACCCACAGCCCGGCGGTGACCGGCACGGCGCCCGACACCGGTTCCAGCCCGGCCAGCATGCCGCCCGCCGGCAGCGTCAGCCACGCCACACGCTGCCGCCCGGCAACCAGCGCGCCGGCCGGCAGCGCCAGCCGGCGCCCCGGCACCGCCAGCACGGTGGGGCGCGGCCGGTGCGCGACAAGGCCGGCGATGCCGTCGCCGAAGCGGCCGATCCAGGCGTCCAGCCCGTTCGCCAGGGCCAGCGCGGCGATGGGGTCGGCCCCGGCCGCCGCCAGCCCGTCGGCGTCGTAGCGTACCGCCTCCGTCTCCGCCCACGGCACGGCGACGAGGCGCGCCTCGCCCGGACCGTCGGGCAGCGGCGGGATCAGGGTGCCGGCCGTCAGTGTGCAGACGTGCCGGCGGGCCTCCGCCGCGTCGCCCGGCCCCTCGGCGGGGGCGGCGAACACCTCGACCCCGCCCTTGGCGATCAGCCAGCCGGAACGGCCGAGCGTCCAGGCCCCGGTCAGCGCCGTGCGCTCGCCCATCTGCGCCAGCCGGTCAATGGGCAGGGTTGCCGTGGCGCCCGGCGCGGCGCCGGCGGCGCGGGAAACGGGGATGGCGCCGCTCATGCGTCGAGCAGCCTTCGGTACGGGCCGTCCGCGTCCTTGAGATCGTCGTGGCGGCCCTGCTGGACGACGCGGCCCTGGTCGATGACGACGATGAGGTCGGCGTCGCGGATGGTGCTCAGCCGGTGCGCGACGATGATGCAGGTGCAGCCCCGGCGCCTCAGGTTCGCCGTCACCTCGGCCTCGGCGATCGGGTCGAGCGCGCTGGTCGCCTCGTCGAGGATCAGCACGCCGGGGTCGAGCGCCAGTGCGCGGGCCAGTTCCAGGCGGGCGCGCTGGCCGCCGCTGAGGTTGCGGCCCTTCTCGTACAGCACCGCCTCGTAGCCGTCCGCGCGGCTGGCGATGAAATCGTGGATGGCGGCGTCGCGGGCGGCGGCGTGCAGCCGCTCCTCCGGCACCGCGCCGTCCCAGAGCGCGAGGTTGTCGCGCACCGAGCCGGAGAACAGCACGATCTCCTGGTCGACGACGGCCACGGAATTGCGCAGCTCCGGCAGCGGGATGGCGTCGATGGGGCGGCCGTCGATGCGCACCTCCCCCGACCACGGGCGATAGAGGCCGGACACCAGCTTGGCGATGGTCGACTTGCCGCTGCCCGAGGCGCCCACCACGGCGACGTGCGCCCCGGCCGGAAGGTCCAGGCTGAGCCCCTGGATCAGCGGCGGCTCCAGCGGGCTGTAGCCGAAGGTGACGTCGTGCAGGCTTACGTGGCCCGCCAGCTTGCGCGTCGACGCCGTAGGTTGGGCCAAGCGCGAGCGCGACCTGACATCGTCGGCGAACGCCGGGTCGGGCGGCTGGCGCAGCACGTCGTCGGTGCGGGCGAGCAGGCCGCGCGCGTCCTGGATCTGCCCGGCCACCTGCACGAAGGCGCCAACGGGGCCGAGGAACAGACCCATCAGCCCCTGGAAGGCGGCCAGCATGCCGACGGTGATTTCCCCCTCCATGATCCGCAGGCCGCCCGCCACCAGCACCGCCGCCCCCGCCACCGATGCGAGCAGAGACGGCAGCATGCCCAGGCGCGCCTGGGCGCGCTGCATGTCCTGGCGGATGTTCAGCAGCCGCGCGTTGGCGGCGGTGAGGCGGGTGAACAGCACGGATTCCGTGCCGCCGGCCTTGTAGGTCTCGATCGTCGTCAGGCCCTGCATGGCCATGCCGGACAGCTTGCCCGTCTCGGCGATGGCGCGCTCGCCACGGTCGGCCAGCGCGCGCGTGGTCAGCGCCAGCGCCAGCAGGTTCAGCGCGGCGAAGCCCACCACGACGCCGGTCAGCACCACGTCGTACTGCGCCATCACCAGCGCGAAGACCGCCACCGTGAGCAGGTTGAGCGCCGCGGTGGCCAACTGGTGCGACAGCAGCACCGCCAGCCGGTCGTTCAGCGCCACGCGCGCCGCCACCTCGCTGCCGTGGCGCTGGGCGAAGAAGGCCATGGGCAGGTGCAGCACATGCATCAGGAAGCGCCCGGCGCCCACCATCGACAGCGTGGTCTCGAAGCGCAGCAGGGCCGCCTGCCGCAGCCACATCAGCAGGAACGTCAGCAGCGCCGCCCCGCCCATGGCCTGCAACAGCGGCTTCAGCCAGCCGGCCTGCTCGCCGATCAGCACGTAGTCGGTGAAGACGCGCGAGAAGGTCGGCAGCAGAAGCCCCGGCACCACCAGCATCAGGCTGGCCAGCACCGCGAACACGACGGCGGAGCGCGAGGAGCGCAGCCGCGCCGCCAGCCCGGCGAGCGGACGCGGCGGCGTGCCCTCCCGCCGGAACTCGGGCCCTCGCGTCAGCACCAGGGCGATCCCGGTGAAGGCGCGGTCGAACGCGGCGCGGCTGACGCTGCGCGGGCCGGTGGCCGGGTCGTTGAGCCGGACACGGTCGCGCCCCACCCCCTCGACCACCAGAAAGTGGTTGAACTCCCAGAACACGACCAGCGGCAGGGGCAGCTTGGCGAGGTCGGCCGGTTCCACGCGCAGCGCCTGGGGCACCAGGCCGTAGGCCTGGGCGGCGCGCATCACGTTGTCGAGCCGGCTGCCGTCGCGCGACACGCCGCAGGCGACGCGCAGTTCCTCCAGCGGCACGAAGCGTCCGAAGTGGCCCAGCACGATGGCGAGCGAGGCGGCGCCGCACTCCGACGCCTCCATCTGCAGGACCGTGGGTGTGCGCACGCGGCGCCCCCCGAACAGCGGGCCGAACGGCGAACGGCCGATCATGGCGCTTTGCCCAGCAGGCGCTGCATCGTTGGGATGGCGAGCGCCGCCGCCGGCACCCGCTCGGTGACGATGCGTCCCTCCGTCAGCGTGCCCGGATCGACGCCGACCGGCGGCCCCAGGGAGGAGGTCCAGGCGTAGCCGCTGGGCGTGGCCGGGTCGGCGTTCAGCGCCACGCGCACCTCGAACGGCGCGCCCTCGCCGGATAGGGCGCGGACGAGTTGATCGTTCTTCAGCGTCAGCAGCATGCCTTCGGTGGAGGAGGGCACGGCGGCCACCACGGCGACGCGGCCGGTCATGAAGCCGTAGGTCTCGTGGTCCACGGTGGAGGGGGCGAGGAACACGCTCATGCCCGGCGCCACCTTCTTGCCATCGCGCGGCGGCAGGTAGAGGACGGCCTCAAGCGGCACCGGCGCGCCATCGGCATCGGGCCGGTCGCGCAGCAGGCCGACGATGGCTTTGCCGGGCGTCGCGTACTCGCCGTGCGTGGCCTTCAACTCGGCCACCCGGCCGCCGTGCGGGCTGGTGATGACGAGGCTGCGGGCGAGCGACTCCTTCAGGCCCGCCACCATGCGCTCCAGCTCCTCGATCTTCTGTCCGATCTGGAACAGCTCGCGGTCGCGCTGGAGGATGCGCTCCTCGGTCTGGGTGCGCAGGGACACCAACTGGATCTCGGCCTGGGCGATCGCGTCGTCGATCGTGTTGATCTCGACGCGCGCGTCGATGAGCTGTTGGCGGGCGATGTTCGTCCTGGCGTCCGGCTCGGCCTGGTGGGTGCCGCGCTCGTGCAGCCATTTGCGCCGCTCCTGCAGGATGCCGACGCGCAGGCGCAGCGCGCGCTCCTGTTCGGCCAGCAGTTCCTGCGTGGCGCGGATGGCGCGGTCGTGGTAGGCGGCCACCGCCCCGCGCTGCTGGCGGGCGTCGGCCAACTGGCCCTGGAGCTGTTCCAGCTTGATGGCCGTCTCCGTCTGGTCGACGCGGGCGACGACCTGTCCGGCCTGCACCCGGTCGCCGGGGCGGACCAGCACCGCCTCGATCCGCCCCTGCGTGGCGGAGATCACGTCGACGATACCGCCGGGGTTGATCAGGATCCCCTGCCCGGACACGGAGACCGGCACGTGGGTGACCACGCTCCACGCCACGGCGGCGGCGATCAGCGCCCCCAGCACCGCGAGCGCCGCCCAGGTGGCCGGTGGCGTCAGCGTCAGCCCGTCTTCCAGTTCGGCAATGGCGCCGAGGTGGTCGATCGCTTCCTTGCGGTAGAGGCCTTCGGTCATGGCCGCCACCATGGAGGAGATACGGTCTGGATTTCAATCGCCCGTATACGCTCGAAGACTTTGTTGGACCGACGGGGGAACCGATGACGACGCGGCGCCGCCAGGTTCCAAGGCGGGCGGCCGTTTGCGCATGCCTGGACAAAACCGGGTTGCTTTGACCACAGTCTCGCGCGCCGCGCCGATCCGTTCGCGCGGCGCGGGTGCTGAGTGGGGCGGGTGTGATGGAGCGTGGTGAAGGTCTGGCGATGGTGCCGCCCCCCGACGCGGCGGCGGTGCGCGAGTTCCAGCGCGTGGTTTCGGAATACGATGTCCGCGTCTACCGCTTCATCCTAAAACGTGTCGGCCATCCCGACGACGCGCAGGACCTGACGCAGCAGACCTTTCTGGAGGCCTACCGCCAGCTCGGCCGGTTCCGCGGCGAATCGACGATGTGGACGTGGCTGTGCGCCATCGCCAACAACGTGGCGCGCAACCACCGCGCGCGCGCGCCGCAGCACCGCTACAGCTTCGTCTCGGACGAGGTGCTGGAGTTCCACCCCGCCGACGCCGCCGACCCGGAGGAGGCGAACGCCCGTCGCCAGCAGGTCAGACGCCTGCGCGCCGCGCTGGACGAGCTGTCGGACGATGCGCGCGCGGTCTTCGTGCTCGTGGCGCTGGAGGGGATGTCGTACGAAGACGCGGCGCGCATCCTGGACGTGCCGGTCGGAACCGTGCGGTCGCGGCTGTCGCGAGCCCGCAACGCCTTGCGAGAACGTCTCGATGGAACCTTTCCACACATCGGGTGACCAATACATCATGGAAGCGACCGGGCGGTCCGTCGGATGACCCGCCCCTTCGGAGGAGAGGTTCGGCGATGTCTCGCGAAGAACTGATCGACCTGCTGGAGCAGGGACTTGACCAGGGTTTGTCGAGCGACGAACTGCGCCGTGCCCTGACCGCGCTGGTCGCCCGCGGCGACGCGGCGGAAATCCTCGCCGCAGTCCACCGGCTGGCGGGGGCCTCCGCCGACCTGCGCGCCGCCTGCGACGCCGCCCCGCCACCCGCCGGCCTGGAGGCGGGCATTCTCCAGGCGCTGGCCGTTGAAACCGCGGCGCGGCGGAGTGCGGCGGCGTCCCCCGGTCTGCTGGACCGTCTGCCCGGCCTGCTGGCCGCCGTCAAGGCCCGATCCGCCGACGTGGTCCGGTCCGTCGGCCAGACGCTGAGCCCCGACGGCCTCGCCGCCGTGACCGCGGCGCGTGGGCCCATGGCCGCACCGGAACCGGCGCACGGCGCTCCCCCGCCAGCCGAGGACGCGCACGGCGGCACGACCGAGCCCACGCCCCCGCCGTCCTCCGCGGGGCGGGGCGACGCCGGGCCGATGCACGCCCCTGCCGCCATACAGGCCGTGACGGCGCAGAACGGCGTGGTTCACCTCGGCCCCGGCACCGGCACGCGGATCGTCGGGGAGGACGCCGGGCCGGTCACGGTGGACCTCGGGCCGCTCGGGCCTCTCGCGATGGGCGGGTGGATCCTCCACCTCGAACGCGGCGCCGTCGCCGAGGAACACGACGACCGTCTCCGGCTGACCGACGGCGCCGAGGGGCTGATCGTCCTGCCCGATGGCAGCGTGCTGGCTTTCGGTCCGGTGGCCGAGATCCGCTGGGACCATTCCTGTGGTTGAGGTGGCGCGGAGGCGTTGGTGCGAAACGCGGCGGGCAGACAGGTTCCGCCCTGAAACGCTGGTGATCAGGCGACCTTGCGGAGCGCGTGGCCGCGCCGGCTGGCGTAGCTGAGGAAGACGCCGACCTGGGCGGCGCGCTCCGGCGGGATCGTTGTCGGGGCAGGGGGGCGTCCGGACGCGGACGCCGGGCACCGCAGCCGGGACGTTACGGCGTCAGGGCGCCAATGCCCGCAGGAGCAGTGCCACACCGGCCAGGAGCAGCGACGCGACCGCGCGGCGCGCGATGCCGGCGGCGACCACCTTGTCGCCCAGCCGTTCCATCTTCAGGGCGAGGAGGCCTCCCAGCAGGCCCGACGTGGAGGCCACGACGTGGATGATGGCCAGCGCCTGCGCCAGCGCAAGCCCCAACGCAAGCGAAAGGATGAGCAGCACGCCCCCCTGCAGGCTCCCCTGGATGGCGATCGGCTTCCAGTGTTCGCGCGCCACGCAGGTTTCGATGGCGTCGAGAGCCCCGCGGGCGCTTTCGTGCGGATCGGTGTGCAGGCTCACGGGGTGTCCTCCTTCCTTGGGCCGCCGGCTCCGGCGTCATCCGTCAGGTGACGGCGTGCGGCGGCCGGCCGCCACATGGCGCCCAGCGACAGGATCATCAGGAGGATCAGGGCCACGGCGATGGAGTACGGCGCCCAGGCACCGAGCCGCTCGTCAGTGATCCAGTCCGCCGCCAGCAGAACGCCGATCATGGCCAGCGCGGCGATGGCGGGCGCGACGAACCAGCGCGGCAGGGTCATGGCATCACCTCCCTGGTCATCTTTGTCCGTACGTCAGCATCGGCGCTCGCGCGCGTTCAATCAGAAGCTGATAATGCCGGTGATCCACAGCAGGATCACAACGATGCCGGGAACGCCCAGCAGCCAGAGCAGAAGCGGCATTGGATATCTCCCATGCTGTCACGTGCGCGCAGCCAGACAAACGCGAGGTAACGACTGTATAACTGGGGAAACGGGATGGGGTTCCGGTCCTTTGGCGATTATGGCACCCCGCCGCCCCATTCGTGTTTTCTGACGAACTCTTTGCGTTCGTGCCGAGTCGCAAGGAGGCGCCCATGTCTGTTCGTGCAGTTTTCGCCCGGCGCCTGCGCATCGCTGGTCATCGCCTGACGGGCCGCCGCCTCAGCGTTGCGAGCGGGAGCGCGCCGGGCCCATGGTGCGGGCCAGATTCTGCGCCGTGTTGACGAGCGCCACGTGAGAGAACGCCTGCGGGAAGTTCCCGGCCATCCAGCCGTGCTTCGGAACGTACTCCTCGGCCAGCAGCCCGACGTCGTTGCACAGCGTCAGCAGGTGTTCGAACAGCGCCAGCGCCTCGTCGTGCCGGCCGGCCATCAGCTTGGCATCGGCCAGCCAGAACGAACAGGCAAGGAAGCAGCCCTCGCCGGGCGGCAGGCCGTCGATCTCCGGGACGGTCGCGTAGCGCTTCACCAGGCCGCCCTCCGTCAGTTCGCGCTCGACAGCCGCCATCGTGCCGAGGAAGCGTGGATCTTCGGCCGGCAGGAAACCCACCTGCGGAATCAGCAGGAGCGCGGCGTCGAGGTGCCGGGACCCGTAAAACTGGACGAAGCTGCAGCACCGTCGGTCGAAGCCGCGTTTGCACACGTCGGCGTGGATGCGCCCGGCCAGTTCACGCCAGTGCTCCACCGGCCCGTCGAGGCCGAAGCGTTCCGCCGCCTTGACGCCCCGGTCGAAGGCGACCCAGGCCATGATCTTGGAGTGCGTGAAGTGGTGGGCCGGACCGCGCACCTCCCACAGGCCGGCGTCGGGCTTGCTCCAGATCCGCTCCAGATGGCGCAGCAGGGCGCACTGGAGCCGCCAATCGTTATCGCTCGGTTCGATACCGTGCCGCCGTGCCAGATGGAAGGCGTCCATCACCTCGCCGATGACGTCGTGCTGTATCTGGACGTGGGCATGATTGCCGACGCGCACCGGCCGGCTGCCGTTGAACCCGTCCAGCCACGGCAGCAACCGCTCGTCGAGGTCCCGCTCGCCGGCCACGCCGTACATGATCTGCATCTGCGACGGATCGCCGGCCACGGCGCGGTGCAGCCATTCGCGCCAGGCGATCCCTTCGTCCAGGAATCCGGCGCCGAGCAGCGCGTAGAGCGTGAAGGTCGCGTCGCGCAGCCAGCAATACCGGTAGTCCCAGTTCCGCTCGCCCCCCATCTGCTCCGGCAGTGAGGTGGTCGGGGCGGCGACGATGCCGCCCGTCGGCTCGTAGGTCAGCGCCTTGAGCGTGATCAGGGAGCGCATGACGTGATCCCGCCAGGGCCCGTCGTACTGGCAGCGGGCCGCCCAGTCGCGCCACCAGCGCTCCGCCTCGGCCAGCAGCGCGTCCGGGTTGCCGGGGGGTGGGGCCGGGCGGTGCGACAGGTGCCACGTCAGGATGAAGGGAACACGGTCGCCCTCGGCGACCGTGAACTCGGCCACCGTGTGGAAGCCTTCGCCGCGCAGCGGCACGGGCGAGCGCAGGTCGAGCGCATCCGGCCCGGCGATGGCGCCGAGCCCTCCGTCCGTGCGGCGCACCCACGGGACGATCCGGCCGTAGCCGAAGCGGAAGGTGGCGTCCATGCGCATGGCGACGCGCCCCCGGCGCCCGTCGACGATGCGCACCAGGTCGGCGCGGCTGTCGGCCCGGCCGAGTTGGGGCGGCATGAAGTCGGTGAGGACGACCGTGCCGTCCGCCGTCTCCATCTCGGTTTCCAGCACCAGGGTGTCGGGGAGGTAGCGCCGCCGCACGGAGCGGACCTCATCGCGCGGCGCGAGGAGCCAGCGGCCGTTCTCGGCATCGCCCAGCAGGGCCGCGAAGCAGGCGGCGGAATCGAAGCGCGGCAGGCACAGCCAGTCGACGGCCCCGTCGCGTCCGACCAGCGCGGCCGTGTGGGTGTTGCCGAGCAGGGCGTAGTCCTCGATGCGGCGGGGGCGGGTCGGGTGTGGCATGGCCGGACGATCTCAATGGGGCGCCTCCGGAACCAACGCGCCGCGCCGCCATGGGTTTCCCGTGCTCCCGCCGACGGACGCGACCAAAGAGACGGGGAGCGCGCGACTCCCCCGCCCGGAGGCGGTTGGCCCAGGGAGAGACGGCAAAGCCAGACCCCGCACGAGGAGGCCGGACCATGATCCAGAGACTTGATGTTCTCAAGGACTTCACCATCCGCGCCACCGATGGAGCCATCGGTGGGGTGGCCGACGTCTACTTCGATGATTCCTCATGGACGGTGCGCTACCTGGTGGTGGACACTGGAAGCTGGCTGCCGGGCCGCAAGGTCCTGCTCGCGGCATCCGTGCTCGGCGCGCCCGTCGGGGCGAGCCGCGAGTTTCCCGTCGCGCTGACCCGGCGGCAGGTGAAGGAGAGCCCCGACATCGACACCGACAAGCCGGTCAGCCGGCAGCACGAGGCTGACCTCCATGGTTACTACGGATGGCCGCCGTACTGGGGGGCGGCGGCGATGGCGCCGGGTGTCGCCGCCCCGGCGGCGGCCGTGGTCCCGCCGTTCGACATCCCGGCCGCGCGGGACGCCCCCGCGGATCGCCGCGAGAGTGGAGACCCGCACCTGCGCAGCGGCCGCGAGGTCACGGGCTACCACATCCAGGCGCGCGACGGTGCCATCGGGCACGTGGAGGACCTGCTGATCGACGAGGCCGGCTGGCGCATCCGTTATCTCCTGGTCGACACGCGCAACTGGCTTCCCGGCCGCAAGGTCGTGGTCGCCACCGATTGCGCGGCGACGGTGGATTGGGCGCAGCGGGCGGTCAGCGTCGAGCTGACCCGCGAGCAGGTGAAGGGCAGCCCGGAGTACGACGACGTCGCCGGGATCGACCGGTCCTACGAGGAGGCGCTCTACGCCCATTACGCGCGTCGGCCGTACTGGAGCCTCTGATCTCCCTTCCGGTGCCCCTTCGCCGTCACCTGTGGCGCCGGGGCGCCGGTTCACTGCCCGCCGGTCTTGCCGCTGCCCGTGTTCGAGCCGGCGGCCGGCGGGACCGCGCCACTGCTGCCGGCGGCCGGCGGCTGCGTCCCGTACTGGGCCAACTGCTGGTCCCAGTAGCGATCCGTGTTCTGCGCCCAGCCGCCCGCCGCCATTTGCGTCTGAGGGTCGACGCCCAGGGACGGGGCATTCTCGAAGGCCGTCTCGGGAACGTTCAGGACGAAGGTGTCCCGGTAGGGATTGGCCGTTACCCGCAGGTCCTTCCAGCGCACCGGCACCAGCTCCTCGCCGATGCCGAGAAAGCCGCCCCGGCCGACGAGCACGTACCGGATGCCGCCCTGCGGCCCCAGCACGACGTCCTCGATGTCGCCGAGGTCCTCGTCGCGGTGGTTGCGGAGGTCGGAACCAATGACCTCGTCGATCCGCAGGGGGGCCTCCAACTGCGTGACGGGCAGCGCGGTCGTCAGGTAGCGGGTGCGCCAGGTGCGGAACTCCCCGCCCCGTCCGCCTTCCGCGTCCATCGCCACGGTGTAGCGCCGCTGGAGTTCCTGGGCGGCCTTGATCACCGTCCGACATCCGTCCCCATAGCCGTTGACCGCAAGGACGTAGCCGGCATTCATCAGCGTGCGCATCTCGCCGCGCGGCGATGCCGCCGGTCCGCCGACGGTGCCGGCCGTCCCCGCCGCCGGCGCCACGCCGTACCCCGGGTAGCCACGCGGTCCAGCAAGGCCGTAGCCCCCTTCGACAAGCGATTGATTGAGCTGCCGGAGCTGCTGAAGGCATTGCTGGTCGATGTTCGTGGCGTTTCGTTGCCCTGGCCGATCCTGCGGCGCCCCCTGCTGGCCCTGCTGGGCCACGGACGTGGTCGGCATGCACAACGCGAGCGCGGTTGTGGCCAAGGCGGCAAACACGGTCCTCATGACGGTTTCTCCTTGTCTGTGCGCGTGGGCATCCGCCGGAACGGGAAAAAACCGGCGCGCACGGCGCGGCTTCCGGTCCGCGCCGTGCGCCTTGCCGGCGTCCGGGCGAGGCGACCCCACTCTCCCAACTCGCTCCGTCACGGCGTGTTTCGGACCGCAGGCCCGATCGGCTGGCCAAGCCCGTTCGCCACGGGCCGAACGAAACGCCCCTGGGACAAAAACATCCTTGGAACGAAACCCACTTGCCCCTGGCGCGTTGGGATCCATAGGCCAGAGCCTTCATGGAGGACGTGATGAGATTGTCCTTGCCCGTGGCAGGGATCCTGCTGGCTATGCTGACCGCGCCGTCACCCGCCCCGGCCCAGGGACAGTCAACATCGGGACAGGGCGCACCGCTGCCGGCGCCGCCGAGCGGCCAGCCGCTCGCCACGGCCAACCTGATCGGGGCGAACGGGCAACCGCTGGGGACCGCCGCCTTCATCGGGACGCCCAACGGCGTGCTCATCCAACTGCGGGCCGAGACTGTTCCGCCGGGTGTCCACGGCCTGCACATCCACGAAGCCGGGCAATGCCAGCCGCCCGACTTCCGATCGGCGGGCGGACATTTCAATCCCGGGGGCGCGGTGCACGGGTTCCTCGCTCCGCAGGGCCATCATGTCGGCGACCTGCCCAACGTCTTCGCCCACCGGAACGGCGATGTCTGGGCCGACATCCGCACCGACCTGGTCACGCTCGGCACCGGCGCGGCCAGCCTGTTCCCGGCGAACGGCACGGCGCTGGTGCTTCACGCCGGCCCGGACGACTACAAGACCGACCCGGCCGGAGCGGCGGGCGACCGCATCGCCTGCGGCGTCATCGTCCGCACCACCCAGCCGCGTTGACGGCCCCGGCGTGACGTCAGCGGCGCGTCAGGTCTTCGCGTGGATCTGGCGTTCCGGCCCCGGTATCCCGGCGGTTCAGGGAGGTCACGCCGTCGCCGGACTCGAACGCCGGCAGCCGCGACAGGTCGTCGGCCCCGAGGCCCGCGATGTGCAGGTCCAGGCTGTCCGACCGCATCCGGACGTCACCGAGGGGAATGGCGACCCGAGCCGGCCCGTCTCCAGGAAATCCACCCCGGTCGATCACCAGATGCCGGGCCTGGCCGTCCGGATCGAGGAGGACGTCGTCGACGATGCCCAGCGGGCGGCCGGCGCCGTCGACGAGCGTCCTGCCCACCATGTCCTCGACCGGCGTCACGAAGGCGTTGGTGGTGACGCCGGCCACGGGGGATCTTGCGAAGGGGTTCGGCGGATCTTGCGCGAAGGCTACACCGGAGAATCCGAATGCGCCCGCAGCAATGCCGAGCAATATCGTGCGCATGGCAGTATACCACGTTGATGAAGCCTGCATTCCGTTGAACAACGGCCGGCGCGATCCATTTCCGAAAATCGAGAGCGGCACCTCGTGTTTTGCCGTCCGTGGCCGTAACGGCGTCAGGCGTGCGCCAGCACGGCCATCAACGCCAGCATCGCGAAGAAGACCAGGCCCAGCATTCTCTGCGTCCGCAGGCGCGCCTCCACGGCGACCACCCGCGCCCACAGACCGGCCCGGCGCGGGCGGCGCCCGATCGCTGGCGGGAAGCGTGCCGCCGTCGATCCCGACGGACGGAGCGCGTCGGGGTCGACGTCCGGGAGCCGCGGCAAGGACACGCCGGCGCGCCAGCCGGCGACGGCGAGGACCGTGCCGAGGACCACCGGCCACACCAGCGTCCAGGCGTGCGCCATCATCATGGCCGGCGCGTCTGCCGCCGCCCGCCAAGCCACCGCGACGATCCACGGGCCGGCCAGCGCCGTGGCGGCGAGCGCCAGGAACGGCGCCACCGGCACGCCGCGCGCCGGCGCCTTCCGGGCCACCAGCCAGAGGAAACGCGCCATGTAGAGGGCCGTCGCCGTGGAGGTCAGGGGCAGCCCAACGTGCAGCACTCCCGCCCAGGGCTCGGGCAGCGCCGACGCCCCTTCCTCCAGCCACGCCTTGGCGAGCGCGCCTCCGGCGGGCGGCAGCGCCGCCAGGGACAGCGCCGGCAGCACAAGCACGGCCAGCGGGACGGGGCCGCGCCGCCCGGCGTCGGTGCCCAGCACCAGCGCCGCCTTCGTCACGGCGTGCAGCAGCGCGAAGAGGATGACCGCCGGAGCGAGTGGTGCCGCCGCCAGCCCGGTCGTCAGGATTCCCATCTGGCTGACCGTGGAGTAGCCGAGCAGCGCCTTCGGATCGTCCTGCAGCAGCGCCAGCAGGCCGCCGGTGAAGGCGGTCGCCAGCCCCAGTACCACCAGCAGGCCGGTCAGGTCCGGCAGCGCCGGGCCGGCCAGCGGCAGGAAGCGCAGCAGGCCGTACACGGCGGCGTTCAGCACCGGCCCGGCGAAGGCCGCCGTGGCGGCCGCCGGCATGGCCGCGTAGGCCGGCGCCAGCGCGAGGTGGAGCGGCAGCAGGCCGAGCTTGTTGCCCAGCCCGAACAGCAGCAGCACCGCCGCCAGCCCCGGCGCCTGCCCGGCGGCGAACAGCATGAAAGCTGCCAGGGCGAGCAGTTCGCCGAACAGCGCGATGGCCAGGTACAGCCGCCCCGCCGCCCGCCCGGCCAGCGTCGCCCCGGCGGCGATCATGCCGTACGCCGCCACCGTGGCCACCGCGAAGAACAGGTAGAAGGGCACCGGCTCCATGGTCGCCAGCGCCCCCAGGCTGCCCGCCTGCGACAGCAGGAAGAAGACCGTCCGCCGCACCTCCGCCGCGCCCGCCACCCATCCACCCGCCGGGCGCCGGTGCGCGCCCGCCGCCAGCCAGACCAGGGCCGAGACGCCGAGGAACAGCCGCCCCATGGTGTCGAGCGCCAGCGTCGTGCCCAGCAGCACCGCCGGCAGGCGCAGCGTCGCCCCGTCCGGGACCAGCACCGCCGCCGCCAGCGCCGCCAGTGGCGTCCACGGCGCCAGCGCCGTCGCCGCGCGGCGGGTGCGGGCCGGCAGGACCAGCGCCGCCACGGCGACCGGCGCCAGGACCATGACCGGGAGCAGCAGCAGGGCGGGCGTCATAACGGGAACTCCTGCGCGGCGATGAACCGGCTCCAGCCCAGCGGGCTGCCGTCGAGGCCGGCGAGCAACCCGGCCCCCAGGCTCAGCGCCGCGGTGAGGACGGCGGGGCCGAGCAGACTGAGGCTCGTCTCCAGGCGGCCGCTGCGCGCCGGCTCCTCGTGCGGCCAGGGGGCGGTGCGCTCGACGAACCACGCGCGGTGGAGGATCGGCAGGAAGTAGGAGGCGTTGAGCGCGCTGCTTACCAGCAGCACGGCCAGCGCCCAGCCCTGTCCGGCGGCCAGCGCGCCGACGCCCAGGTACCATTCGCTGACGAAGCCGGCGACCGGCGGCGCCCCCATCATGCCGAGCGCGGCGACGGTGAAGGCCGTCATGGTCCAGGGCATGCGGCGGCCGGCGCCGTCCATCTCGCTGATCTTGTGGACACCCAGCGTCTCCGCCAGATTGCCGGCGCAGAAGAACAGGGTGATCTTCATCAGCCCCTGGTGCACCAAGTGGACGAGCCCACCGATGGTGGCGACCGGCCCGGCCAGTGCCGTCCCCAGCACGATGTAGGAGAGCTGGCTCACCGTCGAATAGGCCAGCCGCCGCTTCAGGTCGTCCTGCCGCAGCGCCTGCAGCGAACCGTAGAGGATCGTCGCCGCCGCCAGCGCCGCCAAGGGCGTCGTCACGCCCAGGTCCACGGCGAGCGTCTGCCCATACACGTCGTAGACCACCCGCACGATCCCGAAGGCGCCGGCCTTGACCACCGCCACGGCGTGCAGCAGGGCGCTGACCGGGGCCGGCGCCACCATCGCCCGCGGCAGCCAGCCGTGCAGCGGCACCAGCGCCGCCTTGACGCCGAATCCGCCGACCAGCAGGACGAAGATCGCGGTCAGCGCCGTCCGGTGCTCCCGCTCGACGTGGGCCAGCGCGCCACCCTCCGCGGCGAAGTCGAAGGGGCCGGCCAGCGCGTACAGCCAGGCGATGCCGGCCAGCAGCACCGCCCCGGCGGTGACCGCGTAGGCGAGGTAGACGCGCCCGGCGTCCAGCGCGGCGTCGGTGCCGCGGTGCACGACCAGCGGGTAGGTGGACAGCGTCAGCAGCTCGTAGAACAGGAACAGCGTCAGCAGGTTGCCGGCCTGCGCGATGCCCACGGTGGCGGTGACGCACAGGCTGAAGAAGCCGAAGAAGCGGCTGCGGTTGGGCGAATCCTCCAGGTAGCCGATGGCGTAGACCGTGGTGACCAGCCACAGGGTGGAGGAGAGCGTGACGAACAGCAGCGCCAGCGCGTCGATGCGCAGCACGAAGTCCGCCCCCGGCAGCAGGGCGAACGTGAACTCGAACCGCTGGCCGCGCCACACGCCCCACAGCATGAGGATGGTCAGCGCCATCTTCAGCACCGCGCCGCCCAGGTTCAGCGCCACGCGCAGCCGCGTCCGCTCCTCCGCCAGGAAGAAGATGGCGATGCCCGGCAGCAGCGAGCTGAGGACGATCAGCACGGGCGGCAGGCCGGTCCAGTTCATGGCGATCCAAGTCATGGCGCCCCCGCTTCGAGAAGGGCCGTCAGCGGCGCACCCGCCAACCCCATGAGGAGCGAGACGACGGCCAACCCCAGCGGAATGCCTTCCATCCACGGGCGGACCGGCGTGAAGGGGGCGTCCGACGCCTCCTTGAAGGCGTGGGCGAGGATGGTGAAGACGTAGCCCGCGGCGAGCAGGCCCCCCGCCAGCAGGGCCAGCGCCCACCACCATTGGCCGCTCTCCAGCGCCGCGCCCAGCAGCAGCCACTTGGCCAGGAAGCCGCCGCTCGGCGGCAGGCCCATCAGGGTCAGCCCGCCGATGCCCAGCGCGAAGACGGTCATCGGCATGTGGCGGGCGGCGCCGTGGATGGACGGCAGCCGGTCGTCGCCCAGCGCCTCCAGGATCAGGCCGGCGGCCAGGAACATCGCCGCCTTGGCGAGGGCGTGGGCGATCAGCAGCAGGAAGCCCCCCGGCCAGGCGCCCGCCGCTCCGCCCAGCGGCACCAGCAGCAGCAGGTAGCCGACCTGCGCCACCGTGGAATAGGCAAGCAGCGGCTTCAGCCGCTCCTGCCGCAGCGCCAGCAGCGATCCCCACAGGACCGACGCCACGCCCAGCGCGCCGATGGCCTGCTTCAACGCCTCGCCCGCCACGGCGTCGAACACCGCCGCCCACAGGCGCAGCAGCACCAGCATGGAGGCCGCGACCACCAGGCCGGACAGCAGCGCGCTGGCCGGGCTGGGGGCCGCGCTGTGCGCCGGCGGCAGCCAGACGTGCAGCGGCACCAGCGCCGACTTGGCCATCAGTCCCACGGTCATCAGCGCCAGCGCCAGCGTCGCCGGCACGCCCGGCCGCACCGCCGCGCCGAGCTGCGTCAGGTCGAGCGTGCCGAAGCCGTACAGGAAGCCGACGCCGACGAAGTAGCAGAGCGCCCCCACCTGCGCGACCAGCAGGTAGCGCATGGCCGCCGTCACGGCCGCGGCCTTCCCCTCCAGCGTCACCAGGACGATGGCGGCCAGCGCGATCAGTTCCAGCGCCACGTACAGGTTGAAGACGTCGGCGGACAGGCAGAGCGCGTCCAGCCCCGCCCACAGCATCAGGAAGGGCGGCCAGAAGCGGCCCGGCGCGCGCTCCAGGTCGCCGTGCGGCTCGTAGCCTGTGGCGAACAGCGCCACGCCCCAGCCGACCAGCGCGGTCGCGAGCTGCATGGCCGCCCCCGCCCCGTCCAGCCGCCATTCGATGCCCAGCGGCGCTCCCCAGCCGCCCAGCGCGTGCCGCACCTCCTCGCCGCGGCCGACCGCCAGGGCGAGGACGGCCGCCCCGGCGACCAGGACCGGCGCCGCCAGGTTGCCCGCCCAGGCCGCCCACCGTCCGCCCAGCAGGAACGCCGCCGCCGCCGCCAGCAGCGGCAGGACCACCATGACGGTCGCCCAGGCCTCATGCGTCACGGATGCCCTCCGCGCCGCCGTCTTCCGGGCTCTCCTCCGGGCTCTCCTCCGGGCTCTCCTCCGGGCCCGCCTCCGGTTCATCGTCGAGCGTGGTCCGCCCCGCCTCGTCGGCGACGCGCCGCAACAGCGACAGCGCGTAGGCCGTCACCGAGATGGAGATGACGATCCCGGTCAGCACCAGCGCCTGCAGCACGGGGTCCGGCCCGCCGCCCTCGTCCACCGGGGCCGAGCCGATCAGGAACGTGAAGGCGCCGCTCGCCGCCACGTTGAGCGCGATGATCTTGCCCAGGAGGTCCGGCCGGTCGAAGACGCCGAAGAGCCCGACGACCAGGATCAGCGCCCCCGCCACCGCGAAGATCGGCGCCGCGTCCGCCATGGTGTCCATGCCCGCCTCCCTCTAAGGCCGCGGCGGCGGAACACCGACCACCAGCGCCGCCAGACAGGCGCCGATGGACAGCGTCAGCACCCCTTCCACGGTGACGATGACGGCTTTTGCCAGACCCGGCGGGTATTCCAGGTAGGCCCCACCGGCGGCCACGGGCGCCGCCGCCGCCGCCAGGAAGACCACCAGCCCGGCCGCCATGCCGGCGCGCAGGCCCCAATGCCGTGTCCGCGCGGGCAGGCGTCCGGTGAGGAACAGCCCGACCGCCGCACCGGCCAGCACCGTGCCCGCCTGGAAGGCGCCGCCCGGCAGGGTCGAGCCGGCCCACCACAGGTGCGCGGCGAGCAGCACCGCCATGGGGGCGAGGCGGGCGCTGAAGTTGCCGACCACCGGCGTCATCCCCGGCCCGCGCTCCAGCGGTTCGGTCGCGGCCGGCGAGGCGCGACCGACCGGCGCCATCACGTACACGCCCGCCGCCGCCAGCAGCAGGACGGCCACCTCCACCAGCGTGTCGTGGCCGCGGAAGTTCAGCAGCACGGCGGTGACCGGCTGGGCAACGCCGCTGTCGGCCAGCCGCTCCTCCACGGCCGCGCCGATGCGCGGCGCGCGCGGCAGCGCCACGGCCCCCCAGGCGAGGAGGCCGGCGCTGATCGCCGCCGTCCCGGCCAGCCCGGCGCGGACGACGCGGTCAGCGCCCATGGGAACGCCCCTTGTGGCGGCGCAGGCGCCCGACCGTGTCGAACAGCACGACGCTGGTTACCACGCCGCCCACCGCCGCCTCGGCCAGCGCGAGATCCGGCGCGTTCAGCCGCACCCAGACCAGCGCCATCTGGAAGGTGAAGGCCAGAAAGAGAAGCACGCTGCTGAGCGGCCGGGTGCGCCGCAGGACGGTCAGCAGCGCCAGCACGACCAGCCCGAGGGACAGCGCGAGGTCGAAGGCCAGCGCGATCATCGCTCCGTGCTCCCGTTCCGCATGCCGGCGCCGGGCACGCCGTGGTCGAGGGCCGCCTTGGCCAGCACGTTCCCGGCCACCGCGACCGCCGACAGGGTGACCAGCCACACCACCGCCAGTTTCGCGCCGTGCGCCCAGGACGGGTTCTGCAGGATCAGGCCGGCGACGATCAGCCCGACCCCGAGGTTGTCCGCCTTGGTCACGGCGTGCAGGCGCGTGTAGAGGTCGGGGAAACGCAGCAGCCCCACCGTGCCGGCGGCGAAGAAGCCGGCCCCGGCGAGGATGAACGTGCCGCTGAGCAGGTCGAGGAGCGCCATGCCCGCCTCCGTCACGGCGCGTCCGGCCGGCCGGGGCCGGCGCCCCGGTCCGCGCCGCGCCACCACAGCCGGCGGGCGAAGGTGAGCGAGGTGAACGGCGCCAGCATCGCCGCCACCAGCGCCACGTCGTCGGCGGCGGCCATGCCCGCCGCCGCGCCCACCAGCAGGATGGCGACGACGGAGGTGGTCCCCATCAGGTTGACGACGACCAGCCGGTCCGCCACCGTCCGCCCGCGCCCGATGAGCAGAAGCCCGGCCGCCGCGTTGGCGAGCAGGAACATGGCGACCAGAAGGTTGAAGGTCTGCACGATCGGCCCTCCAGTGTCGGGGCAGCCCAATGCCGGGGCTGCCCGGTATCAGGGCAACGCCCAGGCGATCCAGGTCTCCAGCCGGGCGAGCGCCGCGTCGTTCGGCAGGGCGCAGTCGATGACGTGGACGAGGAGACGGTCGTCGTGCACGTCGAGCGCCAACGTTCCCGGAACCACGGTCGCGGCGTAGCCGAGCGCCACGGCGATGCCGGGGCGCGGATGGCGAAGCCGGTATTCGATGACGCCGGGATCGACGGGCAGACGCGGCGACAGGGCGCGGCGCGCCACGTCCACACCGCCGCGCACGGAGATCCACGCCAGCATCGGCAGCAGCGCGACGGTGCGCAGCGCCATCCAGCCGGCCCGCCGCGGCGGCGCCAGCGTCAGGCTCAGCGGCACCGCCAGGGCGATGGCGGGCAGCCCGTAGGTCCAGCTTTCCACCGGGTGCCCGGTGAACACCGCCCACAGGACGGCGAAGAGGACGGCGCGCCCCGCCCCGGCCGCGACGAGGCGGCGTCCGGCGCCGGGGTTCCGCCCGCCGGGAGGCCGCCGCTGGTCCGGCCCTCGCGTGGTTCGCGTGGTCACGCAGCACCCCCTCGCCCGGCCTGTCCGACGTCTGGTAACGTCTGGCTTCCGCCCTGTGTTCCCGACACGCTCAAGCCGGCTCGCCGGACGCCGCCGGCACGATCATCAGGTCGCAGGGCGGCTGCGTGACGATGGTCGCGGCGACGCCGCCGAACAGCCGGTTCCCGGATCCGCTGGTGCCGATCACCAGGAGATCCGGGCCGGCATGCCGCACCTCCTGCAGCAGCACCGAAACCGTCTCGCCGTCCCGCAGGCAGAGCTTGACCCCTTCGCCCAGGTCCGGCCGGCCGGTGCGCTGTCCCAC
Organism: Azospirillum sp.; assembly: GCA_035629155.1. Classification (GTDB taxonomy): domain Bacteria; phylum Pseudomonadota; class Alphaproteobacteria; order Azospirillales; family Azospirillaceae; genus Azospirillum. The sequence continues at coordinate 5,700 of DASPIO010000247.1, read as the reverse complement.
TTCGTGAACAAGCGCGGACATCTCCTGCCGGTGCTGCTCGGCGAAGGCGCGGCGGTTGTCCGGCGAATCCAGGAACCCGCCGAAGGGGACATGGTACGCGTGCACCACGGTGAACGCGGCGTCCGGAAACGCCGCCAGCGCCGCGGCGAGCGCCCGGCCCGACGCCTCGGACGTGTCCATCCCCACCAGCACCGTCCGGTAGTCGCCGGTCACCGGAGCCTGCACGGAGAGCACCGGCGCCACTCGGGCATCGACGATCCGCTGTGCCGTGGCCGTGTCGAACAGGTCGCCCAGGAGCGACTGCCGGTGGGCGCCGAGCACGATGACATCGGGGCTGGCGCGCCGGGCATGCCGGGCGATCTCCTCCGCGGGATCGCCGATTCCCACCACCACCGTGGCGCCGCGCCCGCCGCCGCCCTCGGCGCCGAGCTGCGCGCGCAGCCGGGTCTCCGCCCTGCGGCATTCCTCCTCGCCGTCGATGGCGTACGGATCCCCCTGGATGGTGTGGAGGACGGTCAACCGCCCGCCCGCCCCGGCGAGCCGCAGGGCGCGTTCGACCGCGCGGTCGGACAGCGGGGTCAGATCGGTGGCAAGCAGAATGGATCGCATGGCGTGTCGCCCCTCTCTGGTGCACTCAGGCGAAGCGAGGAGGCCGGCGCGGGCGGCCTCCTCGTGGACGGAGCGCGTCAGTCGGCCGCGCCCTGCCGCGATGCCGCCTCGTCGCCACCGGCGAAGCCCGGGACGGCAAGGAGCGTCAGTACTCCAACGCTTGGGATCAGTTGGCGAGGCATTTCTTCACCCTCCCTCGGCGGCAATCCGGTGAGCAAAACGAAGACAGGCGGGGCCAGTTTTTGTCTCGCGCCAATCCGAAGTCTCTGCCGCATTCCAGGTGAGCGACTTGTCCTTGTGGTGCGTTTCGAGGCCATGCTCTTCGAGAACGCCGCCTCCATTTTTGTTTATCGAGAACAGGATGGGTGATTTTATCGGTGCCCTGCCAGGGTGACGTGACGAAATCCGGAATGGGTGAGGGAGCGCGATGGGCATCGTGATCAACCCGCGGGGAACCGCCGGCTCGGGCAAGACCGAGTTCGTGCGCCGGCTGCTCGCGGCCTACGGATGGCCGTCCGGCGGCGGTGTCGAGCCGCTCTACCTGGGCGCGCGCGCGCGCCCCGTCGCCTGCCGTCTCCTCCACCCTTTCGGCGGTCGCCCGCTCGTCGTGCTCGGCGAGTATCGGGGCTGCCGCGGGGGATGCGACACCATCGGCCGCAGGGAGGGAGGGCTGGCCGGTGCGCTCCGGCTCGCGGGCGACCTCTCCGCCGCCGGCCACGACGTCGTCCTCGAAGGCTTGGTGTTGAGTTGCGAACACCGGCTGACGGAGGATTTCGCGCGGCGCCACCCGCTGCACGTCCTGCTCCTGGACACGCCCGTCGACCGGAGCGTGCGGAACCTCGCCGCCCGCCGGCGTGCCGGTCCAGGGGCGCGGCCGCACCTCGAGCGCAAGGTGGCGGCGGAGCACGCGGCCGTGACGGCGGCCTGCGCGCGGCTGGCGCCGTTCGCGGACGTCGAGCGCCTGCCTTTCGACGTGGCGCTTCGGCGCGTGTTCGGCCTGCTTGCCCTTGACGGCCGGAGCGCCGCCGCCTGACGGCGGATCGGCGTGCCGGCCGACCGCGGCGGTTGCCCCTTATTCCTCCCGCACGATCGCCAGGACGGCGTCGATCGCGGGGGAGCCGTCCGCCTGCATGGATTCCGGCAGGATGGCGCGCGCGCCGTTGATGGCGCGGCGCACCTCGGCGGCCGGAATGCCGGCGGCGACGAGACCGTGGCCGAGCGTGCCGCACACCACGCTCAAGGCCGCGATCTGCGCGTGCTGGGCGGATTGCAGCGCATAGAGCGCCTCGATCTGCTCCTTCATCTGCTCGACCGCGCCGATCATGGATTGCAGCGCGTCGGTCTGGCTCAGCATCACTTTGCGGAACGTCTCCACCTCGGCGCGGGTGCCGAGTTCGGTGGTGGCCGTGCGGATGAAGTCTTTCCACAGCCGGTCGAACTCGGTGCGGGTGAGGACGTCGTGCATCTGATGGGACTCGCGGCTGTGAAGGGCGGCGATGGTAGCACGCGCCGCCGCCCGCGCCAGCGGATACCGGTTCCGCGCCAGGGGATGCCGGTCAAGCGCGCCATCGGACGATGTGCCTTGGGCGATGACCGTCGGGGCAGATTGCGCCGGGCAGCCCGCAGGGGTTAGGGTCTGCCCGCCGACGCCGGATGGGCGCGGCCGGGTGAACCCATTCAGCCACTCCAGCAACGAGACCAGCCATGCATGGACTGCTTCAGCAGACGTGGCGATGCCGCGTTGCCGACCTTCTGGATGACCCCGTTGCCCAGGCGGTGCTGCGCCGCGACGGGCTGTCGAAGGAGGACGTCTTCGCCGAACTGGCCCCCGTGGCCGACGCGCTCAGCGACCGCCGACGGCGGCAGCGGCGGGCCGGCCCCTGGGGATTCGCCGAACCGGACTGCGTGAACTGATCTCCGGACCGGCGTGCCTGCGGTGGGATGAGGCATCCCCCTCGGGCTGAAACGGGTATATCCTTCGTCATGCCGTGCCGCCCGGCACGGTGCGCTCCCCGCGCTCCCCTCCGCGCCGTCCGGCCGGCATGACGAACCACTCCGCCCACGCGCACGACGCCGCGACCCCCGCCCCGGGGCGGGTGACGGCCGTGCGCGGCTCCGTCGTCGACCTCGCCTTTCCCGCCGACTCGCTGCCCGCCTTGCAGGAGGCGGTGGAGATCCTGTGGGACGGGCCCGAACGGCTGGTGGCCGAGGTGCAGGCGCACATGGACGCCGGCACGGTGCGGGCCATCGCCTTGCAGGGCACGTCGGGCCTCGCCCGCGGCACGCCGGTGCGGCGGCTGGGCGAGCCGCTGGCCGTGCCGGTGGGCGACGCCGTGCTCGGCCGCCTGCTCGACGTCATGGGGGAGGTCCGCGATGGCGGGCCGGCGCTGCCGGCCGACGTGCCGCGCCGGCCCATCCACCAGGCGCCGCCGCCGCTGTCCCGCCGCAACCCGCTGCGCGAGCCGTTCGAGACCGGCGTCAAGGTGATCGACCTGCTGGCCCCGCTGGCGCGCGGCGGCAAGGCCGCGATGTTCGGCGGCGCCGGCGTGGGCAAGACGGTGCTGGTCATGGAGCTGATCCGCACCATGGTCGAGCGCTACACCGGCATTTCCGTCTTCGCCGGCATCGGCGAACGCTCCCGCGAGGGGCAGGAGCTGTGGGAGGAGATGCGCCGCTCCGGCGTGCTGGCGCGCACGGCGCTGGTGTTCGGCCAGATGAACGAGCCGCCGGGTGCCCGCTGGCGCGTCGGGCTGACGGCGCTGACCATCGCCGAACACTTCCGCGACGAGCAGGCGCGCGACGTGCTGCTGCTGATGGACAACGTCTTCCGCTTCGTGCAGGCGGGAGCGGAGGTGTCGGGGCTGCTGGGACGGCTGCCGTCGCGCGTCGGCTACCAGCCCACCCTGGCCAGCGAGATCGCCGAGCTGGAGGAGCGCGTGGCCTCGGTGCCGGGTGCGGTGGTGACGGCGATCCAGGCCGTCTACGTGCCGGCCGACGACTTCACCGACCCGGCGGTGGCCGAGCTGTTCAGTCACCTGGACAGTTCCATCGTGCTGTCGCGCGCCATGGCGGCGGAAGGGCTGTACCCGGCCATCGACCCGCTCGCCTCCACCTCCAATCTGCTCGACCCGCTGGTGGTGGGGGAGACGCACTACCGGCTGGCGGAGGACGTGCGCAGGACAATCGCGCACTACCGCGAACTCCAGGACGTCATTGCGCTCCTGGGCATCGAGGAACTGAGCGCGGCCGACCGGCAGGTGGTGAAGCGGGCGCGGCGCCTGCAACGCTTCCTGACGCAGCCGTTCCTGGTGACGGAGGCCTTCACGGGGCGCGGCGGCGTTACCGTGCCGCTGGCGGAGACGCTGAAGGGCTGCCGCGCCATCCTCGACGGCGAGGGCGACAACTGGGCCGAATCGTCCTTCTTCCTGGCCGGCACGCTGGATGACGTGCGGGTGCGGGAGATGAAGGGCAGGGGGGCATGATGGACCTCGTGATCACCACGCCCACCTCCGTCGCCGCCCGCGTGGCGGACGTGGCGCACGTGCGGGCCGAAGACGCCAGCGGCGCCTTCGGCATCCTGACCGGCCACGCCGACCTGCTGACGGCGCTCACCGTGTCGGTGGTGAGCTGGCGCTGCGCGGACGGGCGCGAGGGGCACTGTGCGGTGCGCGGCGGTGTGCTTACGGTGTCCGAGGGGCGGCACATCGCCGTGGCGACGCGCGAGGCGGTGGTCGGCGACGATCTGCGGGTGCTGGAGCACGACGTGCTCGCCCGCTTCCGCCAGGCGCGCGAGGATGAGGGGGAGGCGCGCACCGGCGCGCGCCGCATGCACCTCGCCGCCGTGCGTCACATCCTTGCCTATCTGCGGCCCGAACGGCGTCCGGCCGGGCCGGTACAGCCGGCCCAGGACGGCAGGGAGGAAGCGCCATGACGCACCCGAACGGCAATCACGACGGTGCCCGGAATGGCAATGGCCACATGGCCGAGCCTGTCCGCCGCCGTCGCGAGCGGCATGAGCGCTGGCTGAAGGAGGGGGAGCGTCCGGTCGGCCGCAACCTCGCCCTGATCGGCGCACTCGGCTGGCTGGTGGTGGCGCCGACGCTGGCCGGGCTGGCGGCCGGGCGCTGGCTGGACGGGCTGGCCGGCAGCGGCGTGTTCTGGACCGCGTCGCTGATCTTCGCCGGGGTGGCGCTGGGCGGCTGGCTGGCCTGGAAACGCATCGAGCAGGAGCGCTGACGCCATGGACACGATGATGGACACGACGATCCTCCCGCACGCCGTGATCGGGGCGCTGGCCGGTGCCGTTCTGGGCGCCGCCTTCTTCCGTGGCCTCGCCGCCACGGCGCGGCTGTACGCGGACGGTGAGGTGAAGCGCGCGCTGCCGCTGCATCTGGCGCGCGTCGGCGGGGCCGCGGCGGCGTTCACGCTGGCGGCGTGGCTGGGCGGGGCGGCGGCCCTGCTGAGCATGCTGGCCGGATTCCAGGCGGCGCGCATGGTGCTGGTGCGGCCGGAGCGGAGGCAGCCATGACCGAATCCCCGCTCACCGCCCCCGTCGTCTTCGCGCTCGGCCCCGTGCCGGTGACGCTGCCGGTGGTCACCACCTGGGGCATCATGGCGGTGATGACGCTGGGCGCCATGCTGGCGACGCGGAACCTGCGGGTGGAGGGGCCGGGGCGCGTGCAGGCGATGCTGGAACTGGTGGTCGAGACCATCCGCCGGCAGATTGGCGAGACCATGCAGGCTGACGCCACTCCCTACCTGCCGCTGCTGGGTACGCTGTTCCTCTATCTGGCGGTCGCCAACCTGTCCGGGCTGGTGCCGGGCATGAAGGCGCCGACCGCCTTTCTGGAAACGGCCGCCGCGCTGGCGCTGATCGTGTTTCTCGCTAGCCAAGTGCTGGGCGTGCGGGCGCGCGGGGCGTGGGGCTACCTGAAGGGCTTCGCCCACCCATCGCCGTTCCTGCTGCCGCTCAACCTGCTGTCGGAGGTGACGCGGGCCTTCTCGCTGTCCGTGCGCCTGTTCGGCAACGTCATGAGCGGGGAGTTCGTCATCGCCATCGTGCTGTCGCTGGCCGGGCTGTTCGTGCCGGTG
>DASPIO010000246.1:0-9024 GCA_035629155.1 Azospirillum sp. | reverse complement strand
GCGCGGCAGGAAGACCTGGCCGACGGCGAGGTTGTTCTCCGGCGGCGTGTGGCCGATGACGCGGACGTGGTCCTTGAAGAACTTCTGCGGCACCTGCACGTGGATGCCCGCACCGTCGCCGGTCTTGCCGTCGGCGTCGACGGCGCCGCGGTGCCACACGGCCTTCAGGGCCTCGATGCCTTTCTCGACGACCGAACGGCGGGGCTTGCCGTCGATGGCGGCGATGAAGCCGACGCCGCAGGCGTCCCGCTCCTCCACCACGTCGGCGAGGTCGGCAGTGGTCAGCCGCTCCACGTTGGCGCGGTACTCGGCGACGAACTGCTCACCCTTGTTCAGCATCCTGGTCATCGGTGGACCCTTTCAGTCTAAGGTCGTAACCCCGGTGGTTGGGTTGAGCCGAAGGCTAAAACCCAACGTTCCGGCGGTGCAAACTGCGTTGGGTTTTCGCTCGCGCTCAACCCAACCTACGAATGGGAGGTTACTCCGCCGCTTCGGCGTAGCTCTGCGCCTTGGCCTTGACGTAGGCGTGCATCGATTCCGCCGCGTCGCGGCCGTCGCGGATCGCCCACACCACCAGCGAGGCGCCGCGCACGATGTCGCCAGCGGCGAAGACGCCGTCCAGGCTGGTCATCTTGGTGCGCGCGTCGGCCGTCACCGTGCCCCAGCGCGTCACCTTCAGCGACGGCTCGTCGAACAGCGTCGGCAGGTCCTCCGGGTCGAAGCCCAGCGCCTTGATGACGAGGTCGGCCTCGATGGTGAACTCCGAACCCTCGATCACCTGCGGGGTCTGGCGGCCGGTGGCGTCGGCCACGCCCAGATGGATGCGCACGGCGCGCACGCCGGTCACGTTGCCGTCGCCGCCCGAATTCCCGAGGAAGCCTTCCGGGGCCGCCTGCCAGATGAACTCCACGCCCTCTTCCTCGGCGTGCGCCACCTCGCGCTGCGAGCCCGGCATGTTCTTGCGGTCGCGGCGATACAGGCACTTCACCGACTTGGCACCCTGGCGGATGGCGGTGCGCACGCAGTCCATGGCGGTGTCGCCGCCGCCGATGACCACGACGTTCTTGCCCTTGGCGTTCAGCGAGCCGTCCTCGAAGGCCGGCACGGCGTCGCCCAGGTCCTTGCGGTTGGAGGTCGTCAGGTACTCCAGCGCCGGCACGATGTTGCCCAGGCCGGAGCCCGGCGCCTGGATGTCGCGCGCCTTGTACACGCCGGTGGCGATCAGCACGGCGGCGTGCTTGCGGCGCAGGTCGGCCATGCTGGCGTCGCGGCCCACGGCGAAGTTGGTGTGGAACACCACGCCGGCGTCGGCCAGAAGCTGCACGCGGCGCTGCACCACATCCTTTTCCAGCTTGAAGCCGGGGATGCCATAGACCAGCAGGCCGCCCATGCGGTCGTAGCGGTCGTAGACGTGCACCTCGTAGCCCTTGGCGCGCAGCTGCTCGGCGGCGGCGAGGCCGGCCGGGCCGGCGCCGACCACGCCGACCGACACGCCCAGCTCGCGCACCGGCGTGCGCGGCTTGACCCAGCCGTTCTCCCAGGCGGTGTCGTTGATGTAGCGCTCGACCGAGCCGATGGTGACGGCGCCGTGCGTCGACTGCTCGATGACGCAGTTGCCCTCGCACAGGCGATCCTGCGGGCAGATGCGGCCGCAGATCTCCGGCAGGTTGTTGGTCGCCTGGCTGGCCTCGTACGCCTCTTCCAGCCGGCCCTCGGCGGTCAGCTTCAGCCAGTCGGGGATGTTGTTCTGCACCGGGCAGTGGACCTGGCAGAACGGCACGCCGCACTGCGAGCAGCGGTTGGCCTGTTCGCCGGCGCGCTCATCGGTGAAGCGGGCGTAGATCTCGCGGAAGTCCTGGCGGCGTTCCTCGGCGGTGCGCTTGTCGGGCATCTTCTGCGCGGTGTGCACGAAGCCCAACATCCGGTTCTGCGCCATGACGCCTACTCCTCGCTCAGGACCCGTCCGGTTGGGGACGGTCGAGCGGCGGATCGCCATGAACCGGCGCCGCCGCGGTTGAAACCAAAGGCCGCGGACAACGCGGTCGGCCGATCATATACCGCAAGGCCGTAAGCCGCGCGAGCAAAAAATAACCGATAGGTCGCACATGCTGACCTAACCGTGACATGAGGTCGCGGTGCGAGTGGTGCTCCGGAATCGGACGCGATAATCGGAAAGAAAATTAGTACCGAATCGGACCTTTCGCCCTCTTTGGGGTACCGAGCCATCCCCGTCGCCAAATCTTGCGTGCGCTGCTATAAGCGCGCCCAGACCTGCCGCGGCGCACCATGGCGGCGGGCGCCTGGAATTCCTCATCCGCACAGCGACGGACCGATGTCGTACCAATACCTGGAAGCCGCCGTCCTCGGCCTCGTCGAAGGGCTGACCGAGTTCCTGCCGGTGTCCTCGACCGGCCACCTCATCCTGCTGGTCGACCTGCTCGATTTCGTCGGTCCGCCCGGCAAGGTGTTCGAGGTGGCGATCCAGCTCGGCGCTATCGTGGCGGTGTGCATCGTCTACTTCGCCCGGCTGTGGCGCGTCGCCACCGGCCTGAAGGACGACCCGCGGGCGTGGCGCTTCGTCTTCGCCATCCTGCTGGGATTCCTGCCGGCGGCGGTGCTGGGCGCGCTGCTGCACGGCTTCATCAAGACGGTTCTGTTCAACCCCACCGTGGTTTGCGTCTCGCTGATCGTCGGCGGCATCGCCATCCTGGTGGTGGAGCGCTTCCTGCCCACTCCGCGCTATCATGAGATCGAGCGCTTCCCGGCCACGCTGGCGCTGAAGGTCGGGCTCTTCCAGAGCATCGCCATGATCCCCGGCGTGTCGCGCTCCGGCGCCACCATCCTGGGGGCGCTGCTGATGGGCGTGGACCGGCGCACGGCGGCCGAGTTCTCCTTCTTCGTCGCCATTCCCACCATGGCCGGCGCCGTCACCTACGACCTCTACAAAAACTGGAGCAGCATGAACCTGGACGGGGCGGTGCTGATCGCCATCGGCTTCGTCATGGCGTTCCTGTCCGGCGGCCTGGTGGTGAAGGCGCTGCTCGACTTCGTCGGCCGCTACGGCTTCAGCCCCTTCGGCTGGTACCGCATCGCCATCGGCGCCGCCATGCTGGCATTCCTCTACCTGTAAGAGAATGGTGGCGGCTCGAAATCGCGTGTCGCGTGAACGGGCGATGGCGCATCAGAACGCGCACAAATTGTTAGGACAATAGATCGCTAAATTTAAAGAAATAGCGCTCCGTTCTCTGTGGCTCTATTGTGTGGCTGTTGCCGAAGAGGGCGCCCATACCTTTGACAGCCGCTATGCTCGCAAAATTCCTTACCGTCGACCGCCATGCGCCGTGCCCGTTCTGCGGGCGCGTCGTTCTGCTGTGGCGGGGAGAGTGCGTCTGCGGCGGCGTGCCGCAGCACCGGCCGAGCGCCTTGGGCTGGATTGCGATGGCGGTGGCCGGCGCGGCGGCGCTGCTGGCCGCCCACACCACCAGCCACCTGTTCCACGACGGCGCCATGGACCCGGCCGACACGCTGCTCGTCGTCCTGTGCTGGCTGGTCATCCTGGCCGCCGGTGCGGTCGCCTGGAAGACCCGGAAGCTGGTGTGGGCGCCGCCCCCGCCGCGCCGCTGAGTGCGCCTGCAAAAGCTGAGCACGCATACGAAAAAAGCCCCGGCCAGCGGCCGGGGCTTTTCGCATTGTCAGGAAAGGCGCCTCAGGTCGGGTACTTCTCGTGCACGCCGACGTCGCGGGTCAGCGTGCTGGAGCGGCCACCAACGATGAAGCGGTGCAGGTAGGTGGGCAGAATCACCTCCGGCGCCGTCGGCGTGATGCCCAGTTCGGCGAAGCCCGGTGCCGTCGGCGACACCACGTTGTCGCGCTTCAGCAGCTCGACCTGGTCGCGGGTCAGCAGCGGGGCGATGAACGGCACCTTCTCCAGGATGCCGCCCAGCGTTTCCGACACGCCCCAGGGCAGCGGCAGCAGCAGGCGGTTCTTGCGCTGGATCACCTTCAGCATGAGCTGCATCAGCTCCTTGAAGGTGTAGGTGTTCGGCCCGCCCAGCTCGTAGGTGCGGCCCTTGGCGTCGTCGCGGTCGATCACCGCGCAGAGGGCGTCGGCGAGGTCGCTGACGCTGACCGGCTGGAAGCGGGTCTTGCCGCCGCCGACCAGCGGCAGGACCGGGCTGATCTGCGCCATGGCGGCGAACTTGTTGAAGAAGCGGTCCTCGGGGCCGAAGACGATGCTGGGGCGCAGGATGGTGGCCTCGGGGAAGGCCGCCAGCAGCGCCTTCTCGCCCGCCGCCTTGGAGCGCGCGTAGTTCGACGCGGCGCCCGCGTCGGCGCCCAGGGCCGAGACGTGCACCACGCGGTCCACGCCGGCTTCCTTGGCCAGCCGGGCGATGCGGGCCGGCGTCTCGACGTGCACGGTGTTGAACGACCAGGGGCCGGTCTCGTACAGGGCGCCGATCAGGTTGATGACGATGTCGCTGTCCTTCACCGCCCGCGCCACCGACACATCGTCGCGCACGTCCACCGCCATGGGGACGATCTGCCCCACGGCGCCGGCGGTCTTCAGGTAGTTGGCCTGGTTCGGGTGCCTTGTGGCGATGCGGACGACGGCGTTGCTCTTGGCGAGGCGCCGAATGAGGTGGCGGCCGATGAAGCCCGACCCGCCGAACACCGTGACAACCCGATAGCGATAGGACATCGACCTTCTCCCGTGCCGATCTGACGGAACGTTCGTGATGGTGTGGATGTGGCCTTCCGGCCGACCGGAGGCTGCTTATATAGAAACCACACGCGCAGGGCCAGCGTTGCTCGCCGCCGCGCGGGCGATTCCGTGCGCGTGTGCGGCGCCCCTACCCCTTTCGGGAAAACTTTCTGCGCGAAGACGAAAAATCGTGTTGACAGAGGGGGTGGGGCGGGGGTACTCAGACGGCCCACACCGAGCCCAGGTGGCGGAATTGGTAGACGCGCAGGTTTCAGGTACCTGTGGCAGAAATGTCGTGGAAGTTCGAGTCTTCTCCTGGGCACCAATTCTGACGGCTACGCCGCGTGCTTTCTGCACCGCGGCGTTTGTCGTTTCTAGGGTCCTTTCGGGCCCCTGTGCGGAGGCTGGCTGTGCCCATCGACCTGCATGACGGCGACCTGCCCGACGGTCTCGACCTCAAGACCGCGGCCCGCGGCGGCGCCGTCGCCATCGACACCGAGACCATGGGCCTCAATCCGGCGCGCGACCGGCTGTGCCTGGTGCAGCTTTCGGCCGGCGACGGCACCGTCCACCTCGTGCAGTTCCGCCGCGGCGCCTACGACGCGCCGAACCTCAAGCGGCTGCTCACCGATCCCGAGGTGGTGAAGCTGTTCCATTTCGCCCGCTTCGACGTCGCGGTCATGCAGGCCTACCTGGGCGTCGTGGTGCAACCCATCTATTGCACCAAGGTCGCCTCGAAGCTGGTCCGCACCTTCACCGACAGGCACGGGCTGAAGGACCTGTGCAAGGACCTGCTGGGGGTCGAGCTGTCCAAGCAGCAGCAGTCCTCCGACTGGGGAGCCGAGGAGCTGACGCCCGAGCAGATGAAGTACGCCGCCTCCGACGTGCTCCACCTGCACGACCTGAAGGCCAAGCTGGACGCCATGCTGGCGCGCGAACAGCGCGCGCATCTGGCGCAGGCCTGCTTCGACTTCCTGCCGGCCCGCGGCGCCCTCGACCTGGGCGGCTGGGACGAGCCGGACATTCTGGCGCACTGAGCCGGCCGCGCCGGGCCGGAATTTGACCGGCGCGATTTGACCGGCACCCTGGCGCCCGGCATACTGCCGCCGACCGGATGACAGACACGTGACAGACATCGTTGCAGACCCCAACAGGGCAGTGACCGACGTGAACCGCGCCATCGACCGCCGCACCGAGACGGACCCGGCAGCCCCGTTCGCCATCCTGGCACAAGCCGAGAGGGGGGCGGAGGCGGAGAGCGGGCTGGCCAGCGCCGTCCGCGTCCTGCGCCTGGAGGCCGCCGCGCTGGAGCAACTGGCGGCCGGGCTGGACGGCGCCTTCACCCGCGCGCTCGAGCTGCTGGCGGGCGTCGCCGGGCGCGTCGTCGTCACCGGCATGGGCAAGAGCGGCCACGTCGCCCGCAAGATCGCCGCCACCCTGGCCTCCACCGGCACGCCGGCGCTGTTCGTCCATCCGGGCGAGGCCAGCCACGGCGACCTGGGCATGATCGCCCGCACCGACGCGGTGATCGCGCTGTCCAACTCCGGCGAGACGAGCGAGCTGAGCGACATCATCGCCTACACCCGCCGCTTCGCCATCCCGCTGATCGGCATCACCCGCCGCGCCGGCTCGACGCTGGCGGAGCAGGCCGACGTCGCGCTGCTGCTGCCGGCGGCGCCCGAGGCGTGCCCGCTGGGGCTGGCGCCCACCACCTCCACCACCATGATGCTGGCGCTGGGCGACGCGCTGGCCATCGCGCTGCTGGAACGCCGCGGCTTCTCGGCGCAGGACTTCCACGCGCTGCACCCCGGCGGCCAGCTCGGCCGGGCGCTGCTGCTGGTGACCGACGTCATGCACAAGGCCGACGCCGTGCCGCTGTGCAACGCCGCCGCCCCCCTGAGCGAGGTCATCCTGGAGATGTCGACCAAGCGCCTGGGCTGCGTCGGTGTCACCGGCGACGACGGCCGGCTGGTCGGCATCATCACCGACGGCGACCTGCGCCGCCACATGAACCCGGCGTTGCTGACGCAGACCGCCGCCGACGTCATGTCGCACAAGCCCAAGACGATCCGCCGCAAGGCGCTGGTCGCCGAGGCGCTGCGCGTGATGAACGACAAGTCGATCACCACCCTGTTCGTCAGCGACTCCGACGACACCTCCGACCGCCCCATCGGCATCGTGCACATCCACGATTGCCTGCGGGCCGGCGCGGCCTGACGGGAGAGCACCGAGAATCATGATGGGCAGCGGACGCGACGTCGGGACGGGGGCAGGGCAGGGCCGCGCGGCGCCGCGCCCGTCCACGCACGACGTCCACCGCCGCCGCGTCACCCGCCCGGTGGGGCGCGTCTACAGCCGCTTCGTCTCGCTGATGAAGTTCGCGCTGCCGGCACTGGCGCTGGCGATGCTGGCGCTGGTCGCCGCGTGGCCGTCGCTGACCGAGCCGCCGAAGCCCAAGATCGTCGCCGACAAGGGCCAGCTCGAGATGATCAAGCCGCGCTACTTCAGCGCGGACGAGCAGAACCAGCCCTATTCCCTGGTCGCCGTGCGGGCGGAGCAGTCGGCCGACCAGCCCGGCATCGTGCTGCTCGACCGGCCCGAGGCGGAGATGACCGAGAAGGCCGGCACCTGGGTGACCCTGCGTTCGGACTTCGGCTGGTACGACCAGAACACCGGCATCCTGAAGATGCGCGGCTCGGTCCACATCATGCGCGACGACGGCAACGAGTTCACCACCGACGAAGCCTTCGCCGACGTGCGCGCCGGCACCGCCTGGGGCGATGTCACGGTGGCCGGCCAGGGGCCGCAGGGCGAGATCAACGCCCAGGGCTTCCGCATGACCGAGCGCGGCAAGGTGGTGCAGTTCCTGAACTCCTCCAGCGCCACCGTGCAGTCGGCCGAGCGCGGCGCGCCCATCCCTCCGGCCCCTCCGGCGGGCACCGCCGGCACGCCGACGCCCGCGGCGGCTCCCGCCGTGCCGCCGTCCACGGCGCCGGTCCCGGCCGTCAAGCCGGCACCCAAGATCCAGAGCCAGGGCCAGACCAAAGGCCAGAACCAGGGAGGCAACACGCGGTGAGGTTCGCACGTCCTACGGCCGCCGCCCTGCTGGCGGCCATCCTGCTGTCCGCCGGCCCGGCGGCGGCCCAGATGTTCCCCGGCGCGTCCGGCGGCGTTCCGGTGGAGATCAACGCCGACCAGGCGATTGAGTGGCACCAGGACGTGCGCGCCTACGTGGCGCGCGGCAACGCCTCGGCCAAGCGCGGCGACACCACTGTCTTCGCCGACGCGCTGACCGCCTACTACCGCGAGGTCCCCGGCAAGGGGAACGAGGTGTTCCAGTTGGTGGGCGAGGGCCACGTGCGCATCGTGGCGCCCAACCAGCAGGTCTATGGCGACCGCGCCATCTACGACGTCGACAAGCAGACGGGCGTCGTCACCGGCAAGGACCTGAGGCTGGTCACGCCGAACGACGTGGTCACCGCCCGCGACTCGCTGGAATACTACGACGCCAAGGGCCTCGCCGTGGCGCGTGGGGACGCCGTGGCCGTGCGCGAGGACCGCCGGATGCGCGCCGACGTGCTGATCGGCCAGTTCGTCAAGGGCCCCGACGGCTCGACGACGATGCAGCGCATCGACGGGGCCGGCAACGTCGTCGTCACCACGCCCAACGACGTGGCGCAGTCGGAAAAGCTGGTCTACTCGGTGGCCGACAACACCGCCGTGCTGTTGGGCGACGTGCGCATCACGCGCGGCGACAACCAGCTCAACGGCGAAGCGGCCGAGATGAACATGACCACCAAGATCAACCGCGTCATCGCCGGGCCGAAGAGCGGCGGGCGCGTGCAGGGCCTGCTGGTCCCCGGCTCCGAACCCGGCGGTAAGCCGGGAACCGGCCGATGAGCCGGCTGGCGGACCCCGACATGGCCCTCGATGTCGATCCCCGCGCCCCCAGCCCCGCCGGCGGCTCCCCCGCCGATTCACCGGTATCCGGCGGCGCGCGCGCGCCGGCGCCGGCGGACGGGCTGGTCGCCCGCAACCTGGGCAAGTCGTTCAAGAAGCGGCCGGTGGTGCGCGACGTCTCCATCAGCGTGCAGCGCGGCGAGGCGGTCGGGCTGCTTGGCCCCAACGGCGCGGGCAAGACCACCTGCTTCTACATGATCACCGGCCTGATCGCCGCCGACGTCGGCACCATCCTGCTGGACGGCCAGGACATCACCGGCCTGCCCATGTACCGGCGCGCGCGCCTGGGCATCGGCTACCTGCCGCAGGAGGCGTCGATCTTCCGCGGCATGTCGGTGGAGAACAACATCCGCGCCGTGCTG
>DASPIO010000245.1:0-9381 GCA_035629155.1 Azospirillum sp. | reverse complement strand
GTGGGGCGACAGCGGCGTCGACACGGTGACCGGCGGCATCGGCAACGACGTGCTGTACGGCAACCAGCAGGACGACCTGCTGTACGGCAACCAGGGCATGGACACGCTGTTCGGCGGGCAGGACCTGGACACGCTGTTCGGCGGCCAGGACGGCGACGTGCTGTACGGCAACCGGGCCGACGACGTGCTGTACGGCAACCTGGGCGCCGACACGCTGTTCGGTGGCCAGGGCAACGACGTGCTGTGGGGCGGCCAGGGCAACGACGTGCTGTTCGGCAACCTGGGCGCCGACACGCTGCACGGCGGCCTGGGTGCGGACGTCTTCCGCATCGGTTCGCCGCAGGAGGGCGGCGACGTGATCGCCGACTTCCAGGCGGGGGTGGACCGGATCGCCGTGGTCGGCCCGAACTTCGGCAGCCTCCCGGCGGGGACGCTGTCGGCGCAGCACTTCGCGCTCGACAACCCGACTTCGGCGAACGCGATGTTCGTGTTCAACACCCGCACGGGCGTGCTGTCCTTCGACGCCGACGGAAGCGGTGCCGGGGCGGCGGTCACGCTGGCCACGCTCAACGTCCGCACCCTCAGCGCGGGCGACATCCTGGTGCTCAGCCCGGGCACCTGATCGGGTGGTGGGTGGAGCGGCCCCTCACCGCTCCACCCACCACGCCTCCAGCACGGCACCATAGACCGGCGTCACGTCCGGCCGGCCCACGTGGGTCCAGCGGGCGATGCGGTCGGATGTCGCGTGGAACAGCGGCACCATGTAGTGGCCCCACAGCAGCACGCGGTCGAGTGCCTTGACGCGCGCCACGAGGCCGGCGCGGGTGCGCGCCTGGGCGATGGAATCGGCGATGGCGTCCACCGCCGGATCCTTGATACCGGCCCAGTTGCGCGTGCCCGGCGTGTCGGCCGCCGCCGATCCGAAGTAGAAGAGCTGCTCGTTGCCCGGCGACAGGGTGGAGGCCCAGAAGCGCACCGTCATGTCGTAGTCGTACTCGTCGATTCGGCCCTGGTACTGCGCGCTGTCCACCGTGCGCACCGACGCCGTGATGCCCAGCCGGTCGAGCCCGCGGGCGAACTCCAGCGCCACGCGCTCGTCCGCCGGGTCGCCCAGCAGGATCTCGAAGGCGAAGGGGCGGCCCAAGCCGTCCACCAGCCGCCCGTCCCGCAGGCGCCAGCCGGCCTCGCGCAGCAGCTTCAGCGCCGTGCGCAGGTTGGCGCGGGCACCGTAGGGGCCGTTGCCACCACTGGACGGCAGGGCGAACGGCCTGGCGAACACCTCCGGCGGCAGGTTTGCGCGGAAGGGCTCCAGCACCGCCAGCTCGCGCGGGCCGGGCAGTCCGGTCGCCGCCAGTTCGGAGTTGGGATAATAGCTGGCCGTCCGCTTCAAGGCGTCGTGGAACAGCATGCGGCCGATCCAGGCGAAGTCCACCGCCATGCCCAGCGCCTCGCGCACGCGGCGGTCCTGGAACAGGGGGCGGCGCGTGTTGAAGATGAAGCCGCGCGCCGGCTCCGGCCGGCCGTGCGGCAGTTCCTCCATCACGATGTTCCCCTGCCGCAGCGCCGGACCGTCGTAGCCGGACGCCCACTTGGCCGGGTCGCCCTCGCGCCGCACGTCGGCATGGCCGGCCTTGAACGCCTCCAGCGCCACCGTGTCGTCGCGGTAATAGGTGAATTCCAGCGTGTCGGCGTTGAACAGGCCGCGCCGCGCCGGCAGGTCGCGGCCCCAGTAGTCGGGCACCCGCTCGTAGGTGATGCGGCGTCCGGCGTCGACGGTGCGGATGCGGTAGGGGCCGCTGCCCGGCGGCGCCTCCAGCGTCGTGCGGTCGAACGTCCGGCCGCGCCACCAGGCCTTCTGATGCACCGGCAGCAGGCCGAGCAGCATGGGCATTTCGCGGTCTGGGGTGCCGTCCGGATTGGGCAGGAAGTCGAACCGCACGGCGTTGACGCCCAGCGGCTGCGCCTTGGCCACCTTGGCGAAGAACTGCCGCCGGTTGGGCGTGCCGAACCGGCGCTGCACGTCGAAGGAGAACAGCACGTCCTCCGCCGTCACCGCCGTGCCGTCGTGCCAGCGGGCGCGCGGGTCGAGGTGAAAGGTGATCCAGGTGCGGTCGTCCGGCACCTCCACCCGTTGCGCCAGCAGGCCGTAGAGCGAGAACGGCTCGTCGGCCGAGCGCGCCAGCAGCGTCTCGAACACCAGCGTCAGGCCGGCCGCCGGCAGGCCCTTCACCACGTGCGGGTTCAGCGTGTCGAAGGTGCCGACCACCGCCTGGCGCAGCGCGCCGCCCTTCGGCGCCTCGGGGTTCGCGTAGCCGAAGTGCGTGAAATCGGGCGGGTACTTCAGGTCCCCCATCATGGCGATGCCGTGCGCCGGCACGGGGCCGCTTTCGGCGGCGGCCGGGGTGGCGAGGACCATCAGCAGGAGAAGCGACAGGGGCAGGATTCGCATCATCGGGACAAAAGTACCGCATTGCAGCACAAAACGCGCGAGTCCGTTTGACTCTGCGCCGCTTCTGCCTAAACTCCGCCGCAGTGCGGCCCCGGGGGATAGAACCTTCGGCAGGGTACCGCGAGCACAGACACGCCAGGCAAAGGACCGTTTCATGGATCTGAGCAAGGTTCCGGTGGGCAAGAACGCACCGTGGGACATCAACGTGGTCATCGAGATCCCGCTGCGCGGCGAGCCGGTCAAGTACGAAGTGGACAAGGAGTCGGGCGCGGTGTTCGTCGACCGCTTCCTGCACACCGCCATGTACTATCCCTGCAATTACGGCTTCATCCCGCACACCCTGTCGGGTGACGGCGATCCCGTCGACGTCTGCGTCGTCGGCCGCCACGCGGTGATCCCGGGCGCCGTGCTGCGCTCGCGCCCGATCGGCGTGCTGTACATGGAGGACGAGGCCGGCCAGGACGAGAAGCTGCTGGCCGTGCCGGTCGACAAGCTGCACCCGTTCTACACCGACGTGAAGAACTACAACGACCTGCCGGAGATCGTGACCGAGCAGATCGCCCACTTCTTCCAGCACTACAAGGATCTGGAAAAGGGCAAGTGGGTCAAGATCCTGCGCTGGGGCAACGCCGAAGAGGCGGCCCGGATGATCGAGGAAGGCATGGCGCGCGCCGCCGAGGCGAACGCCGGCAAGCCCGGTGCCATCATCTGATCCGAAGTCTGGTGATCCCCGCAGCCGCGTGAGCGTCCAGAAGGGCGACATCACGCGGCTGCCGGTGGACGCCATCGTCAACGCCGCCAACAGCGCGCTGAAGCGCGGCGGCGGCGTCGACGGGGCGATCCACGCCGCCGCCGGCCCGGACCTCCAGGCCGAGCTGGACGGCATCGGCGGCTGCCCCACGGGCGAATGCCGCCTCTCCCACGGCCACCGCCTGCCCGCCTCCTGGATCATCCACGCCGTCGGCCCCGTCTGGCGCGGCGGCGGTTCCGGCGAGGATGCGCTTCTGGAGAGCTGTTACCGCAACGCACTGGCGCTGGCCCGGCGGCACGGCCTGCGCACCCTCGCCTTCCCGGCCATCAGCACGGGCATCTACGGCTTCCCCAAGGACCGCGCCGCCCGCATCGCCGTGGCGGCGGTGCTGGACGAACTGGGCAAGGACGACGCCATTGCCGAGGTGCGCTTCGTCTGTTTCGATGACGAAACGGCCGAGGTTTACCGTGACCTCTTGCCCAAGGATCCGTGACGCCGTCGGTTGGGTTGAGCGCCAGCGAAAACCCGACGCCCGCCGCAGCGCGAAGACGTTGGGTGTTGGGCTTTGGCCTTAACCCAACCTACGATCGCAACGCCCGGCCTTTTGCCGCAGCGCAGCATGAGCGGCGTTCTGTCGCGTTGCGGCGGCGCGGTTTCCGGTCCACCCCTGTTTGCCATGGAAGCGTCACGCGCCGGGCTCAGATTGGCGTGCTACGTTTCCGCATCCCGCCCGCAACGGAATCGGCCATGACCGTCCGCAACCTCGACCGCCTGTTCAAGCCCGCCTCGATCGCCCTCATCGGCGCCAGCCGCAAACCGCAGTCGATCGGGGCGGTGGTGGCCCGCAACCTGTTCAACGCCGGCTTCGACGGACCGATCATGCCGATCGGCACGGAACGCGCGGTGGAAGGCGTGCTGACCTACCGGACGGTGGCGGACCTGCCGGTCACGCCCGACCTCGCGGTGATCTGCACGCCGCCCGACAGCGTACCGGCGATCGTCGCCGAGCTGGGCGCGCGCGGCACCAAGGCGGCGGTCATCCTGTCCACCGGCTTCGCCAAGGACCGGCAGCAGCAGGTTCTGGACGCCGCCAAGCCGCACCTGCTGCGCGTGCTGGGACCGAACAGCTTGGGCGTGATGGTGCCGGGGCGGGGGCTCAACGCCTCCTTCGGGCACGTGACACCGCGCAAGGGCGACGTGGCGCTGGTGGCGCAGTCGGCGATGGTCATCACCTCCATCGTGGATTGGGCGACGGCGCGCGGCATCGGCTTCTCGCACCTGATCTCGCTGGGCGAGAAGTCCGACGTCGACTTCGGCGACCTGCTGGACTATCTGGCGTCCGACGGCACGGTGCGCGCCATCCTGCTGTACATCGAGAGCATCAGCGACGCCCGCAAGTTCATGTCGGCGGCGCGCACCGCCGCCCGCCAGAAGCCGGTCATCGTCATCAAGGCCGGCCGTACGGAGGAGGCGCAGCAGGCCGCCACCTCGCACACCGGGGCGCTGGCCGTGTCGGACGCGGTGTACGACGCCGCCTTCCGCCGCGCCGGCCTCTTGCGCGTCGCCAAGCTGGACGAGCTGTTCGACGCGGTGAACACGCTGTCCACCGGCGTGCCGATCACCGGCGACCGCTTGGCCATCCTGACCAACGGCGGCGGCATGGGCGTGATGGCGACGGACAGCCTCGTGCAATCCGGCGGCCGGCTGGCCGTGCCGTCGGCGGAGACGCTGGGCAAGCTGGACGCCGCCTTCGGCGCCGCCGCCGGGCACGGCAACCCGCTGCGCATCGGCGGCGACGCCGACGCCAAGCGCTATGGCGCGGCCCTCGACGCGCTGCTGGAGGACGGCGGCAACGACGCCATCCTGGTGCTGCACTGCCCGCACGCGATGGTCGATTCCACGGCGGTGGCGCACGCCATCGTCGACGCCATCCACAAGCACCCCGGCCGCCGCCACCCGGTGCTGACGAGCTGGCTGGGCGACAGCTCCGCCGCCGGGGCGCGCAAGCTGTTCGCCGCCAACCGCATCCCCACCTACGAGACGCCCAGCCAGGCGGTGCGCGCCTTCATGCATCTGGTCGAGTACCGGCGGAACCAGGACCTGTTGATGGAGACGCCACCCTCCGTGCCCGACGCCTTCGAGGCCGACCGCATCGGCGTGCAGCGTATCATCGCCCGCGCCATCGCCGAGAAGCGCGAGTGGCTGACGGAATACGAGGCCAAGCGCGTGCTCGCCGCCTATGGCGTCCCGGTGGTCGACACCCGCTGCGCCAGGACGCCGGACGAGGCGGCGCACGCCGCCGAGGTGATCGGCGGCCCGGTCGCGCTGAAGATCCTGTCGCCGGACATCCCGCACAAGTCGGACGTCGGCGGCGTCGTGCTGCACCTGACCGACCCGCAGGAGGTGCGCGGGGAAGCCGAAGCGATGCTGGCCCGCGTGCACGAGCAGGCGCCCGACGCCCATATCGAGGGCTTCACCGTGCAGGAGATGGCCGTCCGCCCGGACGCCTACGAGCTGATCATCGGCATGACCGAGAACGAGCTGTTCGGCCCGGTCCTGCTGTTCGGCGAGGGCGGCATCGGCGTGGAGGTGGTGGAGGACTGCGCGCTGGCCCTGCCGCCCTTGAACATGAACCTCGCGACCGAACTGATGAGCCGCACCCGCATCTGGCGGCGCATGCAGGGTTTCCGCTCGCGCGCGGCGGTGAACATCGAGGCGGCGGCGCTGACGCTGAACCAGATCTCGCAGCTCGTCGTCGACTTCCCCGAAGTCGTCGAGCTGGACGTCAACCCGTTGCTGGTCGACGCCGACGGCGTGCTGGCGCTGGACGCCCGCATCAAGGTGGCGGTGCCGGCCCTGCCCGGCGCCAAGCGCCTCGCCATCCGGCCGTACCCGAAGTCGCTGGAACACCACGTCACCATCAAGGACGGCCGCCATTTCCTGGTGCGCCCCATCCTGCCGGAGGACGAGCCGCTGGTGCACGACATGTTCGCCCGCATGACGCCGGAGGACATCCGCCTGCGCTTCTTCGCGCCGATGAAGAAGCTGTCGCATCAGGCCGCCGCGCGCCTGACGCAGATCGACTACGACCGCGAAATGGGCCTGCTGGCCGTCGGCCCCGACCCGGAGACGGGCAAGACCGTGATGTACGGCGTGGTCCGCATCGCCGCCGACCCCGACAATTTGCGCGCCGAGTACGCGGTGATGGTCCGCTCCGACATGAAGGGCCAGGGGCTGGGCTACCTGCTGATGAAGGAGATCCTGGCCTACGCCAAGTCGCGCGGCATCAAGGAGGTGTACGGCGAGGTGCTGCGCGAGAACACCAACATGCTGGGCATGTGCCGCCACCTGGGCTTCGTGCGCAAGGAGAACCTGGACGAACCCGGCGTGGTCGAGGTGCACATCGATCTGACCAAGGACGTGGTGTAGCGGCCCCTTGGCCGCCGCGCGGGAAAGGACCATACTCAGGGCATGTCCGATCCCGCGCGGCACGTGATGACGGTGGATGAGTTCCTCGCCTGGGACGATGGAACCGACACGCGTTACGAACTGATCCGGGGCGAGCCCGTCGCCATGGCGCCGCCGGCGGACGCGCATGCGATTTTGGCGGCCGCCATTGCCCGCGAGTTCCACGCCCGTCTGCACCGCCCTTGCCGCGCCCGTGTGGAAGCGGGCATCCGGATCCCGAATCGCAACGACATGTGGTTCCAGACCGACGTCGCCGTAAGCTGCGCCCCGGCGTCCGACAAACCCGGCACGGCCGACCCGGTGATCGTCGTCGAGGTGCTGTCGCCTTCCACGGCCGATTACGACCGCGGGACCAAGCTTCCCCTCTACCGGCAGATCCCGTCGGTGCAGGAGATCCTGCTCATTGATTCGACGCGCCGCCGGGCCGAACTGTGGCACCGGGAGGGCGACTCCTGGCGGGTGCAGGACATCATCGGCGACGGTGCGCTGCGCTTCCACGCGCTGGACGTCGAGATCGCGCTGGCCGACGTGTACGAGGGCATCCTCTGAGCCGCGTGCAACGCGGCGGCGTTTGACGCCCCGCCCCGATCGCGGTAGCCCTTTGGCGAAACAACCACAGGGTAGGGACCCTCCGCCATGACCGCGCCGCGCGACCGGGTGCTGGACGTCGAGGAACGTCCGGCGCCGGCGACCTTCGTTCTGCTCAGCCTGCAGCACCTCTTCGCCATGTTCGGCGCCACCGTGCTGGTGCCCATCCTGACCGGGCTCGACCCGGCGGTCGGTCTGGTGTCGTCCGGACTGGGCACGTTGATCTATCTTGCCACCACCAAGTGGCGGCTGCCGGCCTATCTCGGCTCCTCCTTCGCGTTCATCGGGCCGATCATCGCCGCCACGGCCATCGGCGGCACCGGCGGCGCGCTGATCGGCGCCTGCGCGGCGGGCGGCGTCTACGTGATCGTCGGGCTGCTGATCAAGGCGTTCGGCGTGCGATGGCTGATGGCGCTGCTGCCGCCGATCGTCGTGGGGCCGGTCATCGTGGTGATCGGGCTTGGCCTCGCCTCGGTCGCCGTGAGCATGGCGCAGAACACGGCCGGCGGCGGCCCCTACAGCCTGCCGCACTTCCTGGTGGCGCTGTTCACGCTGGGCAGCATCTTCGTCTACTCGATCGTGCTGCGCGGCTTCTTCACGGTGGTGCCGATCCTGCTGGGCATCGCCACCGGCTACCTCGCCGCGCTGCTGGCCGGGATGGTGGACTTCACGGCCATCGCCAACGCGCCGCTGTTCCAGGTGCCGAACTTCCACCTGCTGTTCGCCAACGCCAAGGAGGGCACCTCGGCGCTGGCCATGATCCTGCTGGTGGCACCGGTGGCGCTGGTGACCATCGCCGAGCACATCGGCGGCCAGATCGTGCTGAGCCGCGTGGTGGGCCGCAACTTCATCAAGGATCCCGGCCTGCACCGCTCGATCATCGGCGACGGTGTGGCGACCATGGTGGCCGGCGCCATCGGCGGCCCGCCCGCCACCACCTACGGCGAGAACATCGGCGTGCTGGCGGTGACGCGCATCTTCAGCGTCTGGGTCATCGGCGGGGCGGCGGCGATGGCGATCGTTCTGGGCTTCGTCGGCAAGCTGTCGGCGTTCCTGTCCAGCATCCCGCCGGCAGTGATGGGCGGCGTGTCGATCGCGCTGTTCGGCGTCATCGCGTCCAGCGGCATCCGCACGCTGATCGAGGGCAAGGTGGATCTGGGCGACAAGCGCAACCTGCTGATTTCCTCCACCATCCTGGTGATCGGCATCGGTGGTGCCAGCCTGAAGTTCGGCGACGGCAGCTTCGTGGTGTCGTCGATGGCGCTGTCGGCGCTGCTGGGCGTCCTGCTCAACGCCATCCTGCCCGGCCGCACCAGCGGCGCGGAGAACGAGGCGATCCTGTCGTCGGGGCACGCGTAGAAACAAGAAGGGCGGGATCCTGCGGCCCCGCCCTGTCCTGTCAGATCAACTGCTCCAGCACCCGGTCGGGCGGGGCGTGGCCGTCGACGAAGGTCTTGATGTTGATGATGACCTTCTCGCCCATGTCGATGCGGCCCTCGATCGTGGCCGAGCCCATGTGCGGCAGCAGCACCACGTTGTCGAGCCGCAGCAGCTTCGGGTTCACCGCCGGCTCGTGCTCGAACACGTCGAGGCCGGCGCCGGCCAGTTCGCCCTTCTGCAGCATGCGGGTCAGCGCCGTCTCGTCGATCACCTCGCCGCGCGAGGTGTTGACGATGAAGCAGTGCGGACGCAGCAGCTTCAGCCGCCGCTCCGACAGCAGGTGGTAGGTGGCCGGAGTGTGCGGGCAGTTGATGGAGATGACGTCCATCCGCGCCAGCATCTGGTCCAGGCTGTCCCAGTAGGTGGCCTCCAGCTCCGTCTCCACGTCCGGGTGGACGCGGCGGCGGTTGTGGTAGTGGATCGACATGCCGAAGGCCCGCGCGCGGCGCGCCACCGCCTGACCGATGCGGCCCATGCCCAGGATGCCCAGGCGCTTGCCCCAGATGCGGTGGCCGAGCATCGTCGTCGGTCCCCAGCCCTTCCACTGGCCGGAGCGCACCAGCCGCTCGCCCTCGCTCAGGCGGCGGGCGACGGCGAGGATCAGCGCCATGGTCATGTCGGCGGTGTCCTCGGTCAGCACGCCCGGCGTGTTGGTGACCGTGATGCCGCGCTCGCGCGCCGCCTT
>DASPIO010000244.1:0-25392 GCA_035629155.1 Azospirillum sp. | reverse complement strand
GCAGGCGTCCATGGTCCAGTGGCCGGAGTTGTGCGGGCGCGGCGCCATCTCGT
Organism: Azospirillum sp.; assembly: GCA_035629155.1. Classification (GTDB taxonomy): domain Bacteria; phylum Pseudomonadota; class Alphaproteobacteria; order Azospirillales; family Azospirillaceae; genus Azospirillum. Next base: position 25,339 of record DASPIO010000244.1, on the reverse strand, counting down.
TGACCAGCACGCGGCCGTCGCGGGTGACGAACATCTCCACCGCCAGCAGGCCGACCACGCCCAGCGACTCGGTCAGCGCGCGGGCGACACGCTCCGCCTCGGCGGCGGTTTCCGGCGCCACGCGGGCGGGGGCGATGGTGCGGTCGAGGATGCCGTTCCTGTGGCGGTTCTCGACGGTGGGGAAGACGGCCATGCGGCCATCGGCCGCGCGGGCGACGATCACCGACACTTCGCAGACGAAGTCGACGAAGCCTTCGACGATGGCCGGCTGCCCGCCGATGCTGGCCCAAGCCGCTGCCGGGTCGGTGTCCGGGCCGATCACCGCCTGCCCCTTGCCGTCGTATCCCAGGCGGGTGGACTTCAAAATGCAGCGCGGCCCGATCTCCGCCTTGGCGCGGGCCACGTCGTCGGCGCTGTCGGCGCGGCGCCACGGCGCGGTGGCGATTCCCAGGCCGTTGGCGAAGCTTTTCTCGGCGATGCGGTCCTGCGTCACCGCCAGCACGCCGGCGCCGGGGTGCACGGGGACGATGGACGCCAGACGCTCCACGGTGGGGACGGGGATGTTCTCCCACTCCAGCGTCACCACGTCGACCGAGCGGGCGAAGGCGGCCAGCGCCGCCTCGTCGTCCCAGTCGGCGACGGTGGCGGCGGCGCAGACCTGCGCGGTCGGGCTGCCGGCGGCGTCGGGAGCGAAGACATGGATCTTGTAGCCCAGGCGGGCGGCGGCCAGCGCCGTCATGCGGCCGAGCTGCCCGGCGCCGAGCATGCCGATGGTGGAACCGGGGGGAAGCATCGCGTCCGACATCGCGCTGGCCATCACGCCGGCTCGTCCACGGGCGTCTCGGCGACGGCAGCGGTCTGGCGCGCGCGCCAGGCGTCCAGCGCGTCGGCCACGGCGGGATCCATCAGCGCGATGACGGACGCGGCGATCAGCGCGGCGTTGATGGCGCCGGCCTTGCCGATGGCCAGCGTGCCGACCGGAACGCCGCCGGGCATCTGGACGATGGACAGGAGGCTGTCCATGCCCTTCAGCGCGTGGCTTTCGATGGGCACGCCGAACACCGGCAGCGGCGTCATCGATGCCGCCATGCCCGGCAGGTGCGCCGCACCGCCGGCCCCGGCGATGATCGCCTTCAGCCCGCGGCCCTTGGCCGATGTGGCGAAGTCATAGAGGCGCTGCGGCGTGCGGTGGGCGGAGACGATGCGCACCTCGTGCGGCACGCCCAGCGCGGTCAGCGTTTCGGCCGCGTGCTTCATGGTGGCCCAGTCCGACTGGCTTCCCATGATGATGCCGACCACCGGCGGGAGGGCGGCCGGCTGGCGGGAGGGGGTGTCGATGGGCACGGCGTGGCTTTCCACAGGTCCTTGGAAAGGCGCGCATTATAGGAAGGACGCTCCAAGAGTCCAGCGTGCGGAGTGGGCGATTGTTCGGCCGCGGGACGTTTCCGGCGGCCCGCGAGGGCGAGCTGGAGGGACGTGCTCCGCTCCTCGACGCGACCGCGCGCCGATTCGCCCCGATCAGGCGATGATGTCGGGCAGCAGGCGGCTCTCGATGAGGGCGATCTGATCCTTCAGCGCCAGCTTGCGCTTCTTGAGCCGCTGCAACTGAAGCTGGTCGAACGGGGCGCGTTCGGACAGGCGTGCGATCACGTCGTCGAGGTCGCGGTGTTCGGTCCTCAGCTCGGCGAGCTTCTGCTTCAGCATGTCCTGTTCGTTCATGGTGCGGCTGCACGGGTGTCGTCGCGGTGAGCGACCATACCAGATTTTGCGGCGCCCGGCACGGTGAAACCACTGCGCGTGCGGGCGGTTATCGCATGCGTGGCATTGCGGTGTCCGCCGGTTCGGGTCAGACTGTGGCCCGCGTCGCAGGCATCGGGAAACGAGGTCCCTATTCATGACAGCAGCAGCCAAGCGCATCGGCATTCTTACCAGCGGCGGCGACTGCGCCGGCCTCAACGCCGTCATCCGCGCGGTCGTCCATCGGGCCTGCCTGGGCTATGGCTGGCAGGTCATCGGCCTGAAGGAGGGCACGCAGGGCTTTCTGAAGCGCCCCGTGGCCTATCAGGTGCTCGATCTGCCGATGGTCGACGGCAACATGATGCGCATGGGCGGCACCATCCTGGGCACCACCAACCGGGGCGACCCCTTTGCCTATCCCATGGGTGACGGCACCACCAAGGACCGCTCCGACGAGATCATCGGCGGGTATCGCGAACTGGGGCTGGACGCGTTGATCGGCATCGGCGGCGACGGCAGCTTCGCCATCCTGCGCAAACTGGCGCAGAAGGGCGGGCTGAACCTCGTCGGCATTCCCAAGACCATCGACAACGACCTGGGCGCCACCGAGGTGTCGGTCGGCTTCGACACCGCCGTGGGCGTGGCGGTCGAGGCGCTGGACCGCCTGCAGCCGACGGCGGCCAGCCACGCGCGCGTCATGGTGCTGGAGGTGATGGGCCGCGACGCCGGGCACATCGCGCTGTCGGCCGGCATCGCCGGCGGCGCCGACGTGATCCTGATCCCCGAGATCGCCTATTCGATCGAGAAGATCGCCGAGAAGATCAAGCAGGTCCGCTCGACCGGTCGCAACTTCGCCCTGGTCGTCGTGTCGGAGGCGGTGAAGACCGCCGACGGCGGCGAGGTGAAGAAGGTGTACGAGGGCGGCGAGAAGCGCTATGGCGGCATTGGCGACTACATCGGCGAGAAGATCGCCAAGGCGACCGGGGCGGAGACCCGCGTCACCGTCCTGGGCCACGTCCAGCGCGGCAGCCCGCCCAGCCCGCGCGACCGGCTGGTGGCGTCCGCCTTCGGCGTGCACGCCGTGGACCTGATCGCCGACGGCAAGTTCGACCGCATGGTGGCGTGGTCCAACCGCGGCGTGGTCGACGTCCCGATCGAGGAGGCGATCGCCCGCTACGCCTGCGTCGACGCCGACGGTACGCTCGTCAAGACCGCCCGCGGCCTGGGCATCAGTCTGGGCGATTGACGGACTGGGCGATTAACGGACAGCGACGCTGCTCTTGGAGGAGCGGGGGACGAAGGGGGGAGGTTCGGCGATCAGCACCGGCTTGGCGACGTAGAAGCCGGTGCAGCGCTTCTCGCCGACGCGGGTCAGCGCCGCCTCCCAGATCTCGCCGTGCGGGCCGTGGATGCGCAGCACCAGGGCGTTGAGGTTCGGCAGCAGTTCGAACCCGTCGATCATGGCCGGCGCGCCCTTCGTCTCGAACACCGTCGGCGGGACGTGGATCGTCTTGGCGTCGAGCACCAGCGTGGCCTCCTGCTGCCACGGGCACTTGCCGCCCCCGCCGCCTTCCGCCGCCATGGCCGGCGCCACGCCGATCGCCACGGCGCACAGCAGGGCGCCGAGCGCGCTGAGGAGCATTGCCGGTGCGGGCATGGGGAAACCTCCGGGTACCTCTTTCGGAAGACTGTCCGAAGAGATAGTCGGTTGACCGCCGTGGTGCAATGCGGCAGGGCGTTTCGCGGGCGCTTATCGCAGGCAGGGCGGTCATGCGCAGCGTGGGGGCCGTGCGTGGGGGCTTTGGCCCTCGACCTGCAGCCGCTATGCTGCCCTCCCCACGCCTTTTCGCCGGATTGCGCATGGCGACCATCGCCGAGGCCCTCGCGGCCGCCCTCGATTACCACCGGACGGGTCGGCTTGCCGAAGCGGAGGTGCTCTACACCCGCATCATCGAGGCCGATCCCGAGGAGCCGGATGCCGCCCACCTGCTGGGGGTGCTGTACGCGCAGGCCGGGCATCCGCAGCCGGCGCTGGCGCTGCTGAAGCGAGCGGTGGCGCTGCGGCCCGACGCCGCCGGCTCGACCTCCAACCTCGGCAACGCGCTCCGCGTGCTGGAGCGGACGGAGGCGGCGGCGGCGGTGTACGCGCGCGCCGTACGCCTGGACCCGTTCCTGGCTGACGCGTACGCCAACCGGGCCGGCGCCCTGAAGCATCTGCGCCGGGCGGCGGAGGCGCTGGCGCTGGCCACCCGCGCGCTGGCGCTGGCCCCCGACCATGCCGAGGCGCTGGTGGTGCTGGCCGAATCGCACGTGGACCTCAGGCAGGGGGAGGCCGGCGCGGCGGCGGCGCGGCGCGCCGTGGCGCTGCGCCCCGATCTGGCGGTGGCCTGGCTGGCCCTGGGCAACGCGGCGGCGGCCGGCCAGCGCTGGGCGGAAGCGGAAGCGGCTTACCGTGCCGCGCTGGAGCGCGCCCCGAGGCTCATTGAGGCGAACGAGAACCTCGGTCTCGTGCTCGTCAAGCTGGGCCGCGAGGAGGAGGCGCTGGCCATGCTCGACGCCGCCGGGCAGATGCGGCCGGAACGGCCCCTGTGGCGGGCGCGGGCCAACGCGCTCCTGGCGCTCGGCCGGGCACGGGAAGCGGCGGAGAGCTATGCGCGGGAGATGGAGTTCAGCCCGGCCGACGCCGGTCTGCACTGGAACCGCGCCTACGCGCTTCTGCTGGCCGGCGACATGGCCGAGGGCTGGGAGGAATTCGAGTGGCGCCGCAAGGACGACAAGGCCCAGCCGCCCTGGCGTGCCTTCCCGCAGCCGATGTGGCGGAGTGAGGAGGTGCGGGGGCGTACGCTCCTTCTGTACGCCGAGCAGGGGTTGGGCGACACGATCCAGTTCCTGCGCTACGTGCCGCTGGCGGCGGCGCGCGGCGCGCGCATCGTGCTGGAGGTGCAGCCGCCGCTGCTGCCGCTGCTGGACGGCTTTCCCGGCGTGGCGCAGGTGATCGGCCGCGGCGAGCCGCTGCCGGACTTCGACGTGGAATGCCCGCTGATGAGCTTGCCGCGCGTCTTCGGCACGCGGGTCGACACCGTGCCGGCCGACGTTCCCTACCTGCGGCCGGACCCGGTGCGCGTCGCCGCGTGGCGGCAGCGCCTGGGGGCCGGGGAGGGGCTGAAGGTCGGGCTGGTGTGGGCGGGCAACCCGCGCTTTCAGGCGGACGACTTGCGGTCGCCGCGCCTGCAGGGGTTGCGGGCGGTGCTGGACGTGCCGGGGGTGCGCTTTTTCGGCTTGCAGATGGGCGACGGGCGCGCGGACCTGCAGCGCGTGCCGGTGCCCGACAGCTTCACCGACCTGGGCGGCGCCATCGGCGACTTCGCCGATACGGCGGCGATCATGACGAACCTGGACGTGGTGGTCAGTTCCTGCACCAGCGTGGCGCATCTGGCCGGGGCGCTCGGCGTGCCGGTGTGGGTGGCGCTGCCCGTGGCGCCGGACTGGCGCTGGCTGCTGGGGCGCGAGGACAGCCCGTGGTATCCGACCGCGCGCCTGTTCCGTCAGGAGCGCGTCGGGGACTGGGCGGGCGTGGCGCGTCGCATCGCGGCGGCGCTGGCGGAACGGGTTTGACGTTGGGTCTTCGCCGGCGCTCAGCCCAACCTGCGGGGTTGGTCGCAGGTTGGGTTGAACCGAAGGTGAAACCCCAACGGCCGTCCACTACTCGAAGACAGGGACGAAGACCTTGGTCTCCGGGTCGATGACCCAAAGCTCGCCGTTGTCGATGTCGAACCACCAGCCGTGGATATGCAGGTGGCCCTGGACGATGCGTTCACGCACGAAGGGGAAGGTCATCAGGTTCTCGACCGAACCGCGCACGGCGGCCCGCTCGACGAGGTGCGGACAGTCCTGCAGATAGGTGGAGGACCGCGGCTCGGCGCAATCGCCGCCGCTGGCGGGGATGAAGCGCTCGCACGCCGACTGGGCGATGGACACCCACGGCGCGATGAAATCGCCCGGCGGCGGTTCGCCGGAATTCAGGCGGATCAGGCCCTGGATGCCGCCGCAGCGCGCGTGGCCCAGCACGACGACGTGCCGCACCTCCAGGATCTTCACCGCGTATTCGATGGCGGCCGAGGTGCCGTGATAATGGCCGTCGGGCTGGTAGGGCGGCACTAGGTTCGCGACGTTGCGCACGACGAACAGCTCGCCCGGTTCCGCCTGCGTCAGAAGCGCCGGGTCGACGCGCGAGTCCGAGCAGCCGATCAGCAGCACGTCCGGCTTCTGGCCGTGCTCCGCCAGTTCGCGCATGCTGTCGGGGTTGCGTTCGTAATAGCGGGCCCGGAAGCCCTTGACCCCGGCCATCAGGCGGCGGATGGCGTCGTGCTGTGCGCGGTGAGGCATGCGTCCGCTCTCCTTCGGTGGTGACCGTGACCGGCTTGTTGCTGGGATGTAATACAAAAGGGCGGGTCTTCCAAGCTTGACGCGCGTCAAGCTTCCGCCGGCTCCGTGGCGCCCGGCTCGCCCCAGCGGTTCACGATGCCGGCGTCCAGTCCGAACAGGTCGAGCGCGCGGCCCACCGTGTGGTTCACCATGTCGTCCAGGCTCTGCGGCTTGGCGTAGAAGGCGGGAACGGGCGGTGCGACGACGGCGCCCATCTCCGCCAACTGCGTCATGGTGCGCAGATGCCCCAGGTGCAAGGGCGTCTCGCGCACCAGCAGCACCAGCGGCCGGCGCTCCTTCAGCATCACGTCGGCGGCCCGGGTGAGCAGGCTGGAGGTCACGCCGCTGGCGATCTCGCTCATGGTGCGGATGGAGCAGGGGGCGACGATCATGCCCATGGTGCGGAAGCTGCCGCTGGCGATCGCCGCGCCAATGTCGGCGGCGGCGTGATTCACGGCGGCCAGCGCGCGCACCTGGGCCGGCTTCAGGTCCGTTTCGTGCGCCAAGGTAACCTCGGCCGCACGGCTTATGACGAGATGGGATTCCACGCCGATTCGGCGTAGGATTTCCAGAAGGCGAACCCCGAGGATCACCCCCGAGGCCCCACTGATGCCGACGACGATTCGGGGAGGCACGGTCATGCGGGTGATGTAGCGCGTGCTACCCATTTCGTCCAGCGCCGTTCCGCATCCTTGCCATTCCGCCGATTCGGCAACATTATGACCCGTTCCGAGTCGCGCCAGGCAATGTATGACAAACTTCCGATGGAGGGACACCATGGCTTTTGAGGACCGGATTGAGTCCCTGCGCCTGAAGCATCAGGCGCTGGAGGTCGAACTGAGGCTCGAAAATCAGCGGCCGCATCCGGACGACGCCATCCTCGCGAAGATCAAGAAAGAGAAGCTCCGCCTCAAGGACGAGATGACCCGCCTGGCCCGCGCCTGATTGCAGCGCGCCCGAAGCCATCGTCCGGTGGTCATTGTCCGGAGGTCATCGTCCGGAGCAGGAATTTCCGGGTTTCGGAACCCGACATTGAAAACGGCGTGCCGCGGGACGGCACGCCGTTTTGGTTTGCGCGCGGCCGTTGGGTTTTCGGCTTTGCCTCAACCCAACCTACGGACTCACGCGGACTCGGAATACGGCGCGTCCTCTTCCTCGCCCTCGGTTCCGGCGATGTCGCCGTCCTCGCGTTCGATCGGGCCGCGGCGGACGGCGTTGGCCAGCGCCTCTTCCAGCTCGCGCTGGCTGCACAGGCCCAGCAGCACGGGGTTGCGCGGCTTGATGTTGGTGGCGTTCCAGTGCGAGCGGTCGCGCACCGCCGAGATGGTCGGCTTGGTGGTGCCGATCAGGCGGCTGACCTGGGCGTCCGACAGCTCCGGATGGTGCTTCAGCAGCCAGGCGATGGCGTCCGGCTTGTCGCCGCGTTTGGTGATCGGCGTGTAGCGCGGCCCCTTGGAGCGGGCGGCCGGCTGCGGCAGGTCGGGCACCAGCAGACGCAGCTTGGCGTTCTGGTCCTTCTCGCAGCGCTCGATCTCGCCTTTGGTGAGCTGGCCGTTGGCGATGGGGTCGAGCCCGACCATGCCCACCGCCACCTCGCCGTCGGCGATCGCCTGCACCTCCAGCGGATGCAGGCCGCAGAAGGCGGCGATCTGCTCGAAGCTCAAGGCAGTGTTCTCGACCAGCCAGACGGCCGTCGCTTTCGGCATCAAGGGCAGTGCCATCGTCCCTCCTGACAACACGACCGGCCACCGCGACGGTGCCGGCCTGTTCCTTCCACAGTTCCGCGCTCGACCTCCATATAGGAGGAAAGCCGGTTGTTGTAAGCACGCTAACGCACGCGGCCGGGGTTCCGGACCCGGTCGCCTGCGCAACGTTCCTGAATAGCTTTACCAAGCTACCCAGGTCCGCCGCAAAGGGGAAGAGCGAACACCATCAAGATTGCGCGGAACGATTGTCGCGGCCAGTGCCGGCCGCGGCTATTCCTCCACCGTCAGCACGATCTTGCCGATGTGGGCGCTGGATTCCATCAGGGCGTGCGCCTCGGCCGCCCGGGCCAGCGGGAAGGTCTTGTGGATCACCGGCCTGACGCGGCCGGCCTCGATCAGCGGCCAGACCTTTTCCCGCAGCGCCGCGGCGATGCGCCCTTTCTCCTCGACCGAGCGGGCGCGCAGCGTGGAGCCGGTCAGCGTCAGGCGCTTGGTCATCACGGGGAAGAAGTTCAGCGACACCTTCGGCCCGTGCAGGAAGGCGATGGAGACGTGGCGGCCGTCCGGGGCCATGATCTCGATGTCGCGGGCGATGTAGTCGCCGCCCACCATGTCCAGCACCACGTCGACACCGCGCCCGCCGGTCGCCTCCTTGATGACGGCGACGAAATCCTCCGTCTTATAGTCGATGGCGCGGTCGGCGCCGAGGTCCTCGCACGCCCGGCACTTGTCGGCGCTGCCGGCTGTGGCGAAGACGCGGGCGCCGAACGCCTTGGCGAGCTGGATGGCCGTGGTGCCGATGCCGCTGGAGCCGCCGTGCACCAGCAGCGTCTCGCCGGGCTTCAGCGCGCCGCGCTCGAACACGTTGGTCCACACGGTGAAGAAGGTCTCGGGCACGGCGGCGGCCTCGACCGCGCTCAACCCTTTCGGCATGGGTAGCACCTGCGGGGCGGGCACGGCGCAGTACTGGGCATAGCCGCCGCCTGCGATCAGCGCGCAGACCTTGTCGTCGGCGCCCCAGTCCATGACGCCCTCGCCGATGGCGACGACGCGGCCGGCGATCTCCAGCCCCGGCAGGTCGGATGCACCCGGCGGCGGGTCGTAGCGGCCCTGGCGCTGCAGCATGTCCGGCCGGTTGACGCCGGCGGCGGCGACCTCGACCAGCACCTCGCCGGGGCCGGGGATGGGGGCCGGGCGCTCGGTGGCGCGCAGCACCTCGGGGCCGCCGGGCTGGGTGATCTCGACGCAGGTCATGGTGTCAGGCAGGGCGATTCCCATGGCTTTCCCCTTCTCCGTGTGGCCGGCAAAAGGTAGAACTGGCGGATGATCCTGGCAAGCCGCGCCGGGACGTGATGCCGGGATGTGGAAAAGGGAGGCCCCCATGGTTTTCGACGACCTGGAGCCGCGCAAGCAGAAGCCGGCGCCCAAGGACCTGACCACGCTGTCGGTGGCGGAGCTGAACGACTACATCGCCGAGCTGGAAGCGGAGATCGCCCGTGCCCGCGGCTTCATCGACGCCAAGCAGGCGCACAAGAGCGCGGCCGAGGCGTTCTTCAAGAAATGAAACGCCCTCCCCCGCACCGGTGGCGGGGGAGGGTCGGGAGGGGTACCGCAGACGCGAGCCTTACCGTTCCGGCCCGACGATGTCGCGGTAGCAGTGCCACGACGCGAGGCCGATCAACGGGAAGGCCAGCACCAGCCCGATGAAGGCGAAGCTGATGCCCGAGGCGGTGAACAGGGCGATGAGCGCCGCCCACACCAGCATGGTGCGCCAGTTCTCCTGCACGGCGGTCACACTGGTCGCCATGGCGGTGAAGACGTCGGTGTCGCGGTCCAGCAGCATGGGCAGCGCCACCACGCTGATCGAGAACACCACCGCCGCGATGACGCCGCCGATCACGCTGCCGGTCAGCAGGAACGGGATCGTCTGCTGCGAGAAGAAGATGCGGTCGATCAACTGGTCGAAGGCCGGCGGCTCCGACGAGAAGAACAGCGCGAAGACCAGGAAGGCCACCCGGATCCACGCCAGCAGCGCCAGCATCAGCACCAGCCCGATGGTGGCGATCTGGGTGGCGTTGCGCCGGTAGGCGCCGATCACGGCGAACAGCGTGACGCGCTCGCCGCGCTCCAGCAGGCGGGCGGTCTCGTAGAGGCCGACGGCGAGCACCGGACCCATCAGCATGAAGCCGGCCGCCATCGGCAGCACCAGGTACTGCATCTCGGCCATCGCCAGCCCGGCCACCAGCAGGAAGCTGGACACCACGGCCAGCAGCCCGTAGGCGAGGCTCACCGTGGGGGCCGCCCACAGGTCCTGCCAGCCGCGGGCCAGCCAGACCCACGGGCGGTCGGTGTCGACGGCCCGGATGTGGGGCAGGGTGGAGGTGGAATGCGGTTCCGCCGCGTGGCGGTGCGTGGTGACATCGACCATGGCGCCAACTCCCCCGTGTGGGTAGGGACCTCTCGTTGGCGTCAAGGTATCAAATTGTCGCAGGGTTCGCCAGATTATCAGTGGTGCGGATGATCAGAATTGACCTTTGTCAAAAAAGGCATCACTCAAGATATGGGCATATGTCCCCATGTAACGTCCGGGTTAAGGCGGGTCGTCGCGCCGCTTGCCTTCCAGGTCGCGGGCGGCGCGGTCGCGCTCCAGGCGTTCGGCCGTCTTCTCGGCCTTGGTGCGGCCGTGGCGGATGCGGTTCTCCTCCGCCTCCCTGGCGCGCCGGGTGCGTTCCTGCTGCTTGCGGAAGCGGTTGAGGTTGACGACGTCGCCCATGCGAAACTCCGCGATGCTCCAGCGGCATTGTGCCCAACCCGGCATCTTTTTTCGGCCGCGTTCGCGCTTTGCCGTGGGAATGCCCGAATTGCTTGTCTCTTCTGGCGCGGGTAGCTTAGCGGAAGACGGCGCGGGCGAAAAGCGCGCGCCCGTTCGTACCCTCGATGTCCGTATTCTCTGAAGGGCCGTTATCGGCGGTGGACCACCCGTGAAGAAGATCCTGATCGCCGTTCTGGTCGTCGTCCTCGTGCTGCTGGGCGCCATCGTGGTGGTGCCGGCGCTGATCGACTGGAACGCCTACAAGGACCAGATCGCCGCCCGAGTCGGCGCGGCGACCGGCCGGCCGGTGAGCATCGCCGGCGACATCCGCCTGTCGCTGCTGCCCACCCCGGCGCTCAGCCTGCGCGACGCCCGCGTCGCCAGCCTGCCGGGAGCGGCGGAGCCGGACATGGCGCGGGTCAAGGAACTGGATGTCCGGGTGTCGTTCCCCGCCTTGCTGCGCGGCCATGTGGAGGTGCAGAGCGTCGCGCTGATCGAGCCGGTGCTGGTCTATGAGGTGCTGGCCGACGGCCGGTCCACCTGGGACTTCGCGCACGGTGGCGACGACGCGGCGGCCGGCAACGGCGGCGGCGGCTTCGGTCCCTCGGTCAGCTTCGAGCAGGTGACGGTGCGCAACGGAACGCTGGTCTACCGCGACGCCGTTGCCGGCCGCGAGGAGCGGGTGGAGAAGGTGGACGCCCGCATCGCCGCCGGCAGCCTCGGCGGCCCGTTCCAGGTGCAGGGCACCTTCGTGCTGCGCGGCGTCGCCCTGCGCGGCGATCTGACGTCGGGCCGCTTCACCGAAGGGGCGGCGGTGCCGCAGCGCGCCTCCGTCTCCCTGCCGGACACCGACGCCGCGCTGCGGTTCGCCGGCATCATCGGCACCACGGGAACGAACGGCGTCGCCGGGCCGCGGGCCCAGGGCGACCTGCGCGCCGAAGGCAGCGACCTCGGCGCCGTGCTGGCGGCGTTGCGCGGCGGGACCGCGGCGCCCGGCCCGCTCGCCCAGCCCTTCTCCTGGCGCACGGCCATCGACGTGTCGGCCGCCGGCGCCAGCTTCGGCGGGCTGGAGGTGCAGGTGGGCGAGACGCGCGCCACCGGCAGCGCCGCCGTGCGCGCCGGGACACCGCTCGCCATGGAAGCCAAGCTGACGCTCAACCGGCTCGACCTGGACACCTGGATGCAGCGGGTCGCCGCCGTCGCCCCCCGGCCGGCGGGGAACGGACGCGGCAGCGCCGCCCCGGCCGCGCCGGGCGCCGGCCGCTTCGCGCTGCCCACCGGCATCGCCGGCCGGTTCGAGCTGGCGGTGGACGCCATCACCTACAACGGCGGCCTCATCCGCCAGGGGCGCCTGGAAGCGGCGCTCGACAACGGCCGGCTCAACGTGGACCGGGTGAGCGCGCTGCTGCCCGGCGGGTCCGACGTGGTCGCCACCGGCGCGCTGAGCGCCGCGAACGGCCAGCCGGCGCTGGACATGCGGCTGGAGGCCAACGCCGACGACCTGCGCAGCCTGCTCGACTGGCTCAAGCTCGACGTGCGCGCCGTTCCGGCCGACCGTCTGCGCAAGGCGTCGCTGCGCGCCCAGGTGCGGGGCCGGCCGGAGCGGGTGGAGGTGACCGGCATCGACCTGCGCGTTGATACCGCCCGCGCCACCGGCGGCGTCGCCTATGTCGACCGCGGCCGCCCGGCCTACGGCGTGCGCCTGGACATCGACAACCTGAACGTCGACGCCTACCTGCCGCCGTCAGGCGACACCCCGGCGCCCGCGCGTGGCGCCGGCGGCGGCAAGGACGGGCCGGTGCCGTCGGCCGTCGCCCGTCTGCTGCGCGACGTGGACGGTACGGTCGAACTGGCGGTCGGCTCGCTCCTCTGGCGCGGCGTGCCGGCGCAGGGGCTGCGCGTGGACGCCAGCGCCGCCAACGGCGCGCTCACCCTGCGCGAGGTGCGGGTGGCCGACCTCGGCGGTGTGGCGGCGCAGCTTTCCGGTCAGGTCGGCAGCCTGGCGCCGCTGCGCAACGCGCACGTGGCGCTGTCGGCCGAGGCCGCCTCGCTGGCCGGACTGACCCGTGTGGTGCCCTGGCCGGCCGGCGCCCCGGCGCCGGAAAAGATCGGCGCGGTCAAGGCGCAGGGCCGGGTGGCCGGCGATCTCGACAAGCTGGCCCTGGAACTGTCGGTGGACGCCGTCGGCGGCACGCTGGAGGCCGGCGGCACGCTGGCCAACCTGCTGGGCGCCGTCGCCACCGACCTGAAGGTGCGCGCCTCGCACCCGGAACTGGCGCAGCTCGCCGCCCTGTTCGGGAACGCGGACGCCGGAACCGCGAAGGTTGGCACGGTGGGCGCGCTCGACCTGTATTCGGAGGTGTCGGTGTCGCCACGCGCGGTGTCGCTGTCCGCCATGCAGGGTACGGTGGCCGGCACGCCGGTGCGGGGCAAGGCGCGCGTCGACCTGGGCGGCCCGCGACCGCGCGTGCAGGCCGACGTGCAGACCGGCGACCTCGACGCCGACCGCCTGCTGGCCGGGCCGGCCGCCGCCGGCAAGGGCGGAGCCGGCGGTGCGGCGGGCGGCGCGGCGCCGGGCGGGGGCGGCGACTCCTTCGACCTCGGCTGGATGCGGTCTTTCGACGGGCGGCTGGGGCTGACGTCCTCGGCGCTCGTGGCGCAAGGCACGCGCATCGACAACCCGGCCATGCGGCTGGTCCTGGCCGACGGCGTGCTGACGCTGGAGCAGTTCGACGGCGGCGTTCTGGGCGGGCAGATCGGCGCCACCGGCCGGCTCGCCGCGCCGGCCGGCCGCGCGCCGGAGGCGGAGCTGAACCTGACCGTGGTGAAGGCCAAGCTGGCGCAGGCGTTCTCCGGTGGCTCCCTGGACGTGGCGAGCGGCACGCTCGATCTCGACGCCGAGCTGCGCACGGCGGGAGCCGGCAAGACCGCCATGCTGCAGGCGCTGTCCGGCACGGCGCGGCTGGCCGGGCGCGACGGCGCCGTGCGCGGTTTCGACATGGGTGCCCTGGCCGAGCGGCTGGGCCGCCTGGACCGCCCGCAGGACGCCCTGGAGGCGGTGCTGCGCGGCCTCCAGGGCGGCGAGACGCGGTTCTCGCGCCTGGACGGCACCTTCACGGTGGAACGCGGCGTCGCCTCCACCCAGGATCTGCGCCTGACCTCCGACGCCGGGCAGGCGACGGCGCAGGGCCACGTCAACCTGCCGGCCGAGACCATGGACATGCGCGTGCGCATCCAGGCCAAGGGCGACCTGCCGCCGGTGGCCGTACGCATGACCGGGCCGATCGACAAGCCGACGCGCGCCTTCGAGATGCAGGAGGTGCAGGAGTACATCGCGCGTCGCGCCGCATCCGGCCTCCTGAAGCAGGCGGTGCCGGACCTGCCGATCCCGGTGCCCGTCCCCGGCACGTCCGGCGGTGCGCGCCCGACGCCGCCTCAGGATGTGATCCGCGGCCTGATCGAAGGCCTGCGCCCACGGTGAGCGGCCGTTGTATGGGGTGACAAACGGATGAAGTCCCGGCATCTTGCAGGGGTTTCGCCGGACGGCGCGCAAGGAACGTGGAACAGGGAGGAATTATGCTGAAGGGCAAGGTCGCGATCGTCACCGGCTCGACGAGCGGCATCGGGCTTGGCATCGCGCGGGCGCTGGCCGGGCAGGGGGCGGACATCGTCCTCAACGGCTTCGGCGACGCGGACGGGATCGAGCGTCTGCGCAGCGGGCTGGAGGGCGAGTTCGGTGTGCGCGTCGCCTACCATGGCGCCGACCTGTCCAAGGCGGAGGAGATCGAGGCGCTGGTGGCGCACGCCGAATCCGCCCTCGGCCGCGTCGACGTGCTGGTCAACAACGCCGGCATCCAGCACGTGGCCTCCATCGAGGAGTTTCCGGTCGAGCGCTGGGACGCGGTCATCGCCATCAACCTGACCGCGGTCTTCCACGGCACGCGGCTGGTGCTGCGCGGCATGAAGGAACGCGGCTGGGGCCGCGTCATCAACATCGCCTCGGCGCACGGGCTCGTCGCATCGGTGCAGAAGTCGGCCTACGTGGCGGCCAAGCACGGCGTCGTCGGTCTCACCAAGGTCACGGCGCTGGAAACGGCCGGCACCGGCGTCACCTGCAACGCCATCTGCCCGGGCTGGGTGCTGACGCCGCTGGTGCAGAAGCAGATCGACGCGCTGGCCGCCTCCAAGGGCCTGTCGCCGGACGCGGCGCGCGCCGAACTGCTGGGCGCCAAGCAGCCGTCGGGGCAGTTCGTGACGCCCGACCAGCTCGGCGCGCTGGCGGTCTTCCTGTGCTCCGACGCGGCGGCGCAGATGACGGGCGCCGCACTGCCCATGGACGGCGCCTGGACGGCGCAATGATCAATTCGGGGCGGCGCTTGGCTTTGGTCAAGAGCCGCCCCGGTCATGCACGCTAGGCTTCCCCGGTCCGCAGTCCCGGAGAGAGCCATGCGCAAGAGTTTCGCCACCCTTCTGATCGCCGGCCTGATGGCCGCCGCCACCTCCGCCGCGCACGCCGACACGGCGCCGCAGTCGGTCGTCGGCATCCTGATGATGGGGGAGGGCACCATCGCCGGCACCGTGAAGCGCGTCGGCAAGACGTGGTTCGCGCTCAGCGACGGGCAGCAACAGATCGACGTTACCGCCAAGGGCTGGGACCTGTCCGGCATCCACGAGGGCGATCGGGTGACCGTGTCCGGCACCGTCAAGCGTGGCGCCATGAAGCCCGACCGGATCGTGCGGGCGGATGGGGCGGAGGTGGTGAAGCGGTAGAGCCGCCGCGTCAGCCGCCGCCCGCGCGTTCGCTTTCCAGCGAGCGGACGATGTGCTCGGCCAGACGCTCCGCCGCCTTCGGCAGGGGGCCTGGGGCGCGGTAGAGGGCGATCTCCGTGTCGGCCAAGTCGGGCAGGCCGAACTCGGCGCCGACGATGTGGAAGCCGCCGCCGACCATTTCCTTGGGCAGGATCGTGGTGCCGAGCCCCGCCCGCACGGCCGCCTGGATGCCTGCCACGCTGGGGCTGGTGTAGGCGATGCGCCAGGGCCGGCCGCAGCCGTCGAGCGCGTCGATGGCGCGTTTGCGGTAGATGTCCGGGTAGGGTGCGAGCACCAGGGAAATGGGTTCGAGCGGATCCAGGACCAGCCGTTCGGACGCCGCCCACACCAGCGGCTCACGCCACACCTTGATGCCGCTCCCGCCGCCCTGCGGCTCGCGCTTGCAGAGCACGAGGTCGTACTCGCCCTTGGAAAAGCCGTCGAGGAGGTTGACCGTGAAGTCGCAGTTCACCTCCAGCGCCACCCGTGGGTGAGCGCGCGAGAAGCGCCAAAGCACGTCGGGCAGGTGCACGGAGGCGAAATCCTCGGGCGTGCCGAGCCGCACCCGGCCATCGACGTCCGGCTCCATCAGGCGGGCGCACGCCTCGTCCGCCATCAGCAGCATGCGCCGGCTGTAAGCCAGCAGGATCTCGCCGTGCGGCGTCAGGGCGAAGCCGCGCCCCTCGCGCTCGAACACGCGGTTGCCCAGCCCGTCCTCCAGCCGCTTGATCTGCAGGCTGATGGTGGACTGCGTCCGCCCCAGGCGCTCGGCGGCCCGCGTGAAGCCGCCGCAGTCGACGATGGTGACAAGCGTGCGCAGAAGATCGAGATCGAATGGTGGCGGTGTCGGCATCGCCCCTCCCGTCGGAGATCGTATCAGCCGGCCACCGAGCGCGCGAGCGCGGCGTACAGCGGGATGCCCACCATGATGTTGAAGGGGAACGTGATGCCCAGGCACAGCGGCAGCGACAGCCCGGTGTCCGCCGTCGGCAGGGCGTGCCGGATGGCGGCCGGCACGGCGATGTAGGAGGCGCTGGCGCACAGCGTGGCGAGCAGCGTCGCGTCGCCGGCCCCGAGCCCGAGCGCGCGGGCCGTGGCCAGCCCGATCGCGCAGCCGACCAGCGGCATGCCGATGCCGAACAGGATCAGCCGCGCGCTGAGGCCCATCGCCTCGCGCAGGCGGGCCGCCGCCAGATAACCCATCTCAAGCAGGAAGAGGCTGAGCACGCCGTCCCACGGGGCGACGAACAGGCCGGCCAGCCGGTCCAGTCCCGGCTTGCCGATGGTCATCCCGATCAGCAGCGCCCCCGCCAGCAGCAGGACCGAGCCGTTGAGCGCGGCGTCGCGGACGGCGTTGCGCAACGTGGCCGTCCCGGACGGGCTCGGCACCTGGACGACACCGGCACCACTGGCGGTCAGGCCGACCGAGGCGACGGCGCCCGTGGCGCCGGCGAGCACGAGGCCGGTGACGATGGCCGGCCCCTCCATCACCGCCAGCGCGGCAACCATGTGGCCGCTGAAGGGAATGCCCTGGCTGTCCAGCAGCTTGGTCGCGGCGATGAAGGTGACGAGGCTGACCGACCCGAAGTGCGCGGCGACCGCCGCCGCGTTCACCCGGTCCAGCCCCACGGCCGAGCGCAGCAGCCCGAAGGCGAGTACCGGCATGGTCAAGCTGAGGCCGGCGGAGGCCAGCAGGACCGGCATCACCTCGCCCGCCGGCGCCCCGGCCAGCGCCACGCCGCCCTTCAGCCCGATGGCGACGAGCAGGTAAGCGGCGAGCGCCTTGCCGAAGCCTTCGGGGATGGGGATGCGGGTTCCCGCCAGGGCGATCGCCACGCCCAGGCCGAAGAACAGGATCGGCGGTGAAAGCAGTGTGTCCAGCGCCGTCGCCGGCAGCAGCATGTCCATTCCCGGTCTCCGTCACGGTGCCGCCGTCAGGCGTTCGGCGGCGGGACTATGACGGCCGCGCGGGTGAACGGGAAATTGAAAGAAGAAACGCCATCCATTGAGAATTTCAATGGATGGCGTCCGTTTACGCCGCCCGCACCTTGTCGAGGAAGCCGCGCACCTCGCCGCGCAGGCGGTCGGCCTGGGTGGCGAGTTCGCGGGAGGCGCGGAGCACGGCGTCGGCCGCCGAGCCGGTCTTGCCGGCGGCGGTCGTCACCTCGGCGATGTTGCGCATCACCTCCTGCGTGCCGGCGGCGGCCTGATGCACGTTGGCGGCGATCTCGCGCGTCGCCGAACCCTGCTGTTCCATCGCCTCGGCGATACCGGTCACCGTGTGGCTGATGGTGCCGACGGCGTCGGAGATGCTGCGGATGGCGTCCACCGTCTCGCCGGTCGCCGCCTGGATCTGAGAGATCTGCGCGGTGATCTCGTCGGTGGCCTTGGCGGTCTGCCCGGCGAGGTTCTTCACCTCCGTCGCCACCACGGCGAAGCCCTTGCCGGCCTCGCCCGCGCGCGCCGCCTCGATCGTGGCGTTGAGCGCCAGCAGGTTGGTCTGCTCGGCGATCTCGCCGATCAGCACCACCACCTGCCCGATGCGCTGGGCAGCCTCCGCCAGCCCTTCCACCGTGACGTTGGTCTTCTGCGCCTTGCCGGCGGCGTCCACCGCCGCCTGCGAGGAGGCGGTGAGCTGGCGCGAGATCTCGGCGATGGAGGCCGACAACTCCTCGGCCGCGGCGGCCACCGTCTGCACGTTGGCGGTGGCGTGTTCGGAGGCCGAGGCGACGGCCGACGACTTGGCCAAGGTCAGGGCGGCGTCGGACGACATCTCCTGCGCGTCCTGCGCCATGTGGCCGGCGGCGTCGGTCAGCGTCTGCACCACGCCGCTCACCGCCTGCTCGAAGCCGTTGGCGAACTCGTTCATGGTGCGGCGGCGGTCGGCGTCGATCTGCCGCCGCATGACCTCGCGCTCCTCCTCCATGCGCCGCATCTCCAGCGCGTTCTCCTTGAAGACGGTCAGCGCCTCGGCCATGTGGCGCAGCTCGTCCTTGCGGTCGGAACCGGGAACGTCGACGGACAGGTCGCCTTCGGCCAGCCGGTCCATGGCGCCGGTCATGGCGTGCAGCGGCACGGTGATGGCCCGGTCGATGACCCAGGCCAGCGCCACGCCGAGGCCCAGCGCCACCACGGCGCCGATCATGATGAACATCCCCGCCCGCGCGCGGCCGGATTCACGCTCGTCGCGCTGCATGGTGACGAGGCGGGCGACCTGATCGCTCACCGTACCGGCGGCCTTCGCCATGGCGGTCGAGGCGGCGCGCTGGGTGTCGGTGGCGGCGACCAGGGCGGTGAACTCCTTGTCATAGGCCTGGGCGGCGGCGGTGATGGAGGCGACCAGCGCCTTGCCCTCGGCATCGACCAGCAGCGGCCCGGCCTCGCCGACGATGGCCTGCGCTTCCTTCACGGCGGCGTCCACGGCGGTGCGCGCGGCATCGCCGCCCTTCAGGCGGTAGTCGCGCTCGCCCAGCATGGCGGCCTGCGCCGACTGGATCAGGCGCATGGCGAGGCCGCGCAGCAGGATCGCCTCGTTCACCTCGCTCTGGGCGAAGTTGGCGGCCTCCTGCAAAGCGCTCGCCACGTTGACCTGGTTTTCCTGCATCTCGTGGGCGAGCTTCTGGATCTCCTGCGCCTGCCGGTCCAGCACGATGACACGGGCCTGGAAGGTCTCGGCGTCCTCGCCAGCGGCGGGGCGCCCCTGCTCGGCGAAGGTGTCGCGGTAGAGGCGGACGGAGGCGACGATCTGCTCCGCCAGTTCCTCATCGTTGGTGCCGGCGACGTCGGCCTGCAGCGCCTCCGCCACGCTCAGCAGTTCACCGATGGCGTCGTTGGTGCCGGTGACGGCGGCACCGCCACGGGTGCGCGCGAACTCGCCCTGCAGGCGGCGCGCCTCCATCACCGCCTGGATCAGGCGGTCGGCGCGGGCGGCGGTGTCGCGGCTGTGGCGGGCGGCGGCGTTGGCGTCGTTGAGGCTGACCATGTTCTGGTCGTAGCGCTCGGCCTGCTGCTTGCCGATCCTGGCGGCCAGTTCGCGCAGCTCGCTGGCGCGTCCGGCCATGCTCCGGGTGCGATTGCGCGCCTCGGCGTCCTGTGCCACGAAGTTGGCGAAGGCGGTGCGGTACCCTTCGATGCCCGACAGGATGTCGTCGACCAGCGACAGGCCCGCCGGATCGTCCAGCGCCAGCCGGGTGTCCTGCGCTTCCGCGCGCAACGCGTCGAGCATGCCGGGAACGGCGCGGGCGGCCTGCTCCTCGCGCTCGATGACGAAGCGCGCTTCTTCAAGGCGGACGTTCTTCAGGCGCGCGTCGAGATCGGCCGTGTGCGCGGCGACGTCGACCCTTCCGGCGTACGTGCGCAGGCTGTTCCAACCGAGGAAGGCCACCGAAAGGGTGAGCAGCAGCACCGTGGCGAAGCCGAGCGCGATGCGCGTACCGATGTTCATAGGACCGAGGCTCCCTGGAATCTGCCTTATTCCTTCTTGCGGATTATTAAAAAACCATACTCCTTAATTTCCGGTATCGCACACGACGCAACGTCGCATGTCCGAAACATAACAGGGGCCTAGAAGCGGTCGGCCATCCACGGGCGCGGGCCGGCGAACACGAGGGCCGCGGTGGCCAGCGCCGCGTCGCCACCGTCCAGCCCGCCGGTGCGCCGCAACGCCGCAGGGGCAAGATGTCCACTGAACAGCGGCGCCAACGCCGCAGCCGACAGCGTCAGGTCGGCCGGCCCTTCGCCCGACAGCCGCTCGACCCGGCCCTCGCCCCCGGCCACGGTCAGGCGGAAACGGCCGTGGTTGGCGGCCAGCACCGGGTCGCCGACGTCCAGCACCAGCGCGGCCTCCAGCCCCGCCGGGTAGCCGCGCGCCTCCAGCGCCGCCGCGACGTCGACGACGCGCAGCAGCCACTCGTCCCATTCCGCCACGCCGGCCCCGGAATCGCGCGCGAGGTGGACCAGCGGGTCGTCCGGCCCGCCCGGCCACGTCACCGTGTCCACCAGCCCACGGTAGCCGGCCAGGAATCCCAGGATCGGCCGCGCCGCCCGCCGGCCGGGCACGCAGAGATCGACGACGGTCAACCGCCCGCCACGTGGCGGCAGCACCGCGACGTAGCCCTCCGGCCCGCCGGGGCCGGGCACCAGGAAGACGTCGGCCGGCCCCGCGTCGCCGGGGCGCAGCAGCATGGTCCACATGGCCTCCGTGCGTTCCGGCATGCCGTTGGCAACGGGGGCCTCGCGCCGCCGCAGCGCTGCCAGCCGGTCGGCGTCCAGCGGGTCCATGCGCACCAGCGGCGCCTCGCCGCCGCCACCGGCCAGCGCGTCCGGCGGGGCGCGCCAGACGAAGGCCGATCCGGCGCGCGCGAACCCCAGCTTGGCGTACAGCGGCACGGTGGCGGAATAAAGCACGCACAGCGCCGCACCGGCGGTTCGCGCCTCCTCCAGCACGCCGCTCATCAGCGCGGTGGCGGCTCCCTGGCCGCGCGCGGCCGGGTCGGTGGTCACCTGGTTGACGGCGAGGGCCGGCACGCGCCGGCCGCCGAACCACTGGTCCATCGGCCAGACCGCACCGCTCGCCACCGGACGCCCGTTGCGCACCAGAACGCGGAACGCCGCGTCGCCCAGCAGGTCGCGGAAGCCCTCCACGTCCTCGGCCGGGATGCCGAAGCCGTGCCGCACGAGATAGGCGAGAGCCTCGGCGTCACCGGGTGCGAAGGGGCGGTAGCCGGGATCGGCGGGCATGGGGGAGCCTTTGCAGAAGTCGGGCGTTTCTTGGTGCCGAACAACATTCACACGGGTTTCACGGATTTGTATACCGACTTCACGGATCCTTGTTGATCTTGCTTTGGTGCGGGCCTGTGGGGGAGCCCGCACCCGGCAAGGTTCAAAAAGAGAATCCGTGAAAGTCGTGGTTTGATCCCTGAAATCCGTGGAGATGTCGCCTTGGATGCGGTCGGCTGCGTGCCAGCCTGCGCTTCCTCGAACCGGGCCTCACCCCGCGTTCAGCGCCTTGGCCTGTTCGCGCAGGACGAACTTCTGGATCTTGCCGGTCGAGGTCTTGGGCAGCGGGCTGAACACCACCGTCCTCGGGCACTTGAAGTGCGCGAGGTGCTGGCGGCACCAGTCGATGATCTCCTTCTCGGTGACGCTGGCGCCGTCCTTCAGGGTGACGAAGGCACAGGGCGTTTCGCCCCACTTCTCGTCGGGGCGGGCGACCACGGCGGCCTCCAGGACCGAGGGGTGGCGGTACAGCACGCCCTCCACCTCGATGGTCGATATGTTCTCGCCGCCGGAGATGATGATGTCCTTGGAACGGTCCTTCAGCTCGATGTAGCCGTCGGGGTGCAGCACGCCCAGGTCGCCGGTGTGGAACCAGCCGCCGGCGAAGCACTCCTCCGTCGCGCGCGGATTCTTCAGGTAGCCCTTCATCACCGTGTTGCCGCGCATCATCACCTCGCCCAGGGTCTGGCCGTCGGCGGGGACGATCTCCATGGTGGCTGGGTTCATCACCGTCAGCCCCTCCAGCGTCACGTAGTTGACGCCCTGGCGGGCCTTGAGGCGCGCGCGCTCCTCCAGCGGCAGGTCGTTCCACTCGTCGTGCCAGGCGCAGATGGTCACCGGCCCGTACACCTCGGTCAGGCCGTAGACGTGCGTGATGTCGAAGCCCATGCGCTCCATCTTCTCGATGACGGCGGCGGGCGGGGCGGCGCCAGCGGTCATCATCTTGATGCCGGCGCGCAGTTCGCGCCGGTCGGCCTCCGGCGCGTTGCAGATCAGGCCCATGATGATCGGCGCGCCGCACATGTGGGTGACGCCGTGGTCGGCCAGCGCGTCGTAGATCGGCTTGGCGGCGATGGTGCGCAGGCAGACGTTGACGCCGGCCATGGCGGCGACGGTCCAGGGGAAGCACCAGCCGTTGCAGTGGAACATCGGCAGCGTCCACAGGTACACCGGGTGGTGCGGCATCGCCCAGGTGGCGATATTGCCCATGGAATTCAGGTAGGCGCCGCGGTGGTGGTAGACCACGCCCTTGGGGTTGCCGGTGGTGCCCGACGTGTAGTTCAGCGCGATCGCTTCCCACTCCGTCTCCGGCATGCGCCACTGGAAGCCCGGGTCGCCGGTTTCCAAGAACTGTTCATAGGTCATGGCGCCGATCGGTTCGCCGCCCTTGGCCAGGGGATCGTCGATGTCGATGACCAGCGGCCGGCGCTCGGGCGGCAGCATGTTCACCGCCTTCTGCATCACGCCGGAGAACTCGCGGTCGGTCAGCAGCACCTTGGTCTCGCCGTGCTGCAGGATGAAGGCCAGCGCCTCGGCGTCGAGCCGGATGTTCAGCGCGTTCAGCACGGCGCCGATCATCGCCGGGCCGAAGTGCGCCTCGAACGCCTCCGGGGTGTTCGGCGCCATGACCGCCACGGTGTCGCCCACGCCGATGCCGCGCGCCTTCAGGGCGGAGGCGAGGCGCACGCAACGCTCGTACGTCTCCTTCCAGGTGCGGCGGAGGTCGCCGTGCACGATGGCGAGCCGGTTCGGATAGACGGACGCCGTGCGCCGGAGGAAGGACAGCGGCGTCAGCGGCGTCGTGTTGGCCGCGTTCTGGTCGAGGTCGATCTCGTACGGATTGTGCTTCGTGTCCGCCATGGCGTCCCCCCTGGGTCCGGTGAATTGTTTCGTTGGCAGGGATTCTTGCCAGAGAAGCCGCACAGGGGGAAGGGGCGAGACGCCAGGATGCGTTTTAGGGCGCGTGCGCTAGAACGTCACGCGCTCGTAAACATCGGCCATGGCAAGGGTGCAGTCGATGGCCGGCAGCGGGATGTTCGTGTCCGGCCCGGTGAAGACTTCGAGGCGCCAACCGCTGCCGTCGCGGCTGAACACGTCGACGCGCGGCTCATCCTGCGAGACCAGGAGATAGTGCTGAAGCGACGGGATGCTTTGGTACGCAACCCATTTGCCGCCGCGGTCGAAATCGGCAGTCGTGCGCGACAGCACCTCGATGATGACCACCGGATCCTCGATCCGGTCGTCCGCCGGATCCACGGGGCCGCAACTCACGACGGCGTCGGGATAGGTGCCGGCGACGGCGGTCACGACTTTCGGCCCCTCCACCCAGGCCTCGCAGGCGCGGCCACGCAGGGCGGCGTGCAGCGTGGCGCCCAGGTTCCGCTTGATCCGGGAATGCTGGTTGGTGGCGCCCGTCATCATGCGGATGACGCCATCCACGAACTCATAACGCTCCGGTTGCTGCCGCTCCCAGTCCAGGAACTCGGCGACGGTCCACGGCTTCGGCAGCGGCTGTCCCATGGGTGGCCTCCGGCGGGTTCGAGCGTCCGTTCAAGAATATACGCTTTTCGCGTAAGAGCCCACCCCCGCCCCGTCACACCCCGGCGCAATGCCATTTGCAAAAGTGCGGTCATTTGGAGCACATTACGGCGCCTCGGCGCGACGGTTCGTTGCGCCGGGAACGGAGTGTACGCAGCAAAACGAATTATAAGGGACGCCCCCAATGACCCAAACGTCAGCCGCCACCTTCGACGCGATCCATGCCCGTTCGCTGTCCGACCCCGAGGGGTTCTGGGCCGAGGCCGCCGAGGACATCACCTGGATCAAGCGCTGGGACAAGGTGCTGGACGACTCCAACACGCCGTTCTACCGCTGGTTCAAGGGCGGTGTCCTCAACACGTGCTACAACGCCGTCGACCGCCACGTGGAGGCCGGCCGGGGGGATCAGGCCGCCATCATCTACGACAGCCCGGTCACCAGCACCGTCCAGACCATCACCTACAAGGAGCTGCAGGACCAGGTCGCCCGCTTCGCCGGCGCGCTGCGCGCCCAGGGCGTGGAGAAGGGCGACCGCGTCATCCTGTACATGCCGATGATCCCGCAGTCGGTCGTCGCCATGCTGGCCTGCGCGCGCCTGGGCGCGGTGCATTCGGTCGTGTTCGGCGGCTTCGCCCCGCATGAGCTGGCGACCCGCATCAACGACGCGAAGCCCAAGGCCATCGTGTCGGCCTCCTGCGGCATCGAGCCGAACCGCATCGTGAAGTACAAGCCGATGCTGGACGCCGCCATCGAGCAGGCGGACCACAAGCCGTCGGCCTGCATCATCTTTCAGCGCCCGCAGGAGACCGCGACCCTGGTGGACGGCCGCGACGTGGACTGGACCGAGGCGGTGGCGAAGGCCGAGCCGGCCGAGTGCGTGCCGGTGGCGGCGACCGACCCGCTGTACATCCTCTACACCTCCGGCACCACCGGCCAGCCGAAGGGCGTGGTGCGCGACAACGGCGGCCACGCCGTGGCGCTGAAGTGGACGATGAAGAACATCTACAACGTCCAGCCCGGCGAGGTGTACTGGGCGGCGTCGGACGTGGGCTGGGTGGTCGGCCACTCCTACATCGTCTACGGCCCGCTGCTGAACGGCAACACCACCCTGGTGTTCGAGGGCAAGCCGGTCGGCACGCCGGACGCGGGCACCTTCTGGCGCGTCATCCAGCAGCACAAGGTGTCGACGCTGTTTACGGCACCCACCGCCTTCCGCGCCATCAAGCGCGAGGACCCGGACGCCAAGCTGCTGAAGAACTACGACCTGTCCTGCTTCCGCGCCCTGTTCCTGGCCGGCGAGCGCTCCGACCCCGACACGCTGCACTGGGCCGAGGACAACCTGAACGTTCCGGTCATCGACCACTGGTGGCAGACGGAGACGGGCTGGGCCATTTCCGGCAACCCGCTGGGCGTCCACCTGTTCCCGATCAAGTACGGCTCCGCCACCCGCCCGATGCCGGGCTGGAACGTGCAGATCCTGAACGCCGAGAACAAGGAAGTGCCGCGCGGCGACATCGGCGCCATCTGCGTGAAG
>DASPIO010000243.1:0-4402 GCA_035629155.1 Azospirillum sp. | reverse complement strand
GCGCGCCAGCTCGTCCAGGTCGGCGGAGACGTCGAAGGTGGTCTCGGCGCCGCGGTGCACGCCGCCGATGCCGCCGGTGGCGAAGACGGCGATGCCCGCGCGCTCGGCCGCGATCATCGTCGCCGCCACGGTGGTGGCGCCCAGCGCCCCGGTGGCGAGCGCCACGGGCAGGTCGCGGCGGCTGAGCTTCCACACGTCCTTCGACGTGGCGAGGCGGTCGATGTCGTCGTCGTCCAGGCCGACGCGGATGCGGCCGTCCAGAACCGCGACGGTGGCCGGCACGGCACCCTCGGCCCGCACGGCGGCCTCCAGCGCGCGGGCGGTTTCCACATTCTGCGGGTGCGGCATGCCGTGCGCGATGACGGTGGATTCCAGCGCCACGACCGGCCGGTGCTCGGCCAGCGCGTCGGCCACCTCGGGGGCGAGGGACAGGTATTCGTGCATGGGGGTGAGGATGCGGGGACGGTCGGGCGGGCGCAATGGGAAGTTGATCCTAGGCGGTCGCCGTCCCATATTGGCGGCATGTCCTCCCTTATCCCTCCAAACCCAATTTGTCCCGAGCGCTGGATGCGCGTCTGCCCCGAGGGGCTGTTCGTCGAGCCCGGCGGCTTCTTCATCGACCCCGTGCGCGCGGTGGAGCGCGCCGTGGTCACGCACGGCCATTCCGACCACGCGCGGCCGGGGCACCGGCACGTGCTGGCCACCGAGGGCACGCTCGCCATCATGCGCCAGCGCCTGGGCGAGGGGGCGGGGCAGGCGCAGCAGGCGCTGGGCTATGGCGAGGCGATCCGCATCGGCGACACCACGGTGCGGCTGGCGCCGGCCGGGCACGTGCTGGGCAGCGCGCAGGTGGTGGTGGAGCATGGCGGCAGCCGGGTGGTGGTGTCGGGCGACTACAAGCGCGCCTTCGACCGCACCTGCACGCCGTTCGAGCCGGTGCCGTGCGACGTCTTCGTCACCGAGGCGACCTTCGGCCTGCCGGTGTTCCGCCACCCGCCGGACCTGGGCGAAGTGGAGAAGCTGCTGCACTCCATGGCCGTGTTCCCGGAGCGCAGCCACGTGGTGGGCGTCTACGCGCTGGGCAAGTGCCAGCGGCTGATCACGCTGCTGCGCGCGGCGGGGTACGACCGGCCGATTTACCTGCACGGCGCGCTGACGCCGATCTGCGACCTGTACCGGGGCTTCGGCGTCGAGCTGGGCGAGCTGCGCCCGGCCACGGTGGCGGCGAAGGAGGAGCTGAAGGGGGCGCTGGTGCTGGCGCCGCCAGGGGCCACGGCCGACCGCTGGGCGCGCCGGCTGAGCGACCCGGTGGTGGCGATGGCGTCGGGGTGGATGCGCGTGCGCCAGCGGGCCCGCCAGCGCGGGGTGGAACTGCCGCTGGTCATCTCCGACCACGCCGACTGGGACGAGCTGTGCCGCACGCTGGACGACGTCGGCGCGCCCGAGGTGTGGGTGACGCACGGGCGCGAGGAGGCGCTGGTGCATCACGCCCGCTCCCGCGGCATCCGCGCCCGTGCCCTGGCGCTGGTGGGGTTCGAGGAGGAGGGGGCGTGAAGCGCTTCGCCGACCTCATCGACGCGCTGGTGTTCATGCCGTCGCGCAACGGCAAGATCCGGCTGCTGGGCGATTACTTCGCGCACGTGCCGGACCCCGAGCGCGGGTGGGCGCTGGCGGCGCTGACGGAGACGCTGGTGTTTCGCGAGGCGAAGCCGGCGGCGGTGCGGCAACTGGTGCTGAACCGGGTGGACCCGGAGCTGTTCGGCTGGTCCTACGACTACGTCGGCGATTTGGGGGAGACGGTGGCGCTGATCTGGCCGGAGCGGCCGGCGCTGGCCAACAGCCTGCCGCCGACGCTGACCGAAGTGGTGGAGACGCTGCGCGCCGCCAAGCGCAGCGCGGTGATGGAGCTGGTCGAGGGCTGGATGGACAGCCTGGACGCCTCCTCGCGTTTCGCGCTCTTGAAGCTGATTACGGGATCCTTGCGCGTCGGCGTGTCGGCGCGGTTGGCGAAGACGGCGCTGGCGGCGTGGGGACGGGTGGACGTCAACGCCATAGAGGAGTGCTGGCATGGGCTGACGCCGCCGTACGAGCCGCTGTTCGCCTGGCTGGAGGGGCGGGCGGAGGCGCCGTCGTCGGCGCAGGGCGCCGGGTTCCGGCCGCTGATGCTGGCGAACCCGCTGGAAGAGGAGGACATGGCCGGCCTGAACCCGGCCGACTACCGCGCGGAGTGGAAGTGGGACGGCATCCGCGTGCAACTGGTCGCGCGCGGCGGCGAGCGGCGGCTGTACAGCCGCACGGGCGACGACGTCTCGCCCGCCTTCCCCGACGTGACCGACCACATGGCGTTCGAGGCGGTGCTGGACGGCGAGCTGCTGGTGGTGCGCGACGGCGCGGTGGCGCCCTTCAACGACCTGCAGCAGCGCCTGAATCGCAAGACGGTGACGGCCAGGATGCTGCAGGAGTACCCGGCCTTCGTGCGGCTGTACGACATCCTGGTGGAGGGCGGCGAGGATTTGCGGGGGCTGGGGTTCACGGAACGGCGCGAGCGGCTGGAGCGCTGGTACGCGGAGGTCCGGCCGCGCCGCATGGACCTGTCGCCGCTCATTTCCTTCGCCGGCTGGGACGAGCTGAAGGCGTTGCGCGCTGGCGCGCGCGAAGCGGCCATCGAGGGGCTGATGCTGAAGCGCCGCGACAGCGCCTACGTCGCTGGGCGGCCGAAGGGGCCGTGGTTCAAGTGGAAGCGCGGCGCGCTGACGCTGGACACCGTGCTGATGTACGCCCAGCGCGGGCACGGCAAGCGCTCGTCCTTCTATTCCGACTTCACCTTCGGGGTGTGGCGCGACGGCGCGGCGGGCGAGGAGCTGGTGCCCGTCGGCAAGGCGTATTTCGGCTTCACCGACGCCGAGCTGGTGGAGCTGGACCGCTGGGTGCGCAATCACACCGTCCGCCGCTACGGCCCGGTGCGGGAGGTGGCGCCGGGGCTGGTGCTGGAGGTGGCGTTCGACAGCGTGCACCGCTCGACCCGGCACAAGAGCGGGCTGGCCATGCGCTTCCCGCGCGTCCACCGCATCCGCTGGGACAAGCCGGCCCCGGAGGCCGACAGGTTGCCGACGCTGGAGCGCATGGTGGTGGGGTAGGGGCGGGGCGTCAACCCGTCACGGCGCCGATGCCGACCGGGCGCTGGGAGAGATCAGCACGCGGCCGACCACGCCCTTGCCGATCAGGCGTTCGCACATCTCGTCCAGGCGTTTGCGCAGGGCCTGGCCGTTGATGATGCTGGCGCGCACGATCCAGCCCTCCTCGATCCCCTCGTAGAAGGCGGCCATGGCGGCGTCGTGCAGGCGCGGGATCAGCGCCTGGGCGGCGGCGAGCTTGCCGGGGTCGGCCAGTTCCAGCGTGACCTCGTACGCCACGTACTTCTCGATCTGACCGTGGTGGACGGAGGGCACCATCAGCGGGCGGATGCGGACCACCTGCGGCGCCGACGCAGCGCCCTCGGCAGCCTGCGCGGCCGACGGCGCGGCGAACAGGGCGAGGAAGAGGGCAAGGATGCGTGCGAGGCGGGCCATGCCCCACTGTACGCCCGAACCCGGCGCCGAGCGGTGCGACCTTTGCGCCGGCCGGCTCAGGGCCAGGCGGCCTGCCGGCCGGCGGGGGAGATGAGGACGCGGCTGACGGCGTCCTTGCCGATCAGCCGCTGGCTCGCCTCGCTGATCTTCTGGCGGAAGGCGTTGGCGTTCACAATGTTGCCGCGGATGATCCAGCCTTCCTCGATGCCCTTGTAGATGACCGTCAGAACGCTGTCCTGCAGGCGCGGCGTGGCGGCCTGCGCCTGGGCCAGCATGGTGGCGTCGGCCAGTTCCAGCGTGACTTCCAACTGGTTGTACTTCTCCACCTGCCCGTGCGCGACCACCGGCACCATCAGCGCCTTCAGCTTGATGGACGGCGGCAGCGCCGCAGCCCCCTCGGCCGCCGAAGCGGCGGACGGGGCGGCAAGCGCGGCGATCAAGGCGAGGGCGGCGAGACGGCGGCGCATGCGCGGGGATCCGGACGGGAGGCGGGCTCCAATCCTTGTACCCGCGCCCGCACCGCCGATCAACGGTGGCGTTCCGCCCGTCAGGCCGCCTTGCCGGTGACCTGCAGCGCCTTCTTGTTAACGTCGTTGATGGCCAGCTTGTTGAGCTTCTTGTCGGTCTCCTTCTCCTCGTTCAGCGTCTCTTCGAGGAGCTGGGCGACCTTGGGCAGGCCGCAGCCCTGGGCGTAGGCGTGCAGCGTGCCGTAGCTGGCGATCTCGTAATGCTCGACCTTCTGGGCGGCGGCGATCAGCGCGGCGTCGGTGACTTCCGGCGCCATGCCCATCTCCAGGATCTCGTTGGCCTCTTCGATCAGGCCCTGCATCGCC
>DASPIO010000242.1:0-2380 GCA_035629155.1 Azospirillum sp. | reverse complement strand
TGCTGCGCACGAGGTCGTGGGTGGCGGCGCGCTTCTTCTTGGGCGCCGATCCGTGCGTGCGGCGGATGCCGCGCAAGGTCTGCTCGATCACCAGCGCCTCCGGCATGGCGGTGGGCGCCGGGTGGCGGGCGCGCTTGTGGTAATGCCCGATGGCGGCGAGGCGGCGCTCGAGGGTGGCCACCGCCCGCCCGGCGTCGGCCTGCGCCGCCAGGAAAGTGGCCACTTGCGCCGGCGCCGACGGCAGGGGCTCCAGGCCGCGCGCGGCGCACCAGCGCGCGTAGATCTCCCAGTCGTTGGCATAGGCGCGCAGCGTGGCCGGCGCCATGGCCGCTTCGACGTAGCGGCGGGCGGCCGCGACGTCGTCGGCGATCGGCAGGCCCGGCAGCCAGGGGTCCGCCGCGGCGGGGACGGGGAGAGCCGCCGGACGGTCGCCGTCGGCCGCCGCACGGGAGCCGGCGCTCATGCCGGCCCCCGATCGGTGCGGGGAACGTCATCGCCCTTGCCCCGCAGCGGTTCACCCGTGTCGGCGGCCGGCGCGTCGGCGAATCCGTCGCCGTCGTTCCGGCCGGCCGGGTGTCCGGTTCCCCTGCCGTAGCGGCGAAAGGCGTCCAGGGCGACGCGGGCCTGCCGCTCGCTAACCGGTTCGCTGCGGAGGGTGAACGCCCGCGCCCGGCCCTCCCGCGCCGCGGGGTGGGCGCCGGTCGGGTCGCGGCTGGCGACCGGCCCGGCCTCGACGAAATTCGCGGCCGACAGGCGGCACACGGCGGCCGCGGCGAGCTTGGCGAGGAAGGCGACCACTTCCGGCTCGGCCTTCAGGATGGCCACGAGGGCCGAGGTGTCGACGACCATGGCTCAGCGCGGCAGGCCGTGTTCGTCATAGAGGGCCGCGCTTGGGTCCCCGTTATCGCCGCCGTCCTCCAACGGTGGCAGCGCCTTCACCCGTGCCAGCATGCGGTCGACCTTGGCCTGCTGGTCCGCGGTGAGCCCGGCGGCTGTCGGCCGCTCGGCGCGGGCCAGGGCGTCGCGCACGGCGGCGCGGACGGCCTCGTCGACGCTCAACCCGTGCACGGCGGCGAGCCGGCGGGCCATCGCTTCCGTTTCCGCGCTCACCGGGATGGGCATTGGCGTCTCCTGTTGTCGGCCGGCCCGGGGCGGTCGCCCGGACCACCGGCCACGGCACTGTGGCCACGGGATCATTCTGGTGCGCGCCGCGCCGCCCGGCACGGCGGTTGTCGCTTTCTGTTGAAAATTTTCAATGAAAGAATTCAACATCAACTTCATCGAAGCGGGCAAATTGCCTTGGCGCAAGGCCGGGCATAACTCCTTGAATTCAATATTGTGTCTTCACATGAAAGCGCTCAATTGCAAAGACTAGCGAAAGCCGGGCGGCATGTACGCGCCGGCCTGTCGCTCGCAGTCCCGCTGGCCGGTGACACGGACATTGAGAGGAAGGCGCTCGGCGGTTCAGTCGCGACTTGAAGCCCTGCGGAAGCCGTTTCCGGATAAGGCGGGACCGCGTATCATCGGCGATGAACCGGCTCGGTGTTCGGAATGAGCGGCGTCCTTCCTGTGTCCACGTCCATTGCCGAGCGCCTGGCGACTTCGGTCGGCGCTGTAAGCTTCGCTTCCCTGGTCCATCACTGGCGCCATGCGACGATCCATGTCGAGGCCCCTTTGCCGGCGGATTTCGATGACGGCGTGGGGTTGCCCGCGCGCATTCGCGGCGCGCTGGGGTGGGCGTTGCTGGATGGTGCTGGAGGATCGGGACGCCGCCGCGCCGGAGCCACCGCGTTGATGTCCTGTTCGGCGAGCAGGGCGAATATCGGCCACGCCATACGATTCCCAAGCCCTATGTTCTGGCGGTGACGGTCTCGGGGGTGCGCTTGTCCGTACGGCTGACCCTTTTCGGGTTCGCCGTCGCCTGGGTGACGGAGGCCCGCGCGGCGTTGCTGGCGGCACTTGATGGCGGAATCGCCCTGTTCACCGGGGCGCGGGTCCGCGCCTCGATCCGGCCGAAGGAGGTACGGATCGTGCGGGCGGAGCGGATCGCCGTCCCGTCGACCGCCGCCCCATCCATGGTTCTGCTGTTCCGCACCCCGGTGTCGGTGCGCAGCGGCAAAACGCTGGTGACCGATGGCGGACGGCTGCTGAAGTCGCTGATCAACCGGGTGGACGGGCTGGCGCGCTGGCAGGATCTGCGGATCGAGGAGGATATCCCGGCCTTGGAGCGGCGGATCGAGGTGTTGGTGCAGCGAGGTGTGCGCGGACGCACCGAATCCCGCCCCGTCCTTCGCTCAGGCGCTGCGGACGGAGTTCGGGCGGGCTTGATCGATCATCCGATTCAGGATGGTGACACCGATGGCGACTTCGGCCTGCTGGC
>DASPIO010000241.1:0-13037 GCA_035629155.1 Azospirillum sp. | reverse complement strand
GATCAGGTACCAGCCGTCGACCAGGACGAAGAAGATGATCTTGAAGGGAATCGCCACCATGGTCGGCGGCAGCATCATCATGCCCATCGACATCAGGATCGACGACACCACCATGTCGATGATCAGGAACGGCAGGAACAGGAGGAAGCCGATCTCGAACGCCCGTTTGATCTCCGAGATCATGAAGGCCGGCACCAGGACCTGCAGCGGCGTCGCCATCGGTTCGGCGATCGGGCCGATGCGCCCCATCTCGACGAAAAGCAGCAGGTCCTTCTCACTGGTGTGGCGCAGCATGAACTCGCGGAACGGCGCCACTGCGCGGGTGAACGCCTCGCCTTCGTCGATCTGCTCGGCGATCAGCGGCTGGATGCCCTGCTGATAGGAGCGCTCCAGCACCGGCGCCATGATGAAGAAGGTCAGGAACATCGCCAGACTGACCATCACCGTGTTGGGCG
This sequence comes from Azospirillum sp., assembly GCA_035629155.1. Classification (GTDB taxonomy): domain Bacteria; phylum Pseudomonadota; class Alphaproteobacteria; order Azospirillales; family Azospirillaceae; genus Azospirillum. The sequence goes on along the minus strand of DASPIO010000241.1, from coordinate 12,582 downwards.
GCACCTGCGGCACGCCCAGGGCCGAGCGCAGGAACGACAGCACGATGACGATGCGGGTGAACGCCGTCATCATGATCAGGATCGACGGCGCCAGCGACAGCACCGTGATCAGCGCGATCATCTGCACGACGCGGCCGGTGGTCGATCCGCCGGCGTCGCCCATATCGAAGGTCAGGCTCTGCGCCAGCACCGGCCCGGCGGCGACGCCGGCCGCCAGCGCCAGCAGGGCGGCGATAAGGAGGCGGGCGCGGCTCACGGCGCGGCCCCCTGCTTCTCGACGGTGGGCGGCTCGCCGGCCGGCGTGTTGGCGGCCACCATCGCGTCGCCGAAGGCGGAACGCACGCCGGCCTCGACCACCGCGTCGCCGGTCGGGCTCAGCAGCAGCAGGTGCTCGACGTCGTCGCGGCGCACCAGGACGAGGCGGCGCTTGGCGTCCAGCGCCGCCACCTCGACGATGGACAGGCGCCGCCGCCGCGCAGAGGCGTTCATCGTGTTGCCGAAGCCGAACCGGCGCAGCACCAGCGCCAGCGCCACGAACAGGGCGATGACGAAGACGAGCGCCAGCGAGAAGCGGAAGTAGAGATCGAGGTCCATCAGGGCTCTTCGTCGGGCGGCGGCTCAGCCGGCGGCTCAGCGTGCGGCGGAGGGGTACGCCCATAGGCGGCGGCGGCCCGCTGGCGGGCGGTGTGGGGGGCCGTCAGCACGGCCTCGCGCTGATGGGCCAGCGTCGCGGCCAGCGCGTTCACCGCGCCGAGCAGCGACTCCAGATCGTTCAGCAGGCCTTGTCCCGCGTCCCGCGGCAGCGCCTGCACGGCGCCGCACAGGGCGGCCACGCGGGCGTCGAGCCCGGCGAGGTCGATGGTGGCGCCCGACTCGGCCTGTGCGCGCGCCTCGTCGAGCGCGGCGGCGACGGCGGCCAGTTCGTGGTGGATGGCCTGTGCTCCGGTCATGGCGCCGCCGCCTCCGGCCCGGACGCTTGCGGGTCGGGCGGCAGGGTGCCGTTGGCGCGGTACACGTAGGCCAGGATCTCGGCCACCGCGGCGATGGCCTCGATGGGGATCTCGCTCTCCACGTCGATGGCGGCCAGCACCTCCACCAGGTCGGCGTCCTCGCGCACCTTGACGCCGTTGGCGAAGGCGATCTCCAGGATCTGCTCGGCCACGTGGCCACGGCCCGTCGCCACGATCTTCGGCAGCGTCTGCGTGCCGAGTTCGTACTTCAGCGCCACCGCGACGGGGCGGCGGGGCGGGGGCCGGGTGTTGGAGGAGGGCGCGGACAACTCGCTTTCCTTGGGCTGTGCCGGAGGCTCCCGCCGAAAGGCCTAGGAATCCCGCGCCATCCTCGCCGAACATGCTTAACGAATGCTGAAAGCGCGGCCCGTCTCCCGAGGCCGGATGCCGCGGGAGCGGGCCGTGCGGGTCACGGCTTCATCGGCTGGTGCTGGCCGCCCGGCGCATGTCCCATGGGCATCGGGTGGCCGTTCGCCATGCCGCCGGGGCCCATGGCGCCGGCCTCCTGCACGGGGACCTCCACGGTGACGGCGCCGGCCTTGGCGAAGGTCAGCGTCACCGGGAACCTGGATCCCTGCTTCAGCGGCTCCTTCAGGCCCATCAGCATCACGTGCAGGCCGCCGGGGCGCAGCATCGCGGGCTCGCCGGGCTTCACCTCGATGGCCTCGACGGGGCGCATCTTCATGACGCCGTCCTCATGGCGGTGGGTGTGCAACTCGACCTTCTGCGCCACCGGGCTGGACGCCGAGACGATGCGGTCGGCCTCGCCGCCGGCGTTGGTGGCGACGAAGAAGAAGGCGCCGTTGGCCGCACCCGGCGCGGTGGCGCGCGACCACGGGTCGGCGATGGTGATGGACCCGACCGTGGCGGCCGGCTTGCCCTGGGCAAAAGCCGTGGCGGCGGCGAGCAGGGCGGAGAGGAGGGCGGCGGAGAACAGCTTCATGGTGATGACCTTCGCATACGAATGACTGTGGTCGCCCCGGCGGAAGCGGAAGCGGGACGTCGATCGGGTAGAGTCGTCGTTCAGGCGAAGGCGGGCGGCGCGCGGCTCGGCGGCAGTCCGGGATCGGCCGGCATCCGGACGGCGACCGTGTCCGGCAGCACCGCCCGCGGGCAGGGGCGCACGGTCGGCGCCGCCAGCGCGGCGGCTGTGGCTGGCGCGGCCAGCGGAGCGGCGAACGCCCCGCACACCGGGCAGGGCGGCGCGACCGTCTTCTGCCCCTCCGGCGCGGCGGGCGCGTCGGCGGCGCGCGGCGCGGCGCAGATGCTGGTCCAGGCGTCGCTGGCCCCGGCGGCGGCCAGCACGGCCTGCACCGGCAGCGCCAGTTGCGCCAGCACCGCCGCCACGGCCAGCCACGCCCAGAGCCCGCGTGAAGCGGTCCCGGCGCGATGGCGGCGATGGGCGGTGGCGGTGCGCATGCCGGCGAGACTAGCACGGTCGCGCGGGCGGGGAACAGGGTTGCCGGCCGCGCATGCCGCCCGCTTCCGCCGGAAAAGCGCAACGGTTGCGCTAATCTTCCGGTGCGGGTTGGGAGCGGCGCGTGGCGACCATCAAGCGCTTCGGCAATTGCAAGATCGCCATCCATCCCGATGACCATCCGCCGCCCCCGTCCCGACCGCCCGCTTTCAGATTTTATTAAGGAAACCGGAGGACCATAAGCCTGACCCGGTGCATCCGGGCGTTCGCGCATCCGTATTTCCGGGCGGCGCGGCTCAAAGCGGTGCAAGGCCATGGACCTCAGCAATCTCGCCCTTTTCAAGCTGATCAACCGGAAGATGGACTGGCACACGCAGCGCCAGGAGGTGCTGGCGCAGAACATCGCCAACGCCGACACGCCGCAGTACCGCCCGAACGATCTCAAGCCCTTCACGTTCCGTGACGCGCTGTCCGATTCCCGGCGCATGAAGCCGGCCTCGACCAACCCCGCGCACCTGACCGGCACCGTGCCGGAGGGCGGGCTGGCCAAGGAGCAGCGCGTGCGCAATCCCTACGAGACCGCGCCGGACGGCAACGCCGTGGTGCTCGAGGAGCAGATCATGAAGGTCTCGCAGAACAACATGGACTACCAGACCATCACCAACCTCTACCGCAAGCAGGTCGCCATGCTGAAGCAGGCGATCGGCCGCGGCGCCTGAGGCACGGCAGGGGAGGCGTAAGCGATGGACCTCTACAAGGCGATGGCGGCATCAAGCGCCGGCATGAAGGCGCAGGGCACGCGCATCAAGGTGGTGGCCGAGAACATCGCCAACGCCAACACCACGGCGGAGACGCCGGGCGACCTGCCGTACCGGCGCAAGGTCGTCACCTTCCAGAACGAGATGGACCGCCAGCTCGGCATGGACACCGTGAAGGTCAAGAAGATCGACGTCGACAAGAGCGACTTCGAACGCCGCTACGACCCCACGCACCCCAGCGCCGACGCCGACGGCTACGTCCTGATGCCCAACGTCAACACGCTCGTCGAGTCCATGGACATGCGCGAGGCGCAGCGCTCCTACGAGGCGAACCTGACGGTCGTCGAAGCCACGCGCACCATGCTGTCGCGCACCATCGAGATCCTGCGCGCCTGAAGCCGGCGCCCGCGCCTGAGAGAGGGGAGTTCCACCCATGGTCGCCAACGTCGCCAACGTCATCGCCGCCTACGCCAACACGGCGGCCAAAACCTCCGGCGTGGGCATGGCGCCGCGCGACGAGGGACCCAGCTTCGGCGCCGTGCTGGAGGAGGCCGCCAAGTCCGCCGTGGGCAGCCTGCGCAAGAGCGAATCCATGACGGCGCTGGCCGCCGTCGGGAAGGCCGACCTCACCGACGTGGTGCAGGCGGTGAGCAACGCCGAAATGACGCTGCAGACGGTCACCACCGTGCGCGACAAGGTCGTCAACGCCTACCAGGAAATCCTGCGCATGCCGATCTGATGGCGGTGCAGCGCCCGTCTCGCCCCTCGCCGTGCCCACGCGCCGTACCATGAACGAAACCGACGTCATCGAGGTCTGCCGCACGTCACTCGTCACCCTGGTGATGGTGGCGGGGCCGGTGCTCGTGATCATGATGATGGTCGGCACGGTCATTTCCGTGTTCCAGGCGGTCACCCAGATCAGCGAGCAGACGCTCGCCATCGTGCCCAAGGTGCTGCTGGTCTTCGGCCTCACCATCCTTCTGGCGCCCTACATGCTGGGCGAGATGACGGAGTTCTTCTCCCGCGAGGTCGCCGACCGCATCGTCGCCATCGGCTCGCACTGAAACGGCTCCCCCTGATGAGCCTGGTGCAGACCCTCTTCGCCGACCAGATCTTCACCTGGCTGATCATCTTCGCCCGGCTGGGCAGCGCCTTCATGGTGCTGCCGGCCATCGGCGACGCCTTCGTCAGCGCGCGCACCCGCCTGCTGCTGGCGATGGCGGTGACGATGCTGGTGGCGCCGGTGCTGAAGGACCGGCTGCCGGCCGAGCCGCCGCAGGTGCTGGCGCTGGCCATGCTGATCATCGGCGAGATCACCCTCGGCATCTTCCTGGGCTCGGTCGGCCGGCTGCTGGTCGGCGCGCTGGAGGTGGCGGGCACGATCATCGCCACCCAGTCCGGCCTCGCCAACGCGCAGATGTTCAATCCGGCGATGGCCACCCAGGGCTCGCTGCCGGGTGCCTTGCTGGGCTGGCTGGGGCTGCTGCTGATCTTCATCACCGACATGCACCACCTGCTGATCATGGCGGTGGTGGACAGCTACACGCTGTTCGTGCCGGGGGCGCCGCTGCCGGTCAACGACATGGCCGATCTCGTCGGCCAACTGGTGTCTAAGAGCTTCCTGATCGGCGTGCAGATGGCGGCGCCGTTCCTCATCACCGGCATGCTGTTCGGCCTGGCGCTCGGCCTGCTCAACAAGCTGGCGCCGCAGATCCAGGTGTTTTTCCTCTTCATGTCGACGCAGGTGGCGCTGGGGCTTTTTCTCTTCGCCATCACGCTGTCGGCGATGATGATGTTCTGGCTCAGCAACTTCGAATCCGCCTTCGTCGGGTTCCTCAACCCGACCTGAGCGGCCTTCGGCCCAAGCGACACGGAGCTAAGGGGTGTCCGAAGACGCCGACGAGTCATCGAAAACAGAAGAGCCGACACAAAAGAAGCAGGACGAGGCTCGCAAGCAAGGCAACTTCGCCATCAGCCAGGAGGTCAACGTCTGGCTGCTGCTGGCGGCCGCGCTGACCATCCTGGTCTCGCTGCTGCCGGGCACGGCGGCGGGCCTGCAGCGCCGGCTGTCCTTCTACATCGAACACGTCTACCAGATCCCCATGGACCGGGGCGGCATCGGCATCGTCCTGCTCCGCGTCGTGGAGGATATCTTCTGGGCCCTCTGGCTGCCGGTGCTGCTGTTGATGATCGCGGGCGTCCTCGGCGCGATCGGACAGACCGGCTGGCACGTGTCCTGGCAGCTGATCGCGCCGAAGTTCAGCAAGATCGACCCGCTGAAGGGCTTGGGCCGTCTGTTCGCGGTGGTGCCGCAGTCGGTGCAGCTCCTCAAGGGCGTGGCCAAGATGGTGGCGGTCGGCACCGTCGCCTACATGGCGCTGACGCCGATGGTGACCTCGGTCGAACACTTCGTCGGCATCGACATCATGCTGCTGCTCAAGGAGATGAGCGAGCTGACCTACCGCCTGTTCGTCGGCGTCCTGGCCATGCTCACCGTCATCGCCGCGGGTGACCTCTTCTGGCAGCGCCATGAGCACGACAAGAAGATGAAGATGACGAAGCAGGAGGTGAAGGACGAGCACAAGCAGGCGGAGGGCGACCCCGTCGTCAAGAGCCGCATCCGCCAGCTCCGCTTCGAACGCGCCCGCAAGCGCATGATGGCCAACGTGCCCAACGCCGACGTGGTCGTCACCAACCCGACCCACTACGCCATCGCGCTGAAATACGACCCGGAGACGATGAGCGCGCCGCTGGTGCTTGCCAAGGGCGTGGACGCGGTCGCCCTCAAGATCCGCGAGGTGGCCAAGGAGCACGACATACCTGTGGTGGAAAACCCACCCCTTGCGCGCGCCCTGTACGCGACGGCGGACATCGACGAGGAGATCCCGGCCGAACATTATCGTGCGGTGGCGGAACTCATCACCTATGTTTTCAAGTTGAAGCGGCGTCCGTTGCGGAATTGAGGGTTGGGACGGGACGCCGAGGGGCGAACCGTATCCGGGGTCAGGCGTGGACGACGCATCCTCCTTCTTCGACACGCGCACGGCGGCGGTGCGCGCCCGCCGCCCGGCGCGCGGCCCGGGTTCGGCGCTGTTGGCCGCGGCGCTGCAGATGCTGGGCGCGGCCGGGCTGGCGGCGCTGGCCGCGGGACTCGCCTTCGACCGCGACCCGCTCGCCTGGGCCGGCGCCGCCGCCGCGACGTTCGGCGCCCTGGCGCTCATCCTCCACGTGGCGCGGCAGCGGCAGCGGCTGGCGCACGTCGACCAGCTTCTGACCGGGGCGCTGGATGGGCTGGCCGCCGGCCAACTGATCTGCGACGCCGACGGGCGCGCGGTGTTCGTCAACGCCGCCTTCCGCCAGATCGCCGGGGTGCGCGAGGGCGAGCCGGTGCTGGAGGGGCTGGAGCGCCACCTCGCGGCCGATCCCGACAGCCTCGCCGAGTTCCGCCGGGTGCGCGAGCGCGCCCGCGGCGGCGTCCCCGCGGCGGCCGAACTGACCATTCCGCGCGACGGCCACGGCCTGGAATGGTGGCGGGTGCAGGCGGTGCCGATCGCGCGCTTCCCCGGCGCCGTGCACTGGCGGGTGGAGGACATCACCGCCCGGCGCGAGCTGGAGCAGGTGATGCTGCGCGAGCAGGCCAAGCTGGTCGACTTCATGGACCATGCGCCGGTTGGTTTCTTCTCGGTCGATCAGGACGGCGCCTTCCTGTTCGCCAACGCCACGCTCGCCAAATGGCTGGGCTGCACGCCGGGCGATCTGATGGAGGGCGGGCGCCGCCTGCACGAGGTGCTGGCCGCCCCGCCGAAGGCCGCCGCGCCCTACGACCTGTTCGAGGGCGGCGGGGCCGAGCAGCGCGGCGAACTGGCCATGCGCGGGCTGCAGGGCCGGCGCTTCCAGGCGGCCGTCGCGCAGACCGTGGTGGTGTCCGACGACGGTGCGACGGTGCACACCCGTTCCGTCGTGCGCGACCTGACGCCGGAGCGCGAGTGGCAGGAGGCGCTGCGCCTGTCCGAACAGCGTTTCCAGCGCTTCTTCGAGGACGCGCCGATCGGCATCGCCCTGGTCGACGAGACCGGCAAGCTGGCGGAATGCAACCAGGCCTTCCTGGCGCTGATCGGTTCCCGCGCGGCGGAGGTCATCGGGCGCCCGCTCGCCGACCTCGTCGACCCGCGCGAGCGGGACGCGGTGGCCGAGCGGCTGAAGGCCGTGCACGGCGGCGCCGACCCGGCGGCGCCTTTGGAGGTGCGGCTGTCCGGCGGGCGCGACCTCGTGGCGCAGCTCTTCGCCCGGCGGCTGGCCGGCGTGGGCAGCGAGGGCGGGGCGGGCCTGATCCTGCACTTCATCGACATGACCGAGCGCAAGAGCCTGGAGGCGCAGTTCTCGCAGTCGCAGAAGATGCAGGCGGTGGGCCAGTTGGCCGGCGGTGTGGCGCACGACTTCAACAACCTGCTCACCGCCATGATCGGCTTCTGCGACCTGCTGCTGCTGCGCCACCGGCCGGGCGAGCAGACCTTCGCCGACATCATGCAGATCAAGCAGAACGCCAACCGTGCCGCGAACCTGGTGCGCCAGCTGCTGGCCTTCTCGCGCCAGCAGACCCTGCAGCCGCGCGTGCTCACCGTCACCGACGTGCTGGCGGAGCTGTCGAACCTGCTGCGCCGCCTGATCGGCGAGACGATCGAGCTGAAGATGCTGCACGGCCGCGACCTGGGCCTCGTCAAGGTCGACCAGAACCAGCTGGAGCAGGTGATCATCAACCTCGTGGTCAACGCGCGCGACGCCATGCCCGGCGGCGGCCGGCTGACCGTGGTCACCTCCAACTACACCGTCGCCACGCCCGAGCGGCGCGAGCACGAGGTGGTGCCGGCCGGCGAGTATGTGGCGGTGGAGGTGATCGACACCGGCATCGGCATCCCCAAGGAGAACCTCCAGCGCATCTTCGAGCCGTTCTTCTCGACCAAGGAGGTGGGCTCGGGCACCGGGCTGGGGCTGTCCACGGTGTACGGCATCGTGCGGCAGTTCGGCGGCTTCATCTTCGTCGACAGCGAGCCGGGGCAGGGCGCCAAGTTCACCATCCTGCTGCCCCGCCATCAGGGCGAGGCGCGCCCGGCCGAGCAGGGCGAGCCGCGCGAGCGCCGCGGCAGCGACCTCACCGGTTCCGGCACCATCCTGCTGGTGGAGGACGAGGACGCGGTGCGCGTCTTCTCCGCCCGCGCGTTGCGCAACAAGGGCTACCAGGTGCTGGAGGCGAAGAACGGCGAGGCGGCGATGCAGCAGCTGACCAGCGACGCGGCCGGCGTCGACCTGCTGATCACCGACGTGGTGATGCCGCAGATGGACGGCCCGACGCTGGCCCGCAAGGTGCGCGAGCGGCGCCCGGACATGAAGGTGATCTTCATCTCCGGCTACGCCGAGGACCGCTTCAAGGACGAGCTGGACGGCCCCAACGGCTCCCACTTCCTGCCCAAGCCCTTCTCGCTGAAGCAGCTCGCCTCCAAGGTGAAGGAGGTCATGCGCGGGGCGTAGATCCGTAGGTTGGGTTGAACCGCAGGTGAAAACCCAACGCCGTCTCCACCGCGAACGCGTTGGGTTTTCGCCGGCGCTCAACCCAACCTACGGAGTTCAGGGCGTGAGGGCTTCCTCCCGGCGCGAGTAGAACCGCACGGTGTCGCGGCCGGCCTGCTTGGCGGCGTACATGGCGGCGTCGGCGTTCTTCAGCAGCCCGTCGGCGTCCGCCCCGTCGCGCGGGTAGACGCTGATGCCGATCGACGCGCCGATGCCCACCGCCCCGTCTCCCTGGCTGTCCCTTTGGCCGCCCCCCAGGCCGTCCTCGCGCGCGTCCAGCGGGAAGGGGCGCTGCAGCGCCTCCAGGATGCGGCGCGCCACCTGATCGGCCTCCACGTCGTCGCGCACCGGCATCAGCACCACGAACTCGTCGCCGCCCAGGCGGGCCACCGTGTCGCTGTCGCGCACGCAGGCCCGCAGCCGGGTGGCCACCTGCGCCAGCAGCGCGTCGCCCGCCTCGTGCCCTAAGCTGTCGTTGACCGGCTTGAAGCGGTCGAGGTCGACGTACAGCAGCGCCACCCGGCCCACGCCGCGCCGGGCGCCGTCCAGCGCCTGCAGCAGCCGGTCGTGCAGCATGGTGCGGTTGGGCAGGCCGGTCAGCGGGTCGAAGTTCGCCTGCTCCCACATGCGTTCGGCGGCGCGCTTCTGCTCGGTGACGTCCTCCTTGACCGCGACGTAGCTGACGATGCGCCCGTCGGCCGCCAGGATCGGCGCGATGGAGGCCTTTTCCCAGTACAGCTCGCCCGTCTTGCGGCGGTTGCGGAACTCGCCGTGCCAGACGCGGCCGGCGGTGATCGTCGCCCACAGCTCGCGGTAGACCGGCTCCGGCGTCTCGCCGCGCAGCACGCGGGGGCTCTGGCCGACGACCTCGTCCGGCTGGTAGCCGGTGGTCGCCGTGAAGGCGGCGTTGACGTAGGTGATCAGCCCCTGCGCGTCGGTGATCAGGATCGGCGCCGGGCTGTAGTCCAGCGCCTTGGTCAGCGCCGCCATGCGCGCCTCGGCGTGGCGGCGCTCGGTGACGTCGACGACCACGCCGACCACCCCGCCGAGGCCGCCGTCGGCCCGGCTGAAGGCGGCCTTGCTGACCAGCAGCGTGTGCTCCGCCCCATCGGGGAAGCGCAGCGTGTCCTCCAGGGTCACCGGCGTGCCCTGTTCCAGCACCGTGCGGTCGGCCGCCTCGTGCGGGGCGGCCCCGGCGCCGAAGCGTTCGGCCATGGTGTGGCCGATGATCGCCGCCCGCTCGATCCCGGCGAACGTCTCGTAGGCGGCGTTGCAGCCCAGGTAACGCCCGCCCGGCTCCTTCCAGAACACCGGCAGGGGGATGGTGTCGAGCAGCGTGCGCTGGAACGCCAACTGGTCGTGCAGTTCCGCCTCCGCCGTCTCGCGCCGGCGCGACTGGGCGGTCAGCACGGCCAGCAGGGCGGCCAGCATGATCAGGCAGACGCCCAGCGTCAGGCCCAGCGTGCGCACCTCGCCCCGCCATTCGGTCAGCGCCTGGTCGCGCGGCAGCGCCGCCCCCAGCCGCAGCGGGAAATCGGCCAGCTGGTGGACGACGACGATCCAGTCGCCCGTGCCCGCGGCGGCCGGCCGGGCCGGCTGGCGCAGGACGTCGGCGAAGGCGGCCGGCGCGGCACCCTCGCCGCCGCCTGTTGCCTCACCCAGCGTCCACGTGGCCAGCACCAGCCCGGCGGCGTCGAACAGCAGCTTGTGGCGGGCGGCGTGGGCGTCCTCGCCGTAGTGGTAGCCGCCCGGCGATTCCACGTCGACCAGCGCCAGCAGCAGGCCCAGGAACTGCCCCTGCTGCGACACCACCGCGCGGCTGAGGCCCACCAGCGGCCGGCCGGTCAGGCCCAGTTGCGTCGCCGTCTCGTACTGGAAGGGCAGCATCTCGTCGCGGTGGCGGCGGATGACCTCGTGCGTGGCCAGCGAGGCGAGCTGCGGCATCGGCCGCCCGACCGAGGCCAGCATCCGCCCGTCCCCGTCGTACAGCCCGATGTAGGCGGTGCGCGACGACAGCAGGTGGCGGCGCAGCACCGGGGCGGCCGTCCGCCGGTCGATGCCGCCGGCCGGGCCGCCGCTCTCCTTCAGGCCGATCTCCTTCAGATGGTCGGCCATCTCGCGCAGGGTGAAGTCGACCAGCGACAGCGCGGCGTCGATCTGCTGGCCGTGCAGGCGGGCGTCGTGCAGCAGCGTGACCTCGGCCATGCGCAGCGTCGTCTGCCGCGACGTCCACAGCGTGGAGGCCAGCAGCGCGATCAATACCGCCAGCGTCGCCGCGACGATCTGTCCGGCGACCGATCCCGAGAGCGGGCTCTTCATGCCGTGCCCTCCCTTCAGTCGCCGAAGCTGGTGTGGAGCATGCGGATCAGGTACGGGTCCATGCCCATCTCGTAGGCCCAGTCGTCCTGCGCCGCCACGAGGCGCCCGCGCCACGCCGCCACCGCCGCGGGGGGCGGGGTGACGATGCGCACGCCGTGCGCCAGCAGCTCGGCCCGCGCCGCCGCCTGCGCCTCGGCGGCCTCGCGCCGGGCGGTGTCCACCTGCTCCTCCCAGGCGCCTTCCAGCAGCGCCTTCAGATCGTCCGGCAGCCGCCGCCACAGGCCGGCGGAGACCAGCGGCACGTACTGCGGGAAGTACTGCCGGTCCTCGAAGGCGTGGCGCAGCCCGTGCTCCCACAGCTTGGCGCTGACCACGGTGGCGTGGGTGCTGAGCAGCCCGTCGATGCGCTGGGCGCGGAACGCCACCGGCAGGTCGGTCCACGCCACGGTCAGCGGCTTGGCCCCCAGCGCCGCGAGGCGCCGGTTGTTCACCTCGCCGCCCGGCGATCGGATGCGCAGGCCCGCGATGTCCTCGTGCCGTTCGATCGGCCGCTCGATGGTGTAGAGGTGCGCGAACCCCAGGTGGATCCACCGCCCCAGCACGTGCACGTCCAGCGCCGACTCCAGCCGGTCGTTCAGCATCCGCCCCAGCGGCCCGTCGAGCAGCCGCCCCATGGTCTCCGCGTCCCGCCCGTAGAAGGAGGGCAGCAGCAGCGCGCCGACGTTCGGTTCGAACCGGTCCAGCTGCCAGCTTCCCGGCAGCGCCATTTCCACCTTGCCCTGCTCCAGCGCGATCACCACGTCGAGGTCGCGGTAGAGCCGCCCGCTGTGCTGGTAGTCGACGGCCAGCCGCCCGCCCGCGCGTTCGCGCACGGTGGCGGCGAAGCGCTCCAGGATGCGCGTCTGGACGTGGCTGGGCCCGTTCTCGCTGGAGATGCGGATCAGCGGCGCCCGGTCGGCCAGGGCCGGGAACGCGGCCAGCGCCGCAAGGCACAAGGCCAGAAGCGGAAATCTGAAAAAGGACATAGGACCGAATCTGAGCCGCGACGGTTACGAAACCGTAACCACACGCCCGGGAACGGCTGCATCCTCGCGTATGCGACCCTGGGTCGCACGCGGCGGCGGCCCCATACCGTTCCGCACGATCCTTTGGAACGCGAACGAATCCAGGCCGACTCGGACGCATACGTCATGGGAACGCCATTAGAACGTTCGCGGAATTCCCCTTGCGCATGAGAACAAAATGAGTACATTAAGCCCAAGACCCAAACCGAAGACCGTGTTGATCTGAGAAAGGGAAACGGGCAATGTCGTCCGCACAGCTCCGATTGGTGGAAAAGGATTCCATGGACAAGCAGAAGGCCCTGGACGCAGCGCTGAGCCAGATCGAGCGCGCCTTCGGCAAGGGCTCGATCATGAAGCTCGGGGCGCGTGAGAACACGGTCGAGACGGAGGTGATCTCCACCGGGTCGCTCGGCCTCGACATCGCTCTGGGCATCGGCGGCCTGCCGCGC
>DASPIO010000240.1:0-9334 GCA_035629155.1 Azospirillum sp. | reverse complement strand
ACCACCGGCTCGGGCAAGTCGGTGGCGATCAACACGATGATCCTGTCGCTGCTCTACCGCCTGCCGCCGGAGCGCTGCCGCTTCATCATGGTGGACCCGAAGATGCTGGAGCTGTCGGTCTACGACGGCATCCCGCACCTGCTGAGCCCGGTGGTGACCGACCCGAAGAAGGCCGTGGTGGCGCTGCGCTGGGCCGTGCGCGAGATGGAGAGCCGCTACGAGTCCATGTCGCGCCTGGGCGTGCGCAACATCGAGGGCTACAACGCCCGCATGGCCGAGATGATCGCCGCGGGCGAGAAGCTGCCCCGCCGCACCGTTCCGGGCGACCCGGACACCCTGCTCGACCTCACCCCGCAGGAGCCGGTGCCGCTGCCCTACATCGTGGTGATCGTCGACGAGATGGCGGACCTGATGCTGGTCGCCGGCAAGGAGATCGAGGCGGCAATCCAGCGCCTGGCGCAGATGGCGCGCGCGGCGGGCATCCACCTGATCATGGCGACGCAGCGCCCGTCGGTGGACGTCATCACCGGCACCATCAAGGCGAACTTCCCGACCCGCATCAGCTTCCAGGTCACCTCCAAGATCGACAGCCGCACCATCCTGGGCGAAGCCGGGGCGGAGCAGCTCCTGGGCCAGGGCGACATGCTGTACATGCAGGGTGGCGGGCGCATCACCCGCGTGCACGGGCCCTTCGTCTCCGACTCGGAGGTCGAGGAAATCGTCCAGTTCGTCAAGGCGCAGGGTGCCCCGAACTACGTCACCGCCATCACCGAGGAAGAGGAGGAGGCGGTCGCCGACGAGGATGACGACAGCGCGGGCGGCGCCACCGGCGACGACCTGTACATGCAGGCGGTCAACCTCGTGGTGCGCGAGGGCAAGGTGTCGGTCAGCTTCATCCAGCGCCAGCTGCAGATCGGCTACAACCGCGCCGCCCGTCTGGTGGAGCGCATGGAGCAGGAACGCGTCGTCGGCCCCGCCAACCACCAGGGCAAGCGCGAGGTCCTGCTCTCACCTGCCGGCCTGTCGGCCAAGCGCGCGGGGGTGTAGCCCCCCGCGTGCCGGTTGGCAAATTTTGCCAATTGGCCTATCGTTCCGGTCGAACGACCGTGAGGACGGACCATGCCGACGCGGAACATCAACCTGACCGACCACTTCGACCGCTTCGTCGAGGCCGGCATCGCCAGTGGCCGCTACCAGAACGCCAGCGAGGTGGTGCGCGCCGCCCTGCGCCTGCTGGAACAGCAGGAACAGGAAGACGCCCTCAAGCTGGAGCGCCTGCGCGAGGCCGTTCGCGAGGGGATGGAGGCGGACGCGCGTGGCGACGTGACCATTCTCCGGCCCGACGAGATCGACGACTTCGTGAATCAGATCGGAATCGAAGTAGAGGAGCGGTTCCGGCGGTCGGAAGGGCATCGCTGACCCATGGCGCTCGTTCGCGTCACCGCGCCGGCCCGGCGCGACATCGACGCGGCTCTGGCCCAAAGCCGGGGGACGTTCGGCGAGGCGGCTTCCCGGCGTTACAGCGCGCTTGTCAGACGGGCGTTGCGGGATCTTGCCGAAGACCCGTACCGGCCCGGCAGCCGGCAACGAAGCGATCTGGGTGACGGCATCCGCTCCTATCATCTCGTGCATTGCCGGAAACGGGCACGAACGCCGGACGGGATCGTGCATGCGCCGCGCCATCTGCTGATCTACCGCATGCGCGACCCGGAAACGGTTGCCGTTCTCCGCCTGCTCCACGACGCCATGGAACCCCACCGCCACCTGCCCTGAGGTCGGCCATGAAAGCGCACTTCGACGCCTTCGCCCGTTACAACCGCTGGGCCAACCGGCGCCTGTACGCGGCGGTGGCCGAGTTGTCCGACGCGCAGTTCCGCGAAGACCGCGGCGCCTTCTTCGGGTCGCTGCGCGGCACGCTCAACCATATCCTGGTGGGTGACCGGCTGTGGTTCGGCCGCATCGAGGGCGCGGGGCCGATGCCCTCGCGCCTGGACGAGATCCTGTGCGACACCTTCGCCGACCTGCGCGCCGCCCGCGAGGCGGAGGACGAGCGCATCCTGCGCGTCGTCGGCGGCCTGGACGAGGCGCGGATCGCCGCCCCGTTCGCCTACCGCACCGTCAAGGGCGAACCGTTCGAGCAGCCGCTCTCCGAGGTGCTGGCGCACGTCTTCAACCACCAGACGCACCACCGCGGGCAGGCCCACGCCCTGTTGTCGCAGCTCGGCCGCGAGGCGCCGCCCATCGACTTCATCTACTTCCTGCGCGACCCGAACTGACCGCATCCCACGAGTCGCACCGAGATATTTGTACCGCACCACCATATGGCGTATGAATAGTAACTGCGAATGAATCGCAGAATGCCTGAGCGGAGTGGTGCGGTATGTCGGTGGCGAGGAACGACCGGGACGGCTCCTGGAGCATCGCGCACCGCCTGCGGCTGTCGCGTTTCGGACGGCCGCGTTTCGGTTGGGGCACGGTGCTGGCGCTGCTGGTGGCCGTCGCCATCGCCGCCCCCATCGCCGCCGTATTCTCGCAATCCGTGGTGTCCAGCAACGGCATGTGGAGCCATCTGGCGGACACGGTGCTGCCGGGCTACGTCCTGAACACGCTGGCGCTCATGGTTCTGGTCACGGCGTGGACGCTGTTCGCCGGCGTCTCCTCGGCCTGGGTCGTGACGATGTACGAGTTTCCCGGCCGCTCGCTGTTCCGCTGGGCGCTGCTGCTGCCGCTGGCCATGCCGGCGTACGTGCTGGCGTACACGTACACCGATTTCTTCCAGTTCACCGGGCCGCTGCAAACATGGATGCGCGCCACCATGGGCTGGCGCAAGGGCGACTACTGGTTCCCGGAGATCCATTCGCTGGGCGGGGCCGGGTTCGTGCTGTCGGCGGTGCTGTACCCGTACGTCTACGTCCTCTCGCGCACGGCGTTCCTGGAACAGTCGGTGTGCGTGCTGGAGGTCAGCCGCACGCTGGGCGCCACGCCGCTCACCAGCTTCCTGCGGGTGGCGCTGCCGCTGGCGCGGCCGGCCATCGCCACCGGCGTCGGTTACGCGCTGATGGAGACGCTGGCCGACTTCGGCGCGGTGAAGTACTTCGGCATCGACACCTTCACGGTCGGCATCTACCGGGCGTGGTTCGCGCTGGGCAGCCCGGTGGTGGCCGCACAGCTCGCCGCCATCCTGCTGCTGTTCGTGCTGGCCGTGCTGGGGCTGGAGCGGCTGTCGCGCGGACGCATGCGCTTCCACCAGACCACCATGCGCTACCGCCACCTGCCCACCGTACACCTGTCGGCGCCCGGCACGCTGCTGGCGTGGTTCTTCTGCGCGCCGCCGGTGGTCTTCGGCTTCGTGCTGCCGGCCGGCATTCTGGTGTGGATGATCGCCCGCGGCAACGCGGAGATCACGCTGGAGCAGGTCGCCCACCTCACCGCCAACACGCTGCTGCTGGGCGTGGTGGGCGCGGTGCTGGTGGTCGCCGTGGGCTTCCTGGTGCTGCACGGCGTGCGGCAGGACCGCACGCGCGTCGCCGCGCTGGCCGTGCGCGTGGCCTCGCTGGGCTACGCCACGCCGGGCGCCGTCATCGCCGTGGGCATCCTGATCGCCATCGGCACGGCCGGCCAGTGGTTCGGCGGGGCGGTCACCGGCTACATCCTGGGCGGCACACTGGTGGGCGTCCTGTACGGCTACCTCATCCGCTTCTTCACCGTCGCCTACGGCCCGCTGGAATCCGGCTTCACCAAGATCAGCCCCAACATCGAGGGGGCGGCGCGCTCGCTGGGCAACCGGCCGGTGCAGGTGCTGTTCCGCGTCCACCTGCCGCTGCTGCGCGCCAGCATGCTCAGCGCCTTCCTGCTGGTCTTCGTCGACATCATGAAGGAGCTGCCGGCCACCATGATCCTGCGCCCCTTCAACTTCGACACGCTGGCCATCGAGGCGTTCCGCATGGCCTCCACCGAACGGCTGGACGACGCCGCCCTGCCGGCGCTGATCATCGTTCTGGCCGGCCTCTTGCCGGTGATCCTGCTCAGCCGCTCCATCGCCGCGTCGCGGCCCGGGCACCATTGAACCGCGCCCGGGGGGCTGCGGCAGGTGGTCGCATCGTCATGGAACCGTCACACCGATCCCAACGACCCCCTCGACAGACGGCACGCGTTCTGGTACTCGGAATGAAGATGATAGTCATTCGCATTCGTGAGGAAAACGGGATGCTCCGCTTCAAGACCAGCGCCCTGGCATTGCTCGCCGGCCTCGGCTTCGCCACCGCGGCCCAGGCGCAGGAGGTCAACGTCTACAACTCCCGGCACTACAACACCGACCGGGCGATCTACGAAGCGTTCACCAAGGCCACCGGCGTCAAGGTCAACGTCATCGAAGGCAACCATGACGAGCTGATCCAGCGCATGAAGTCGGAAGGGACGAGCAGCCCGGCCGACCTGTTCATCACCGTCGACGCCGGCCGCCTCGCCGCCGCCGCCGCCGAAGGCCTGCTGGAGCCGGTGACGTCCGACGTCCTCGCCAAGGCCGTTCCCGCGCACCTGCGCGACGCCAACGGCGCCTGGTACGGTCTGTCCAGCCGCGCGCGCATCATCGTCTATGCCAAGGACCGCGTGAAGCCCGAGGACCTGAAGGACTACGAGGACCTTGCCAAGCCGTTCTGGAAGGGCCGCGTGCTGACCCGCAGCGGCACCCACCCCTACAGCCTGGCGCTGACCGCCTCCATGATCGCCGCCAACGGCGAGGAGAAGACGGAAGCCTGGGTCAAGGGCCTGGTCGGGAACCTCGCCCGCGCGCCCAAGGGCGGCGACACCGACCAGATCAAGGCCGTGGCCGCCGGCGAGGGCGACGTGGCGCTCTCCAACTCCTACTATCTCGGCAAGCTCATCACCTCCTCCAAGCCGGAGGACAAGGCGGTGGCCGCGAAGGTCGGCGTGATCTTCCCCAACCAGTCCGGCCGCGGCACGCACGTGAACGTCAGCGGTGCGGGCGTGGTGAAGACCGCTCCGCACAAGGCGGACGCCGTCAAGCTGCTGGAGTTCCTGGCCAGCCCCGAGGCGCAGCGCCATTTCGCCGACGGCAACATGGAGTATCCGGTGAACCCGGCGGTGCAGCCGCACCCCGAGTTGGTCGCCCTCGGCGCCTTCAAGCAGGACAAGATGAACGCCGCGGCCTACGCGCAGTACGCCCAATCGGCCCTGCGCATCATGGACCGCGCGGGCTGGAAGTAAGCATCTCCGTGCCGCAGGCCTCCGGGCCTGCGGCATTCTACTTTTCCGAGGGGCCGATCCGATGCCGTCCACCATCGCAGTCTCCGGGGTCTCGCACCGCTATGGCCGCCACCGCGCGCTCGCCGGGATCGACCTGCGGGTCGACCCGCACGAGGTCGTCTGCATGGTCGGCCCATCGGGCTGCGGAAAATCCACGCTGCTGCGCCTGATCAGCGGGCTGGAAACCCTGCAGGACGGTGAGATCGCCATCGGCGGCACCGTCGTCGCCACTCCCCGCCACTCCCTGCCGCCCGAGCGCCGCTCGGTCGGCATGATGTTCCAGGACTTCGCGCTGTTCCCGCACCTGACCGTGGCCGGCAACATCGGCTTCGGCCTGCGCCACCGCCCGCGCGCCGAGCGCGACCGGAAGGTGGCCGAGCTGCTGGAACTGGTGGCGCTGAAGGGCTACGCCGAGGCCTACCCGCACATGCTTTCCGGCGGTCAGCAGCAGCGCGTGGCACTGGCCCGCGCCATGGCCCGCGACCCGGCCGTGCTGCTGCTCGACGAGCCGTTCTCGGCGCTGGACGAACAGCTCCGCCGCTCGGTGCGCGAGGAGGTCGTGCAGATCATCAAGGCCAGCGGCATCGCCACCGTGGTCGTCACCCACGACCCGGACGAGGCGCTGGAGATCGGCCAGCGCGTGGTGGTCATGGCCGACGGCCACGTCGTGCAGGACGACACGCCGCTGGCGCTCTACCACAACCCGGCCAGCAGCTTCGTGGCGCAGCTCTTCGGCGAGTTGAACCGCTTCGAGGCGGAGGTGACGGACGGCCAGCTCAGCACCCCCTTCGGCCGCTTCGACGTCCCCGCCCTGCCCGCCGGCGGCGCCATCGAGGTGGCCTGCCGGGTTGAGGACGTCACCCTGCTTCCGCCCGGCGGCGGCCACGGCGGCAATCACGGCGCCATCCCCGCCACGGTGCGGCGCACCAGCTTCATGGGCAATTCGACCCGCGTGTGCCTGAGCCTGCCGGTCCCCGGCCGCGACGGCAGCGTGGAGATCCATGCCCGCGTGCCGGGCTACGTCCCCATGCCGCCCGGCGCCGCGGTGGCGGCCTCCGTCGCCCCCGACCGCCTGCTGCTGTTCCCCAAGGCCGCGCGGGCGTAACGCGGCGCGCTGAACTTCGACTGGGACTTCACCGTGCCGGCCGACGAGATGGCCGCTGCGGCGGCGCGGGTGCTGGGCGGCTGAGCTGCCGCGCGGCCCAACGGCAACGGCTTCGCTGCGATGCCGCCCACTCAGCCGCTCATAGAGAACCACCCCCTACGCCATCAGCATGAACGCCCCGCGCGCGGCGGTGAGCACCAGCACGCCCTCCAGCGCGGCCAGCATGACGCGCAGCAGAACGGCGATCAGCCAGGTAAAGCGGTCCTTTACCGGGAAGACGTCGCGCACCATGTCGAGCATCACGCCGCGCAGGCGCGCCGTCGCCGTGCCGGTGACCAGCAGCATGACCGGCGCGCCGACCAGGAAGTAGAGCACCCCCTTCCACCATGCGAACAGCATCGGGAAGGCGGCGAACTGCCAGATGCCGGCGGCGATCCACAGCAGGGCGGGCCAAAGGTCCGGCGACTCGGGCGTCGCATCGTGGCCGGTCCTGTCGGTGGGTCCGCTCGCCATGGCGGGGCGCCCCGTCAGCCGCCCGGCAGGTGCCGGTAGGCCAGCACGTAGGCCGGCCGGCCCTGTTCGTCGGCAAGCGGCAGCAGCAGCTCGACGAACTTCTGTCCCGGCAGGATCGGATCGTCGCGCACCAGGACGCTGCGCGGCCCGCCATCCGCAAGGCAGGCGCGCAGGTCGGCCAGCCAGCGCTCCGCCGCGTCCTCGGGGTGGCAGGCGGTGAGCAGGCGGCTGACCGGCCGCTGCCCCAGGCGCTTGGCCAGCGCCTTGCCACAGGCCCGATAGACGAAGTCGGCGCCGCCGCGCACCGGCTCCAGCAGCGCCAGACGCGCCACGCAGTCGCGCACCTGCGCGGTGTCGATCTCGCGGGCGCCGGGCATCGGGCGCTGGCGCTTCAGCCGGGTCCAGTAGGTGTGCAGCACGCGCGCCTGCGGCGGCACCTTGTCGATGTCCAGCGGCGTGGCCGTGCAGCGCGGCACCTCCGGTTCCGCGGCCGGGGCCGCGGCCGGCTTCGGCGCCGCGGGCTTGGGCGGCGGCGCGACCGGCGCCGGAGGAACGGGCGCGGCCGCGCCCGCCGGGGCGTTCGCCATGATCGCCGCCATCGCCGCCGACGGTCCCGGCGTGCGGTCGGTGCGGCCGCCGTGCGCGCGCAGCAGCGGCAGCGGCGACCACGCATCGCAGGTATGATAGGACTTGCGGACCTTGCGGTAGTCCTGGCTGATCGCCGTCCGGCACTCCCCCTCCACGCTGTAGCGGGGGACCTCGACCAACGTGTTGTCGGCCGCCAGCACGCGTTGCCCGCTCCACGAGACGCAGGCGGCGCAGGCGCGGCTGTCTTTGGCGAAGGCGTGCGTCATGCCTCGATTGATGACGCCGTTGCATCGAACGCGCAAGCGCCCTTTCGCCGCTGCGTTGCATTGTTACGGGCATATGGCGGATCTGCCAAAGCCACCCCTTCCCCCCCGGCCGGTTAGTGCCTATAAAGTGCCCTCGCACGAGACATACGCCCCCTCTCCCCCCACAAAGGCGGGAGGGGGCTTTTGCTGACTGAACGTCGAGAAGCGGACCGCCATGCCCAAGCGCACAGATATCAAGTCCATCTGCATCATCGGCGCGGGGCCGATCATCATCGGCCAGGCCTGCGAGTTCGACTACTCCGGCGTCCAGGCGTGCAAGGCCCTGCGCGAGGAGGGGTACCGGGTCATCCTGGTCAACTCCAATCCGGCCACCATCATGACCGACCCCGGTCTGGCCGACGCCACCTACATCGAGCCGATCACCCCGGCCGTGGTGGCCCGCATCCTGGAGAAGGAGCGGCCCGACGCGCTCCTGCCCACCATGGGCGGCCAGACGGCGCTGAACACCGCCATGGCGCTGTCCGACGACGGCACCCTGGAGCGGCTGGGCGTGGAGATGATCGGCGCCAAGCGCGACGTCATCGCCAAGGCCGAGGACCGCATCCTGTTCCGCGACGCCATGGACAAGCTGGGCCTGGAAAGCCCGAAGTCGCGGCTGGTCAAGTCCTACCGCGAGGCGCAGGAGGCGCTGGAGTTCGTCGGCCTGCCCGCCATCATCCGCCCCTCGTTCACGCTGGCCGGCACCGGCGGCGGCATCGCCTACAACCGGGCGGAGTTCGAGGACATCGTGCGCGGCGGCCTGCGCGCCAGCCCGGTCGGCGAGGTGCTGATCGAGGAATCGGTGCTGGGCTGGAAGGAGTACGAGATGGAGGTCGTGCGCGACAGCGCCGACAACTGCATCATCATCTGCTCCATCGAGAACATCGATCCGATGGGCGTCCACACCGGCGACAGCATCACGGTCGCGCCGGCGCTGACGCTGACGGACAAGGAATACCAGATCATGCGCAACGCCTCGATCGCGGTGCTGCGCGAGATCGGGGTGGACACCGGCGGCTCCAACGTGCAGTTCGCGGTCAACCCGCAGACCGGCCGCCTGATCGTCATCGAGATGAACCCGCGCGTCAGCCGCTCCTCGGCGCTGGCGTCGAAGGCCACCGGCTTCCCGATCGCCAAGGTCGCCGCCAAGCTGGCCGTCGGCTACACGCTGGACGAGTTGACCAACGACATCACCGGCTGCACGCCCGCGAGCTTCGAGCCGACGATCGACTACGTCGTCACCAAGATGCCGCGCTTCACCTTCGAGAAGTTCCCCGGTGCCGAGCCGCTGCTGACCACGTCGATGAAGTCGGTCGGCGAGGCCATGTCGATCGGCCGCACCTTCCAGGAGTCGGTGCAGAAGGCGCTGCGCTCCATGGAGACCGGCCTGACCGGCTTCAACGAGGTGAAGATCGCCGGTGAGGACAACCCCGACCCGGCCGCCATCCGCGGTGCGCTCGCCAAGCCGACGCACGACCGCCTGCTGGTGATCGCCCAGGCGTTCCGCCACGGCCTGTCGGTGGCCGAGGTGCAGCAGGCCTCCAAGTACGACCCCTGG
>DASPIO010000239.1:0-11508 GCA_035629155.1 Azospirillum sp. | reverse complement strand
GTGCGGCGCCGTCAGCCACTGCCGCGCCTGATCCTCGTTGCGCCAGACATACTCGGCATGGGCGATGACGTTGGCCAGGCGTGCGGTGCGCTCGCTTTCGGCGGGGCTGAGCCGGCCTTCGCGCAGGCGGCGCTTCAGCGTGCCTTCGGGGACGATGCGGGTCATCAGGACACGCCGCGCCGTCGGGTCGGGGTAGACGTGCCCGGCGACGCGGTCGAGGGCCGCGACCTTCAGCCCGGCGCCGATGCCGCGCTGCAGATCCAGCGGGGTGGTCACCGCGCGGCCGAACGCCGCCCGCCCATGACGTTGACGATTTCGCGAACCTGCATGGCGTCCTCCGATCAACCGATCCCATCATATTGGATCATGTGATCGGGCGGCAAGGGCGTTCGGTCATGGCGGTCGGGGCGTGATGCCCGGCGGGACTGCGGGACTTTGAAGTCGATGGGGATGACGATGCCGTCCTCGCCCTCCACGGTTCCGTTGCAAAGTTTGACGGCGGGCACGGCGAGCCGCGGCATCGGTACCGTCAGGCGGCGGCGCCGAACAGGCCACCTGAAGAACGCCGGTTGAGGCGCTGCGTTACTGGTCGATGCGCACGACTTTGCGGCGGAGGATCTCCTCCACCGATGGGAGCGGCGGCCGCGCCGGCTCCGGAAGCGTAGCCGCGGGCAAACCGTCTTGCGGATGGCCGACGACGATGCGCCCGACCATGCCGGCCTCCTCGTGCGGGAGGCAGAAATAGTCGTAGACGCCAGCCACGGTGAGGCGCAGCTCAAAGCTCTGGTCCGGCAGCAGGTAGTCGGAGTGCCACGGCGCCGCCCCCTCGGGGATGCGCAGCGGACGGCCGTCGTTCGCCGGGTGGTAGGCGGTGCTGGTGTGCGAGTTGCCGGGATCGACGTTGGTCCAGCGGATCGTCTGGCCGGGCTCGACCAGCACGCCGACCGGGTCAAACCACACCTTCGATCCGTCGGCGTTCCCGCGCATGCGGATCTCCACGACCCCTTCGGCCTTTGCCGGTGCCGGCAGGCCGAGCAGCGCCAGGCCGGCGGCCCAGCCGCCGGCCCGCAGCACGGTGCGTCGCGCCATCATGCTACTTCGCCACGCGCGCCTCGTCGGCCTCGGCGATGTGCCAGAGGACGATATGGTAGTGCGGCTTCTCCACGCCCGGATGGCCGGCGTTGAAGTACATGTCGACGTGGTCGACCTTGCCGCCGGCGGCCTTCAGGTTGTCGAGCTTCTTCTGCCCCTGGATGTCCTCGACCGGAACCATGTAGATGGTGCTGGCCAGCCGCCCGTCGTGATCGTAAGCCAGGAAGGGGCCGGCCGGCAGCGTCTTCGGATCGACGTAGAGCGTGCCCATGCCCGGCAGGAAGTCGGGCAGCTTCACCAGTTCGCTGACCTTCTTGTAGGAGCCGCCGGGCGGCGCCTTGTCCAGGTTCTGCGCCTGCGCGGGGCTGCTGGCGGCCATGGCGAAGGCACCGGCGACCAGGATGGTGCGGATCAGCATGGTTGTCCTCCTTCGATGAGGGTCCGGCGTCGGTTCGGGTCGGACCGGTGTGTCACGCGCCGCCGGGCGGCGGCGCTGGCAAGTCCAGGCGCGCAAGCACGCGCGCGACGATGCGGGCGCAACGCTCGCCGGCGAACGGGAACATGCCGGCCAGATCGGGCGCGAGTTGCCGCCGCAGGCTGTGGCCGAGCAGTCGGCGAGCCCGGAGCAGGCGCGTCTTGACGGTGTCGGGCGGGATGCCGAGGCTGCACGCCGTCTCCTCGACGCTCATCTGCTCTATCTCGCGAAGCACGAAGACGATGCGGAACTGGTCCGGCAGAGCGTCGATGGCACGCTCCAGCAAGCGCCGCGTCTCGGCGCGGGCGGCGTCCTCTTCGGGTGTCGCGACGGGGTGCTGGGCCCCTGGGAAGGGGATCACCTCGGCGCCCGCCGTTCGGCCGTCGGAGCCGCCCTCATCGAACTCGGTCATGGGCCTCCTCTGCCGCAGCCGCCGCAGCGCCTCGTTAAGGACGATGCGGCCCAACCACGTGGCCAGACTGGCGTCCTCGCGGAACTGGCCGATGCGTGTGAAGGCCAGGAGGTAGGCGTCCTGCACCGCATCCTCCGCCTCGGCCGGATCGCGCAGCACGCTGCGCGCCATGCGGAAGAGCCGCTGGTTGTGCCGCTGCATCAGGATGCGGAAGGCGTCGGCGTCGCCGCGCCGGATAAGTCCGGCCAGTTCGCGGTCGCTGTGCGTCGCCTGCTGCCCGATCGCGTTTGCCTGGTCCATGCATCGCTCCCTGTCTGGTGGGTTTGATGCACGAGGTGGCGATCAGGTTCCCGCGCAGACGGCTTGCCCACTTCGGGGTAGGAGACGAAGTGGCAAGCCGGCGGTTCCGCGCCACACCGAAGGACCGCGGTGGCGCAATGCGGATCATCAGCGGCTACGGAGCCGGCGTCCCCTTTTGTTAAGGGTTGTCGGACGCCTGCCGGTGTGGCATCCGCATGGTTCGGATATGCAGGCAGGCATCCGACAACCCTTAACAACAGCAGTCATTTAACAACAGCAGTCATTCCCAACTTTGCGGAACCTGAGTCCGCTCGCCGCCGGAGCAGACCCAGGCCCCTTGTCGACCAAGATCAGCTTACTGGGGTGTTATGATGCTTAAGTACGGCGCGGCGGGCTTGCCGTTCGTGCCGGCCGGCGGTGGTGCCCGATGGCGCACGGCTGGCAAGCTCTTCAGGTAGGCAGCCAGAGCTTTGGCGTCAGCGTCGGACAAGGCCGCGTAGGAAGGCCACGGCATCACCGGCGCGAGTTGCCGCCCGTCGGGACGCATTCCAGTCCGCACCGCACGGACGAGATCCTCGTCGCTCCAGCTCCCGAGGCCGGTCTCCCGGTCGGGCGTCAGGTTGGGCGGATACATGACGCCGACATCGGGAATGCCGAACCCGATGGTGGACCCCGCCAGATGCATGGCGGGATCGGGTTTGCCGGCCAGGGCGCCGGTGGTGTGACATCCTTGACAGTCCATGATCCGTGCAAGGTATTCGCCCCGCGCGACGAGATCCTCGGCGCCGGCGCCTTGCGCGGCGAGCATGGCCAGGGCAAAAGCCGAGAGGCTGATGGTCTTCATGGGTGATCTCCCTGCTGTATTGCTTTGCGTATCTGCCGACGGGCCCCGGCGCGTCACGCCGGGACCAGGGCCGCCTCGCCGGGGCGAACCGGCCAGCCGGCGAGGCGGCTTGCCGCTTCCACGATGGCGCCGGCCGACGGGGCGAAGCTCTGTTCGAGCGGGAAGCTCGCGGGGGTCGGGGCATCCGGACCGGTCAGCCGCACCACCGGGGCGCGGAGCGCGCCAAAGGCCTTGTCGGCGACCAAAGCGGCGATTTCGGCGCCGACGCCGCACATCCGGCTCGCCTCGTGCACGACCACGACCCGTCCGGTCTTGCACGCCGAGCGAAGGATGGTGTCCTCGTCGAGCGGCTTGAGCGTGCGGAGGTCGATGACCTCGGCCGCGATTCCCTGCACCGCGAGCTGCTCGGCCGCCTGGAGGCAGGCGTGAACGCTCTTGGCGTAGCTGATCAGCGTGACGTCCCCGCCTTCCCGCCGCACCGACGCCCGGCCCAGCGGGACGAGGGCATCGCCGTCCGGCACCTCGCCCGCCGTGTAGCCCAGCGCGATGTCGGTGAAGAACAGCACGGGGTTGTCGTCGCGGATGGCGGCCATGAGCAGCCCCTTGAAGTCGGCCGCGGTCGAGGGCATGACGACCTTCAGGCCCGGACTGTGCACGAACCAGGCTTCGACGTTGTGGTTGTGCTGGGCGCCGACGCCCCAGCCGCCGCCCGTCAGGGCGAGCACCACCATCGGGAACGCGAACTGGCCGCCCGAGACATAGCGGAGCTTGCCGGCGCTGTTCACGATCTCGTCCATGGCGTAGCACAGGAAAGGCGCGAACAGCAGGTCCACCACCGGGCGCAGCCCGGTTGCCGCCGCGCCCGCCGCGGTGCCGGCGATGATCCCTTCGGCCAGCGGCGTGTTGCGCACGCGGGCGGCGCCGAACTCCGCGAGCAGATCCCGGCGCTTGGTCGCCACGCCCTCGCCGAAGATGAGAACCCGGTCGTCGCGGCGCATTTCCTCGGCCAGCGCTGCGGAGACGGCGTCGTTGACGGTCATGGTCTGCATGAAGGTCTCCTCAGGCGTAGACGTCGGTGGTGAGTTCCTCGAGGCCCGGATAGGGGCTGGCGTCGGCGAAGGCGACGGCCTGCTCCATCCGCCGCTTCGCCGCGGCCTCCATCCCCCGGATCTCCGGGGCGGTGAGACGGCCCTCCTCGACGAGTCGGTTGCCGGCCACCAGGATCGGGTCGCGAGCGCGCCACTGGGCCAACTCGGCGGGATCGACGTAGGATTGATCATCGGGCTCGAAGTGCCCGCGCAGGCGGTAGGTCTGGACCTCCAGCAG
Source organism: Azospirillum sp. (assembly GCA_035629155.1). Lineage (GTDB taxonomy): Bacteria > Pseudomonadota > Alphaproteobacteria > Azospirillales > Azospirillaceae > Azospirillum. Next base: position 7,059 of record DASPIO010000239.1, on the reverse strand, counting down.
GAAGGGCTTGCGCGTTTCCCGGACCGAGGCGGCGGCGCGCTGCGCGGCCGCGCTCACCGCGTCCACGTCGTTGCCGTCCACCGTGTGCCACTCCATGCCGTAGACCGCCGCCTGCGGCCCGACGCTTTCGGCCAGCGTGGTTTCGCGCCGGTGCACGAAGGCCTGCCACTGGTTGTTTTCGCAGACGTAGAGGATCGGCAGATTCCACACCGCCGCGAGATTGAGGGATTCGTGGAAGCGGCCCTCGCAGGCGGCGCCGTCGCCGAAAAAGCAGGTGACGATGCCCTCTCCGCCAAGCATGGACTGCGACAGCGCGACCCCGGTGACCAGCGACAGTTCGCCGCCGACGATGGTCGAGGTCAGCACGACCCCCAGCTCCTTCGCGGAGATGTGCAGCGATCCGCTCTTGCCGCCACAATAACCGCCGCTCCGGCCCATCACCTCGGCCAGCATTCGACCGGGATCCGCGCCGCGCGCCAGGAGATGGCCGGCGCTGCGGTGGTTGGTCAGGATCGTGTCGGCGTCTGACAGCGCGGACACCACCCCGACGGCCGCCGCCTCCTGCCCGACCGCGGTGCAGGTACCCGCGGCGCGCTGCTCGGCATGCAGCGCAATCACCGTCTCCTCATAGGCCCGGATCAGCATCATCCGCTCCAGGGCCCGTACGCGTTCTCGCGCGTCCATCGGCACGTCCTCCTGAGGATCGAAAGTCGTGCGGACTATAGGCGTGCGCGGGCAACCGGCGTTGCTAACTCTTCCCTCACGCAACCCTAAATTTTTCGTAAGCGAAAATATCGAATGCGAAAACGAACCTCCCGCCTGTGCCGCGTCAGGGCATCTCCTTCAGCGCCAGCGGGCGCCGCACCACCAGCCGGAAGCGTCCGCGCCCGGTTTTCTCGATGCCCAGGATGTCGCACCGTTCCGCCAGGCGGCGGCGCAGCAGGATGAGCCTGGCTTCAAGGTTCTCCGCGGCTTCCGGCAGGCGGATGCACGGCGCCAGCCGCAGTTCGCGGTTGGAGAAATCCGTGCGCGCGTGCTGGGCGTGCTGGCGCACCAGCCACCAGAGGATCGCCCCGGCGACACCCTTGATCAGGTACTGGTGGTCGATGAACACGCTGTCGTCGGCGGCGTGGTGGCACAGCAGCGCGGGCGCGCCGCTGGGTTCGGCGGCGGCCGTGGGCGCCTCGGTCACCGCCTCGACAGCCGCGGCCGGCTGCCGCATGATGTGGATCATGGTCCCGAGCAGGGCGGCGACCGTGGCCAGCGCGTCCTCGTCATCGTAGCAGAACCGCATAGCCTCCCGGCTTTCGGTGAACAGCACGCCGATCAGCTCCTTCCCGACGCGGATCGGCACGGCGAGTTGGCTGTGCGGGTTCGCCAGGCCCGGAAACGGGATCTCTGTCGCCTCGCCGCCGGGCGCTCCCAACTCCCGGCTGCTGTCGCGCGCGGCACGGCCATACGCGTAGTCGGACGTGGCGTGCGTGATGCGGATCGCCGTGTGCTCGCGCGCCGCGACGCCGATCACCCCGTCGCCGAACGCGATCTCCGATCCGATGCCGGAGGCGCTGTATCCCAGGCTGGCGACGGTGTAGAGCCGGCCGGCGGACTCATCAGCTATCAGAATCATGGCGTGCTCGACGCCGAAGAGATCGCGCAGGTCGGAGATGGTCCTGTCCAGCAACTCCTCCAGGTCGGTGCAGGCCGACAGCCGCTCGCAACACCGCCGGGTCGCCGCCGGCAGGCTGCGGTTGCGCGCCAGCACCGGCAGGGTGGCGCCCGGCACCTCCTCGATGCCGAGCGCCTCGAAAACGTCGGCTCCCAGCAGGCGAAAGACGCCGGCCATGCCGGTATGGGAGGCAATGCCGGCCAGCTTGGCCCTCATGCTCTCGAAAAGCGGCCCGGAGGTCTCGGTCCTCAGATAGCGCACGCGCAAGCGGTACTGCGCGACCGTTCCGGGGTCGATCACCTGGAGCATCGCGTGGGGATTGGCGAGGATGTTCCGCCGCGTCTTGTTGAAGAACTGGTAGGACAGCGCAACGTGCGTCGGGTCCATGTAGTGGACCTGGGACAGCACCGAGACGTTCGGCATGCCCTCGCTGTCGGTCGTGGCGATGGCGGCGGGAATCACGCCCTCCAGGCAGGTGCGGATGGCGTCCAGGCTGATGTCGCGGCTCATGGCCCCACCGGCCCCCCGGCCCGCGGGCCGGGCGTCTGGTCGAAGGCGGCGACAGGCGTGAACGTCACCGCCGCGAGATCATCCGGGTCATGCGCCATGAGCGTCCGGGAGAAAGCCTCATCGAACCCGATCAGGCCGACGTCGCGGCAGAAGCCGGCGCCGTGGCGCGCCACGGCCGCCGCGGCACCCTCTCCCGCCGGAGCCACCTCGGCGTCCCAGCCCTTGAGCTGGATGGAGCGGTGGGTGCTGGGCCTGTTGACGACCAGGGCCACCCTCGCGCTGTCTGCGATGGCCGAGAGCAACGCAGCGTTCGGCTTGGCCGCCAGGAAGACCGTGAGGCGCCGGCCATCAGCGGACACGTCGCAAGCAAGAGCCCGGCCGAGCGTCGGGAGCCCGGTCCTGTCCCCCGACGCAAGCATGATGCTGATATCGCCTTTCAGGAAAGCGATCAGCTCTCGGCTGAGGCACTCCGGCTGGTCCATCATTCACACCCTATCGGCGCGGATAAGCCATACTACGACGTGTCGCAGCGAGGAGAAAAGGGCAAGATCTTGCCCTTTTCTCCTCGCTGCGACACGTCGACATGGTGCTGATCGTCGCGCGACGGACGCAGGGCCTCGACGGCGGGACGCTCCCATCGCCAGCGGCGCGACGGTCTCGCCGGGATTTCCTGAACGCCGAATGAACGCCCCGTTCAGGCTTGCCTCAGGTGCGCCGGCGCACAGTGCGGCCCATCGAGCGCTCCGCCGCTCATCCGCATTCGAGGTGACACCATGCTCAAGACCACTCTTCTCACCGCCCTGGCCGCCCTCGCCGCCGTCGGCAGCGCCCAGGCCGGCGACCATCACCGCCGCGCCGACGCCGTTCAGCCGGGCGGTCCGCAACCGATCGCCGAGGTGCTCAAGGCCGGCGGCGGCACCGTCACCGGCACGGTCGGCAAACTGAACGCCACGTGGTTCGTTCTCGACGACGGCCAGAGCACGGTCGACGTGACCAGCCGCGGCGTCCTGCCCGAGGGGCTGCAGGCCGGCAGCCCAGTCACCGTGGTCGGCCGCGTGCGCGGCAACGCCCTCCAGGCCAACCAGATCATCCGCGACGACGGCGCCGCCTTCGGCCGCGACCGCCATCACGACCGCCATCATGACGACAACTGACCCGGGAAGGCCGCCATGCTCAGGAAGATGATCGTCCACACCCTGCTGGCCGCGCTGGCCATCGGCGCTCTGGCCAGCGCTTGGCAGGCGTCGGCCCAGGGCACGGCCAGCCTGCGGGATCTCTGGACCCACGGCGCCGAGCACGACTGAGCCCCCCGGCAAGGAGACCAATCATGACCGCCCGCAAACCGACCGCCGCCGAAATGGCCGTCCTCCTCCTCGTCCACGCCACGCTCTCCGGGGCCTTCGTCGTGGCCTACCTGACGGGGGACGAGGACACCTACGGCATGCACGTCTTCTCCGGCTACGCCGTCCTCGCCGCGCTGGCCGTGCGGGCAACCCTGGGCGTCTTCGCCGCCGCGGGAAGTCCGCTGCGCTTCCCCCGTCCGGCCGTAGCGCCGACGCTGGACTGGCTGGCCCGCCTGCTGGCCGGCGATGCCAAGACCCGCGCCGAGCGCAGCCCGCTGATCGCCTGGCTGGCTGCGGCGCTGCTCGCCGCCGTCGGGCTGGCGGCCACGTCCGGCGCCGTCGCGGATGTCGTCGTGGCACTGGAGGACTTGCACGAATCCCTTGGCGAACTGTCCCTCTTCGTCGTCCTCGCCCACATCGCCCTGGTCTTCGGCCTGCACTGGCTGAAGCGCCCCAAGCCGGCGCCGGTCGCCGCCTGATCCCACCAACCGCCCGAGTGAGACCATGAAACCCACCCTCGTCCTCGCCGCCGTGGCGGCGATCACCGCCGGCGCCGCCCTGGCGGCTGGTACCGATCCCGCCCGCGGCAAGATCCTCGACGGCTACGCCGCCCTGGCGAAGGCGCAGGCCGCTGACTTCGCTGGCTTCTCGGCGGAGCGCGGCCGCGCCCTCTACCTCGGCCCGCACGGCGGCGGCAAGCCGGAGACGGCCTCCTGCGCCGCCTGCCACACGGAGAACCCGGCCGCCGCCGGGCGCCACGCGCGCACGGGACGCGCCATCGAGCCGATGGCCGTGTCGGCCAACCCGGCGCGCTTCACCGACGCCGCCGAGGTGGAGAAGCGCTTCGAGCGCGACTGCGTCAACGTGCTGGGCCGCGCCTGCACCGCGCGCGAGAAGGGCGACTTCATCACCTTCCTGGCCGGCAAATAGAGGACCTCCGCCGATGTCTCTTGATCCGCACACCCGCGCGCTGCGCGACGCCTACGGCCGCTACGCCACCGGCGTCGCCATCGTCACCACCCTGGACCCGGTCGGCACGCCCGTCGGGCTCACGGTCAACTCGTTCGCATCGGTATCCCTGGATCCGCCGCTGGTGCTGTGGAGCCTGATGCGCGGCTCCGCGAGCCTGGACGTGTTCCGCGACGCCGGCCGCTTTGCCGTGAACGTGCTGACCGAGGAGCAGCGCGCCCTGTCGGACCGCTTCGCCGCGCGGGTGGCGGACCGCTTCGCCGGCATCGCCTGGGAGCCGGGCTTGGGCGGGCTGCCGCTGCTGCCCGGCTGCCTGGCGCGGTTCGAGTGCACCGGGCACAGCCACGTCGAGGCCGGCGACCACGTCGTGTTCCTGGGGCGGGTGCACCGCTTCGAACACCGCGACGGCACGCCGCTGCTGTTCTTCGCCAGCCGCTACGCGGAACTCCGCGACGCGCTGGCCCCCGCCACCGCAGCGTGAGGAGGCCATCATGCGTGCATGGATCGGCACCGCCGCGGCGCTCCTCCTGGCAAGCGGAGCCGCCCTGGCGAGCGAGTTCGAGCGTGTGCCGCCGGTGACCCACGGCGCCACGCTGAAGGAATGCGGCGAGTGCCACATGGCCTACCAGCCGGGCCTGCTGCCGGCGGCGAGCTGGACCCGCATCATGGACGGTCTGGCCGACCACTTCGGCGACAAGGCGACCCTGCCGGCGGAGGTGGCGGCGAGCATCCGCGACTACCTCGCGCGCAACGCCGGGGGCGGCGACGGGCGGCTCATCCGCATCACCGAACAGCGCTGGTGGCTGCGCAAGCACGACTTCGATCCGGCCGTCTGGAAGCGCAAGACGGTGGGAGCCAAGGGGAACTGCGAGACCTGCCACCGTGATGCCGCCAAGGGGCTGTACGAGGACGACTGAAGCGGTACGTGTCAACGCGAATGAGACAGCCGGGGTCAGGAGTTCAAGCTCGGTAAGCCTGCGTGATCAGCGGCGCCAGCGTGGTGGTCGCCTCGTCCGTCTGCTTGCAGGATGCCGGCGGGCTCGGGCCGCGCAAGGCCCTTCCGTCCCGCCCCTTGGGGCGGGTCCCTCGGGAAGGACTTGGCCCGCCCTCTCGCGCGCCGGCGTGGGGAATGGCAGGCCGGGACGGCGGGATGGCCGCTCTCCAGCCGAACAACGGGATAGCAGGGCGGGCATCAGCTCACCTTCCGGTCGGCCGGCGGGTTGATCCACACCGCCGTGGGCGGGGCCGGCGCTTCCGGCGGCTTGCGCACGAAGCGCTCAGGGTGGCGACGGTGCCCCTCATCGAGCACCGCCTGGCGGGCGGCACGGATCGCGGCGGTGTCGCCGTAGTGCACCTGGTGCGGCGTCATCAACGCCAGCCCGGAATGCCGATGCTCGGTGTTGTCCCAGGGGAAGAAGGCGCGGCAGAACGCCCGAGCATCCTGGATCGAGCCGAAGCGCCCGGGAAAGTCGCGGTGGTACTTCAGCGTCTTGAACGGCGCCTCGGAGAACGGGTTGTCGTTGGACTGCTGTGGTCGGCTGTGGCTGTGCGTCACGCCGAGGTCGGCCAGCAGCTCGAGCACCGCCTTGGCCTTCATCGCGGCGCCCCGATCGGCGTGCAGCGTCAGCCGGTCGCGGGCGATGCCCTGCTTGCGCACCGTCTGGCGGATCAGCCGCTCGGCCAGCGCCGCGCTTTCCCGGTAGGCCACCGTCCAACCCACCACGGCACGGCTGTCGATATCGAGGATGACGCACAGGCACAGCCACGTGCCCTTGACCGGACCCTTCAGCTTGGTGATGTCCCAGCTCCACACCTGGTTGGGGCCGGTGGCGAGCAGCTCCGGCTTGCGGTAGGCCGGGTGGCGGCGCTGCTGGCGGTGCTCGCGCACCTCGTCGTTGGCGGCGAGCAGGCGGTACATGGTGCGCACCGAACACAGGTATTGCCCCTCGTCGAGCAGCGTGGCGTAGACCTGCGCCGGGGCGGCATCGCCGAAGCGCTCGCCATGCAACAGCTCGAGGACGCGGTGCCGTTCGCCGCCGCTCAAAGCGCGGGGCGGCGGTGGCCGACCGGTGGGCGGGCGCGGTGGCCCGACCCGGCGCTGGTGGGCGCGGTGCCGATAGAAGCTGGCGCGCGGCACGCCCAGGGCGCGGCAGGCGGTGGCGATGTCCACCGCTGGCGCCGCGTGCTCGATGGCGGCCATCACTTGGGCTCGCCGCGGTCCGTCGAGCCGAGCGAGGTCTCCAGCAATTGCGCCACTTTTTTTGAAGCTCGATGACAGCCTCGGCGCGCGCGAGCGGATCGCGCAATCGCGCGTTCTCCCGCTCCAGACGATCGAGATCGGTCCTGTGCGGCTGGGCCGGCGGGCTCTTTGGGCCCGGTTTGGCGGGCGCCAACCCGCGCAGCAGGCCGGCATCGCGCTGGCGCCGCCAGCGCCCGACATTGGACGAGTACAGCCCTTCGCGGCGCAGGATGGCGCCGATGTCGCCAGGGCGGGCGCGGTCGACCTCCTCCAGGATGCGCAGCTTGTCGGCGGTGCTGAACGTCCGGCGCTGCGGCCGGTCGCTCACCTCC
>DASPIO010000238.1:0-5604 GCA_035629155.1 Azospirillum sp. | reverse complement strand
CTTGGCGTTCTCGAACTCGGCCATGCCGACGACGCGCTTGCCGGCGCGGGCGGCGAGCAGGGCCGCCTCGTTGACGAGGTTGGCGAGGTCGGCGCCGGAGAAGCCGGGGGTGCCGCGGGCGATGATGCGCGGCTCCACGTCCGGGGCCAGCGGCACCTTGCGCATGTGCACCTTGAGGATCTTCTCGCGCCCCAGCACGTCCGGGTTCGGCACGACGACTTGGCGGTCGAAGCGGCCGGGGCGCAGCAGCGCGGGGTCCAGCACGTCCGGGCGGTTGGTCGCGGCGATGAGGATGACGCCCTCGTTCGCCTCGAAGCCGTCCATCTCGACCAGGAGCTGGTTCAGGGTCTGCTCGCGCTCGTCGTTGCCGCCGCCCAGGCCGGCGCCGCGGTGGCGACCCACCGCGTCGATCTCGTCGATGAAGATGATGCAGGGCGCGTTCTTCTTGCCCTGCTCGAACATGTCGCGCACGCGGCTGGCGCCGACGCCGACGAACATCTCGACGAAGTCCGAACCGGAGATGGTGAAGAATGGCACGTTGGCCTCGCCCGCCACGGCGCGCGCGGTCAACGTCTTACCGGTGCCCGGCGGCCCCACCAGCAGCACGCCCTTGGGGATCTTGCCGCCCAGGCGCTGGAACTTCTGCGGGTCCTTCAGGAACTCGACGATCTCCTGCAGCTCCTGCTTGGCCTCGTCGATGCCAGCGACGTCGTCGAAGGTGACGCGGCCGACCTTCTCGGTCAGCAGGCGCGCGCGCGACTTGCCGAAGCCCATGGCCTTGCCGCCGCCCGACTGCATCTGGCGCATGAAGAAGATCCACACGCCGATGAGCAGCAGCATCGGGAACCAGGACAGCAGCACCGAGAAGAGCGAGGGCACGTTGCTGTCATCCGGGACGGCGCTGATGCGCACGTTCTTGGCGGTCAGGCGCTGCACGAGGTCGGCTTCAGCCGGGATGTAGGTGCTGAAGGAGCGGCCGTCGGTGAAGTGGCCCGTGACCTGGTTGCCCTTGATGGTCACGTCGGCGACCTGGCCGCGATCGACCTCGGCGATCAGCTCGCTGAACGGGACCGTCGTCTGCGGGCTGCGGGTGGAGGAACTCTGGAACAGGTTGAACAGCGCCACCAGCAGCAGGCCGATGATGATCCAGAGCGCGAGATTCTTGCCGAAGTTGTTCACGTTTCACGCCTTTCTAAGCGAACCGCGCCGATCGGTACCGTTGGCCCGGAGCCCCAACCCAATCCCACGGGCACGTCTCCTGATTAAATAATGCAGGCCCCGGCTTTAACAACCGGAAAAGCTGGTCCCGCCAGAGGTGTCGAAGGGGTGAAGCGCGCCGCCCCTCCGGCATCCGCGGACGGGCTGGGAAGCGGCAGGGCCGGCACCCCGACCAGGTCACCGTCTTTCCACAGCGCCGGCAGCGCGGCGCGGGCCGGTTCCGGCAGATCGTGCGCACGCAGATCGGGGTGCGCGGCGGCGACTTGGCGCCAGCCGTCGGCGCCCAGGCGGGCGACGGCGAGGGAGCCGGCGGCGTCGGGGGCGAGCGAGACGGTGAAGCGGCGATCCCACCAGATCCGGGCGCCCGGGGCGAGGGACAGGCGCTCGGTGGCGGCATCGGGCTCGCGGGTCACGGCCAGCGCGCCACGGCGCGGCGTGATGCGGCAGCCGCCCAGCGTGCGGCCGGCGCGCAGGCCGGCGCGGACGTCTTCATACAGGCGCTCCAGCCGCTCGGCGCGTGGGGCGTAGGGGGCACCGCCGACGCAGGCGAGGACGCGGGCGAGCGCCCGCAGCCCGAGTTCCTCCGGCGCGTCGGTCAACGGTGCGGGGTCAAGGCGGATCCAGCCTTCGGGGTAGAGCGTGGCGGCGCGGGCCAGCAGGGCGGCGGTGAGATCCTCCAGCGCGGCGCGGGCGCGGCGGGCACGCCGCGCGGTGTCGCACAGGCGCGCCGGCTCCAGCCCCTCCCCGGCCAGGGCGGCGGCGGCGGCGCGCAGCCGGCCGCGGGCGTAGGCTGGAGAGCGGTTGGAGGGATCCTCGATCCAGGGCTGGCCCTGGGCGCGGCAGGTCGCTTCCAGGGCGGCGTGCGGCACATCCAGCAGCGGGCGCAGAATGCGCACATCGGCGTCCCAGCGGATCGGGGCCATGCCGGCGAGGCCGTCGACGCCGCTGCCGCGCGCGAGGCGCAGCAGCACCGTTTCCGCCTGATCGTCGCGGTGATGGGCGAGCGCCAGGTGCAGGATGCCCTCGGCCCGGCAGCGTTCGGCCAGCAAGGCGTGGCGGGCGGCGCGGGCGGCGGCCTGGAGGCCGGAGGCGGGCTTGGCGCCCTCCCAGCGCAGGACGGCGTGGGCGATGCCGCGCGCGGCGAGCCACGCGGCGACCTGGGCAGCCTCGGCGGCGGCTTCGGGGCGCAGGGCATGGTCGACGGTGAGCGCCAGGACGGAGCCGCCGCGCGCCGCCGCCCACTCGTGCGCCAGCAGGGTGAGGGCGAGACTGTCGGCGCCGCCGGAGACGCCGACGGCGAGGCGCGGCGCGGCCTCGAATCCGCCCAGCCGCGCCATGCGCGCGGCGAACGCGGCCGCCGTGAGCGAGGCGGTCACCGCCGGATCATTTGCAGTTGAGCTTTCGGCGCTCGGTTTCGGCGCGGCGCTTGACGCTGGTCGAGGCGTCGGGGAACTTGGTCACCAACTGGCCGAAGGCGGTGCAGGCGTCGGCGTTCTGCTTGAGCTGGGCCAGCGACATGCCGAGCTTCAGCAGACTGTCCGGCGCCTTGGTGCCCTTCGGGTACTTCTGGATCGCCTCGGCGAAGGCGCTGGCCGCCTCGACGAACTTGTTGCGGACGTAATAGGTCTCGCCCAGCCAGTACTGCGCGTTGCCGGCCAGGGTGTGGCTCTTGTTCCTGGTCAGAAACTCGCGGAATTCCTTTTCCGAGCGGTCGTAGTCAGCCTTGCTCAGCAGTTCGAAGGCGTGCTCGTACTGCTTCTCCGGGCTGGCGCCGGGGGGAAGGGCCGCGACCTTGGTGTCGGCCGGCTTGGCGGTCGCGGTCGGGGGAGCCGCCGGCGGAGCGGCGGGTTTGTCCGGCGTCTTGTCGGGGGTCTTGGCGGCCGGCGCGGCGGGCGCCTGCGCCACCGGGCCGCCACCCAGACCGCCCCCACCGGCCCCCTTTTCGAGCGCCTGGAGGCGGAAGTCGACATCGCCGTTGATGCGCTCCAGCCGGTCCTTCAGCTGGTTCATCTGGTAGACGGCTTCCTCATAGCGGCCGGTCAGCTCCGACAGGGTGCGCTCCATGCGCTGGAGCCGCACCTCGAAGTCGGCGGCCAGCGAGTGCGGCATGTCGGCCTGCGCCACTTCGATGCGGCCGCCCAGCGCGGCGGCGCCGGCCTCCAGCCGCTCCAGGCGGCGGAACTGCCCGGCATCCTGCGCCAGGGCCGCGCCGCTGAACAGCAGTCCGCCCACCAGCAGGGCAGCGAGGGAGGTCGTCGTCTTCATCGATGGTGTCTCGTCCGGAACGGCGGGGAACGCCGGCCAACGCTGCCGGCCCATGGGGGCGAAAATATGGCGGTAATCCAGCAAAGGAAAGCGCGTTCTTGGGGGCCTCGGACGCCCTGGAGCAGGTATTCGAGCGCGGCGCTGACGGCGTCGCAGCGGCCGCGCGATGCTGCCGACGGCGTTGCGCAGGAGACAGGTACGCGTCAATCGACCACGGTCACGCTGCGCCGGTTCTGCGCCCAGGCGGCCTCGCCGTCGCCGGGGACCGCCAAGCGTTCCTTGCCGTAGCTGATCAGCGACAGGTTCGTCGGCGCCACGCCCTTGGCCAGCAGGTAATTGCGCACCGCCTGCGCCCGCCGCTCGCCCAGCGCCAGATTGTAGTCGCGCGTGCCGCGTTCGTCCGCGTGACCCTCGATGATGATGGCGCGGCTCGGGCGCAGTCGCAGCCATTCCGCCTGCCGGTCCAGCGTGGCGCGCGCCTCCGGCGTCAGGTCGGAGCGGTCGTAGCCGAAGAAAACGCGGTCGCCGACATCGGGGGGCAGGCCGCGGGGTTCAGGCGGCGGCGGGCGGCAGCAAGTCGGCTGGCTCTTGATGTCGTCGGCGGCGCAGGCGGACAAAAGCGCGAGGGCGCCTGCGGCGAACGCGATCCGAATGGTCATGGGTCCCCCGGAGACGGTGCAGCAAGTTGAATCGATACTCACCGTTTCGCCCGGCACGGAGGCCGAAATCGGGCCGGATCATGATCCATTCGGGTGGTATTGTGACATTTTCCGGCAAGCAACGCCGAAAAAAGAAAACGCCGCGCCGGGTTGCCCCGGCGCGGCGCTTCACGAAAACCCCGGCGGGTTCCCGTCGTCAGTCGACGACGGTCACGCCACGACGGTTCTGGGCCCAGGCGGCCTCGTTCGAGCCGAGAACGGCGGGACGCTCCTTGCCGTAGGAGATGGTCTTGACGCGCGACGGGTTGATGCCCTGCGCGGCCAGGTACTTCTTCACGGCGTTCGAGCGGCGCTCGCCGAGAGCCAGGTTGTACTCGCGGGTGCCGCGCTCGTCGGCGTGACCCTCAACGGTCACGGTGACGTTCGGGTACTGCTTCAGCCAGGCCGACTGACGGTCGAGCGTGGCGCGAGCCTCCGGCGTCAGGTCCGAACGGTCGAAGCCGAAGAACACGCGGTCGCCGACGTTCACGACCAGGTCTTCCTGCGAGCCCGGACGGATCGAGGACTGGGTGCCGGAGGTGTTGGCACCACCGTCGGTCTTCGGCGCGGTTTCGCAGGCAGCGAGCAGAGCAAGAGCCGCACACAGGCTCAGGACCTTGAGATTCATAGTATGACCCCCTTAGCGACACTCGATGTGAGTGGGCGAACACGGATTGGTGGAAAGCACGTGCTGGACAACGTTTTCCGTCAGGCCCCGACGGGGCGGAGGGCCGTTCTGACCTTCCGCCTAGGCGTTGTCCACGCGGCGCGCAAAATAGGGCTAGTCCCTTAGGGAATCAAGGGCGACCATGCGGGATCGGAGCCGTCGAGCGGCGTTACGACCCGACGTTCGTTGATACCTGATACGTCGATAGAGAATAGCTTGGCCGAACGCGACCCGCCGCCGCCCGGCGACTCCTTGAAGAACATCAGGACGCGGCCGTTCGGCGCCCAGGTCGGCCCCTCCACGTGGTAGGCCTCGCTGAGGATGCGCTCGCCGGTGCCGTCCGGACGGATGACGCCGACGGCGAAGTTGCTGCCGCGCTGGCGGGTGAAGGCGATCAGGTCGCCGCGCGGCGACCACACCGGCGTGCCGTAGCGGCCCTCGCCGAAGCTCAGGCGGCGCACGCCGGAGCCGTCGGCGTTCATGACGTAGAGCTGCTGCGAGCCGCCGCGGTCCGATTCGAAGACGATGCGCTGGCCGTCCGGCGAGTAGCTGGGTGCGGTGTCGATGCCCGGGCCGTCGGTGAGTTGCGTGCTGCGGCGGGTGCGCAGGTCGAGGGTGTAGATGTCGGTGTTGCCGTTCTGCGCCATGCTCATGATGACCTTGTTGCCGTCCGGCGAGAAGCGCGGGGCGAAGGTCATGCCGGGGAAGTCGCCGAGGACCTCCTGGCGGCCGGAGTCGATGTTGAACAGGTACACG
>DASPIO010000237.1:0-3336 GCA_035629155.1 Azospirillum sp. | reverse complement strand
CACCAAGGGCTTCGGCTTCATCGCCCCGGTCTCCGGCGGTAAGGACATCTTCGTCCACATCCGCGCCCTGGAGAAGTCGGGTCTCGATGGTCTGGCCGACGGCGAGCAGGTGCGCGTCACCGTGCGCCAGGGCGCCAAGGGCCCCGAGGCCGAGCGCGTCGAAGTCGTCTGACGGCTTCGCTGCGGCAACAGACGTCGAAAAGCCGTCCCGAGCAATCGGGACGGCTTTTTGCGTCCTGGTGGTGGGGTGGGACAGTGCATGACGTTGGGTTTTCGGCTGCGCCTCAACCCAACCCACCCTGCACCGTAGGTTGGGTTGAGCGCGAGCGATAACCCAACGTCGTCACCCCGGCATCGGCAGGCCGCCGGCTTCGACGATGAAGCGGATGATCGCGTCCAGGCCCTGCCCGCTCTTCAGGTTCGAGAACAGGAACGGCCGCTCGCCGCGCATCTTGCGCGCGTCGCGGTCCATCACCTCCAGGCTGGCGCCGACCAGGGGGGCCAGGTCGATCTTGTTGATCACCAGAAGGTCGGAGCGGGTGATGCCCGGCCCGCCCTTGCGCGGGATCTTGTCGCCGGCCGACACGTCGATGACGTAGATCGTGATGTCCGCCAGTTCCGGCGAGAAGGTGGCGGCGAGATTGTCGCCGCCCGATTCGATGAAGATCAGGTCCAGGTAGGGGAACTTCTTCACCATCGCGTCGACGGCGGCGAGGTTGATGGAGGCATCCTCGCGGATCGCCGTGTGCGGACAGCCGCCGGTCTCCACGCCCATGATCCGCTCCGGCTCCAGTGCGCCGGATCGGGTGAGGAACTGCGCGTCCTCCTTGGTGTAGATGTCGTTGGTGATGGCGGCGACCTCCCAGCCCTCGCGCATGCGCTTGCACAGCGCATCGGTCAGCGCCGTCTTGCCGGAGCCGACGGGGCCGCCGATGCCGACGCGCAAGGGGCCGGAGTGGCTCTTGGTGATGGGCGTGATGCTCATGAGCGGAACAACCTCGTGTACTGCGTTTCGTGGGTCATGGAGGTCCAGTCGACCATCGGCGCGGCCGAGCCGAGGTCGTCGAGGGAGGCGGATTCGGCCCGGCGGGCGCAGCGCGCCGCGACGGGTTCCAGCGCCGCCAGCGCGCGCTGCCCGTCGGTCTGGCCGAGCGGCACGAGGCGCACGCCGGCCGACACCAGATTGGCCGCCACCGCGTGCAGGAATCCGGCGAGCGCCTGGGGGAGCGGGATGCCCGCCAGCGCCGCGCACAGCGCCACGGCGACGGCGTGCGCGGGCGCGCGGGATTCGGCGTCGATAAGGGCCGACCAGCGTTCCAGGCCGGGCAGCGGCCACGCGGCGGCGACGGTGGACAGGAAGGCGGTGCCCTGGGCGGAGGATTCCAGCGCGGTTTCGCGGCTGGCGCGCAGGACGTCGGCGCGCTCCAGCGCCCAGAGGAAGGCGGGTTCGTCGCCGGCGGCGACCGCGCGGTGGGCGGTGGCGAACAGCAGCGCGTCGCTGCGCCCGGCGCCGTGTTCCAGGATGAAGGCGACCCAGTCGGTCAGCGTGGCGCGGTCGCGCACGAAGCCGGCCTCCACGGCCATTTCCACACCGTGCGAGTAGGTGTAGCCGCCGATCGGGAACGACGGGCTGAGCCACGCGAGGAGGCGCAATAACGCTCCCTCTCCCGCCCCGGGAGAGGGTGGCCGCGAAGCGGCCGGGTGAGGGTCCGTGCAAGGATCCTCGCCGGCACCCTCACCCGGCGCCTGCGGCGCCACCCTCTCCCGGGACGGGAGAGGGTTGAAAGGCGCATCAATGCTCATGATCGTGCCCGTGGTGGTGATGCCCGCCACCGCCGCTGTACGCCCCGCTCTCCGGCGTGAAGGGCGCCTGCACCTCGCGCACGTGGGCACCCAGGCCGTGCAGCATGTCGACGATCACGTGGTCCCAGCGCAGGCGCACCACGCCGGGGCCGAACTCCACCGGCAGGTGGCGGTTGCCGAGGTGCCAGGCGATGCGGGCCAGTTCGCCCTCGCCATGGCAATGCACCTCCGCCAGCCGCTCGGGCGCCGCCTTCACCCGCAGCCAGCCGCCACCGTCCAGCTCCAGCCCATCGCCGTCGTTCAGCACCTGGGCGCGGGCGAGGTCGAGCAGGAAAGGCTCGCCCGCGTCGTCGGTCAAGCGCACGCGGCGGCGGAAGCGGTCGTCGAAGGCCAGAGTCACCGTGCATGCCGCCTCGGCCTGGGGCCAGGAGCCGGCGGGGTGCGCGTGGGTCGCTCGTCTCATGGGCGCCTCAGAACAGGAAGTAGCGCTGCGCCATGGGCAGCACCTCGGCGGGCTCGCAGATCAGCAACTCGCCGTCGGCGCGCACCTCGTAGGTCTCGGGATCGACCTCGATGTGCGGCGTGGCGTCGTTGTGGATCATGCTGGCCTTGTTGACCGTGCGGCAGCCGGACACGGCCAGAAGCTGGCGCTGCAGGCCCAATGAATCGCCCACCCCGGCCTCCAGCGCCGCGGCGCTGACGAAGGTGACGGAGCTGGCCGGCATGGCGCGGCCGAAGGCGCCGAACATCGGGCGGTAGTGCACGGGCTGCGGTGTGGGGATGGAGGCGTTGGGGTCGCCCATGGGGGCGGCGGCGATGGTGCCGCATTTCAGCACCATGTCCGGCTTCACGCCGAAGAAGGCCGGCGACCACACCACGAGGTCGGCCAGCTTGCCCACCTCGACCGAACCCACGTGCCGCGCGATGCCGTGCGCCAGCGCCGGGTTGATGGTGTATTTGGCGATGTAGCGCTTGGCGCGCAGGTTGTCGTTGTCGCCCGTCTCGCCCGGCAGCCGGCCGCGCTGCACCTTCATCTTGTGCGCGGTCTGCCACGTGCGGATCACCACCTCCCCCACCCGGCCCATGGCCTGGCTGTCGCTGGACAGCATGGAGAAGACGCCGAGGTCGTGCAGGATGTCCTCCGCCGCGATGGTCTCGCGCCGGATGCGGCTTTCGGCGAAGGCCACGTCCTCCGGGATGCGCGGGCTGAGGTGATGGCAGACCATCAGCATGTCCAGGTGCTCGTCCACCGTGTTCACGGTGAAGGGGCGCGTGGGGTTGGTGGAGCTGGGCAGCACGTTGGGCAGGCCCGCCACCTTGATGATGTCCGGCGCATGGCCGCCGCCCGCCCCTTCCGTGTGGAAGGCGTGGATGGTGCGGCCCTTGAACGCGGCGATGGTGTTCTCGACGAAGCCGGATTCGTTCAGCGTGTCGGTGTGGATGGCGACCTGCACGTCCATGGCGTCGGCCACGGTCAGGCAGGTGTCGATGGCCTTGGGCGTGGTGCCCCAGTCCTCGTGCAGCTTCAGGCCG
>DASPIO010000236.1:0-12444 GCA_035629155.1 Azospirillum sp. | reverse complement strand
TCGCGGCAGGCGGTGCCGGTCAGCCGCTGCTTGCGGCCGTCGATGGTCGTCCGCGTCACGTACTCGCGGCAGTGGACACCTTGGCGCTCGAAGGTGCGGGTCGGCGTGACCTGGTAGTTGTAGCGGATCGAGATCATCGGCGGGCGGACCCGAGATTCAGGCTGATTCCGGGACCGGATTTCGTGAGACGAAAAGCGGGTGCTGGCCCACATTTCGTGAGACGGAGCCCGCATTGTTTGAAACGGGCCTGAGATCAGGGAAGCCGGCCCACATTCGCTGAGACACCCCACGATCAGAGCGGCAGTCCCGCCGCCTGCATCAGCTGCGTCAGCTCCTGCGCCCTCGCTCCACCCAGTTCACCCCGGAAGTACTGGCGGATCTCCGCCGGCTTGGTGCTGAACTGGTCGGCCAGTGAGCGCACGCTGTAGCCGTGACGGGTCAGGCGTGGTTCAAGGTCGTCGAGGTGGCGGGACAGGACGCTCTCCACCACCTGCACCGTCACCGGCCGCTCGCCGACGCGGAACGCCTCCTCGAACGCAAGGCTCAGATGCTGCTCGATCTGGAGCGGGGTTTTCAGCCGGCTGGCCAGCAGTTCGACGGCAGCCGTATCGATCAGGTCGCCGAGGTCGACTCCCTCGCCGACACACCGCCCCAGAAGCCATCGGATGTAGGCGAGTTGATTCCCGGCCATCCCGTCGAACTCGAACACCACCGACCGGTAGCCGATCTCCTCCATGGTCGGGCGCCGGAGGTCGTTCCGAAGCTTGGGGTGGCCCACCAGCACGACGGAGAGCATACCGCCGCCATCGGCCACCACCTCCATCAACCGCTTCAGGCCGATCAGCGTCTTGCCGTGCAGGTCGTGCGCCTCGTCGACGAACAGGGCCACGGGCTTGCGACCACGGCGGACGAGCTGCTGCAGCTCGCGTTCCCGCTTTTCCCCCAGGGTCGGGATCTTCGGATCCTTGTCCGGCGAGAGATCGTGGAACAGCGCGGTGATGAGGGTCGGGATGGTGGTGCGGTCCTTGTCCACCGACAGGCTCTTCGACACCGTGACGCGCCCCTCGCGGGTCAACTCGTCCTGGATGCGGCGGAGCAGCACCGTCTTGCCGCTGCCGACGACGCCGGCGACCGCCACCAGGCGGCCGGCCAGGATCGACGCCTTCACGTCCTTGATGAGCTGGCGGTGATGGTCGGTCTCGTAGTAGCCCGCCATCACCAGGTCGCGCTCCAGCCTGAAATGCTCCATGACCTCCGTCAGCATCGCCCGCCCCCTCCCGTCCGCTGCTTGAAGTACGTCCGCACCTCGGTCAGCACCGCATCCTTGGCGAGGGTTTTCCGCAACAGTGCGTCGATCCAGGCCCGATCCTCGGCCGGCAGCTTCGCCAACGCCAGGCCGATCTCGCCGGCGATCGCGCGCTTGGCGGCGATGACGTCGGGAAAGGCCAGGGTCTGGTAGGGGTCCGGATCGGCGAATGTCACCTTGGCGGTGGGCGCCGTGATGGTGGATGGCAGCGGCGAGGCGCCACCATCCAGGGCCGCGCGCGGCAGACCTATCCGCTCCGCCAGTTCGGCCACCCGGTCGGCCCGTTCCTCGGCTTTGGACTTCTGGTGCTTGCGATACTTGTGCAGTGGAATGGGGCCGTCGACCGGGCCATAGGGGCCATACCGCCGGTCGCCATGCTCCACGTAGAGTTCCTGATCGAACAGCCCCCACCAGAGCACCACGTCCTCACCGGCCAGATCAGGATTGACCTCGTAGGCCACGCCCTCCACGGTGATGCGGGTGTCGATGCCGACCTTGCGCCGTTCCGGCTCGCGCGCGAAGGCGCAGAACCGGTCCCAGGCGCACATCTCGCGGTAGCCTTTCTCCGGCAGGTTCCGAACCCAGTCCTCGATGCGGCTGTGTGGCTCGGAACGATGATCATGGGCGTTGTAGCGGACAAGGTAGCGCCTGAGCCACAGGTTTGCTTCCGCCTCGTCCTGCGGTTGGTGGAAGTGGTAGAGGGTTTCGTGAACGTCCTTGACGGTGCGGAACGGCCGCTCGACCTTGCCCTTCGACCGCGCGGTGGTGCGTCGGCCATCGCTTCCGGCCGGCGGATGGGTCATGACCTTGATGCCCAGGCAGGCCATGACGTTCTGAAACACGCGCGAGCGGGTGACCGGGCCGTTGTCCATGTAGATCGCCTCGGGGATGCCCTGGAACGGCATGTCCTCCTCGGGCTTGGTCGCCATGGCGTTGTAGAGGAAGCGCAGGGCCGACTCCGCGTCTTCCCCGTAGACGCACCGGTATTCCTGGTAGACGACGCCGCTGCGGTCGTCGGCGACGCTGAACAGCATCAGCGTGGGCGCTCCCCGGCCGGGTTCGATCCAGAGCGGCTGCTTGACCTGCTTCAGGTCCGACGGGCTCATGTCGAACTGCCACAGCTCGTTCGCCTGGCGCGCCTGGAAGCGCACCGCCGCCGGCGCGCGCGTGACCCTGGCATAGTCCAGGCCCCAGGTGCGCAGATACCGGTTCACGGTGGTCTTGCACAGCGTGCCCGGCGCCGGCCGCACCAACCCTTCCGGGGCCTCGACCCCATGCTCCTCCAGCAGCCGGATCGCCTGCACCGTCGAGAGGTGGCGGCCCTTCCTGTTGGTGGTCCGGAGTTTCAAGGCGGCGACGATCTCGCAGTACCGCTCCATCTCGGCCGCGGGAATCTTCCGCGGCTTGCCCCGGTCGGCCCGGCGAAGCGCCTTGGGGCGAAGCTGCCGCTGGAGGGCGCGGTAGAGGGTGGCGCGCGACACGCCGTAGAGGTCTCTGGCTGATTGGAGGATCTCGGCACGGTCGGGATGGCGGGGCGGCAGGGTGTCCAGCCTGCGGCGCAGATGCACCAGCGCCTCGGCCGGGATCCGCCGCCGTCCCTCAGTCACCGGCCATCTCCTCGATGTAGGCGTAGAGCGTCGGCTTGGAGATGCCCATGAGCCGGCAGATCTCCATCACCGTATGCTCGCGCTCCTGGTAGAGCCGGACGGCAAGACGGCGCTTGTCGGGTTCCAGGGTCTTGCGCCGTCCGCCCAGCCGGCCCCGGGCCCGGGCCGCGGCGAGCCCGGCTCGGGTGCGCTCCCGCACCAGGTTGCGCTCGAACTCGGCAAGCGCCCCGAACACCTGGAAGACCAGCCGCCCGCCGCTCGACCCCGTGTCGATGGCATCATGCAAGCTGCGCAGCCCGATGCCGGCGCCGTCGAGCTGCTCGGCAAGCTGGAGGAGGTCCTTCAGGGAGCGCCCCAGGCGGTCGAGCCGCCAGACGACGAGGGTGTCGCCCCGGCGGGCCGCGCCAAGCGCGGCGGCAAGACCGGGACGGTCCGTCTTGGCGCCGCTGCGGCGGTCTTCGAAGATCTTCTCGCACCCCGCCGCCCCGAGCGCGTCGCGCTGGAGGTTGAGGTTCTGGTCGTCGGTCGACACCCGCGCATAGCCGATCAGCATGGGCCAAGTCCTCGCTTGGGCAGAAAACCCGTGGCGCGCACCCGATACCTGACGATGAAAGACTAACCGGATTTCTTTACCATAGTGCCGGCGGAATGGCGAGGGGGCGGCGCCGAGTTCGGCCGAGTAAGGAAAACGGCCGTTTTCTTGACCGTGCCTCTTAAGGCTGTGGACTCCGCTCGTCCCGCCGCTGTCCTACGGAACAGGATTGCAGCCAAGCGTCGGCGGCAGCATGGACCAGGGCCAGCGCGGCCTTCGCACCATTCGCCTCGCCCTTCTCGAAATCGCCTTCAGCCAGGCCCATCTGGTTGGTGACGTGGGCGAAGCAGAGGACAGGCTTGCGCCGCGCGTGGGCGTAGGCATAGAGCGCCGCCGCCTCCATCTCGACGGCCAGAATGCCCTTGGCACGGGCCGCCCCGATCGCCTCTGCCGTTTCGCGGAACGGCGCGTCGGTCGTCCAGGTCGCTCCGCGCTCGACCGGCTCGCCGATGCCGGACAACCCCGCGGAAACGAGCTCGACCAAGACCGCATCCGCTTCACTGTACTCCGACGGCGGCAGGTAGTGGTAGCTGGTCCCCTCGTCGCGCAGGGCCCTCTCGATCAGGATGAAGTACGGGGGCGGCCGGAGCGCGGTGATCTGCCCCGACGATGTGATGCTGATCAGCAGGCGGCAGCCCGACGCGAACATCTGCTCGGCGACCAGCACCGCGTAGGAGGCGCCGACCGCGCAGCCGACGATGCCGTACTCGCGGCCGCCCTGCTCGAACCGGTACAATTCGCTGTGGTAGCAGGCCCAGGCCGGATCGCGGCGGGCCCGGCCGGTCGCCTGCAGATGGCGCACGATGTCGCCGTCCGGGTCGAGCACGCAGACCTCGGGGACGGGGGACTCCTCCAGGTCCTTCTGCCGCCGCGCCTCGCGCAACAGGCTCTCAGGCGTGAACTCGGACGCGCTGCCATGGAATTTGCCGCGCAGAATCGGCGGCGTAGCGTCGCCGTCGCCTTCGGTCATCGGGCACCTCGGCCAGGACGGGCACTCAGGACACGGTCTCGACGGGAAGGCCGGCGGCCCTCCACTCCGGGTATCCGTCCTCGAGACGGCGGACCCGGTAGCCGCGTCGGCGCAGCTCCGCCACCGCCTCGAAGGACATGACGCAATACGGCCCCCGGCAGTAGGCGACGACCTCCTGGTCGGGCGGCAGATCGGCGAGCCGCCGCTCCAGGTCGGGCAGGGGAATGTTCAGCGCGCCCGGCAGATGGCCCGACGCGAACTCGTCCTCCGGGCGCACGTCCAGCACCGTCACCAGCCCGTCGCGCATGCGAGCCAGCAGATCCTGGCGCGCCACCGGCTCCAGGGCATCGCGGTCGCGGAAGTAGCCCGCAAGCACGCGCTCGACCTCGGCGACGTTCCTCTCGGTCACGAGGCGCAACGCCGAGAGCAGCGCCACCACGGTATCGTCGGAAAGCCGGTAGATTACATGCTTGCCATCCCGGCGCGCCGCCACCAGTCCGGCGCGCCGCAGATGCTGGAGGTGCTGGGAGGCGTTGGCGATGGACAGGCCGGTGCGTTCCGCCAACATCTCGACGCTCCGTTCACCCTGCCCGAGGTGCTCCAGCAGGTCGAGCCGATGCTCGTGGCCCAGCGCCCTGGCCACCGCCGCGAGCTGGGCGAACACGGTACGCTTGGGGCTCTGGCCGGTCATGCGCCTCCGCTTCCAATCCAACATTCAATAAGGTAATTGAATATAACCGCAAGGAAGGTCGCGTCAAGCGATCGGGCCGTCGCCACGCCAAGCTGATGGCCATCGGATCGGAGGAAAGCATGAGCCTGTTACGCTTCATCGCCGCGCTGCTGCTGCTCGCGGCCACACCCGTCACCGCGCCCGCCGCCGAGCGGCCCAACGACGCCATGGCGCTCAAAGGCGTCACCACCGGCAAGGTGGTCTGGGACATCAGTATGGCCAACGCCGAGACGCTGGCCGTCTACTTGTCGGTGGTCCGCGAGACCTACGACGACCTCGTGCGCCAGAACGTCACCCCGCAGATGGTGCTCGCCGTGCACGGCGCACCGGTGCGCTACGTGACGCGCAGCACGGACGACTTGCCGCTCGACATCATGGCGGCGGTCGACAAGCTCAACGCCATCCTCGACGACCTCGCCGGACGTCCCGGCGTGCGGGTCGAAGTCTGCGCCGTCGCCAACCGCCTGTTCGGCATCGAGAACGCGACGATTCGGCCGAACTTCCATGTGGTCGGCAACACGTGGGTGTCCCTGATCGGCTACCAGGCGCAGGGTTACGCGCTCGTTCCCGTCAATTGACGGTGCGGCGGCGGCACTCCGAGGGCGGATGTCAGCCGCCGCCGCATCTTCCCCCGCCGAGCACGCAGAACTGGGCGCAGTAGGGGTGGTTCAGTGCGACCGCGCCGCCCGCCTCCGCCAATGTGCGCCCCAACTCGAAGCGGAGATCGTGGGGCAGCAGGGTGCAGGCCACCACCACCGGCCGCCCGTCGCCCTTGCGGCGAACCACCATCCGTCCGGTGGCGCACATCAGCGTCTCGGGCGATCTGCCGAGGATCCCCCAACAGGCTTCGCTGATCTCGGGCACCGGCCGCGCCGGATCCATTTCGGCAAACAGCACCAGATCCTCGGGTGACCGGGCGTCGAGCGCGACGCCGAGGCTCGCGAAGAGGTCGGCGTAGCCGGCCCGCAGCGCCCTTTCCGGCTCGCCCCACCGCAGCCGACCGGCCACGGTCACCGGGAACCCCTCGCCGGCCAACCAGCGCAGCCCCGCGACGGCGGCCTCCCAAGCGCCATCGCCGCGTTGCTCCTCATGGCGGGTGCGGTCGTGGTGATCAAGGGAAACGCGCACGCGGAGGGCATCACCGTAGCGATGTCTTAGCTCCGCGAGCGCGCCGCGGTGCCGGAGCATGGGCCGGGTGGCGTTCGTGAGCACCAGGGCGCGAAAGCCCCGGCCCAGCCCTTCCTCCAGAAGGTCGAGGATGGCGGGGTTGGCGAACGGTTCGCCGCCCGTGAAGCCGAGATCCGCGACCGACAGGCCCTCCCGGTCCACCTCGTCGAGGTAAGGCCGGATGTCGTCCCGCGACAGCCACGACAAAGTGTCGTTGCGTGGCCCCGATTCCATGAAGCAGTGGGCGCAGGAGAGATTGCAGACCGTTCCGGTGTTGAACCAGAGCCTCCGCAGGCCTTCCAGGCGCACCCAGGCCCGCGGCTCTCCCTTTGCGGTCCGCGCGGGATCCTCGAACCGACCAGATGTCCTTCCGATCGCCTGCAACGCAGTGCCTCCTTTTGCGCTCCGGCCTCGATACGGCGCGATCTTGACAGCGCCACCGGCGCCCGTCTACAACATTCAATTCATCAATTGAATGATTGCTCGGCGGTCGACCATGGAAACCATCTTGGCAAACGAACCGGCGATCCGGCTCGGCTTCTTCCTCGGGGTGTTCGGACTCGTCGCGGTCTGGGAAGCGCTGGCGCCACGCCGCGCCCGGCTGTTCTCGCGCTGGGTCCGGTGGCCGGGCAATCTCGGGATCGTCGCCCTGAACACCGCGGTCCTGCGGCTGCTGTTCCCCACCGCCGCCGTCGGCATGGCGGTGCTCGCCGCAGCGCGCGGGTGGGGGCTGTTCAACACCGTCGACTGGCCCTCGTGGGCGGAAATCCTCCTGGCCGTGGCGCTGATGGATCTCGCCATCTACCTCCAGCACGTCATGGTCCATGCCGTGCCGGTGCTGTGGCGGCTCCACCGGATGCACCACGCCGACCTCGACTACGACGTGACGACAGGGGCGCGCTTCCACCCGATCGAGATCGTGCTCTCGATGGCGATCAAACTCACCGTGGTCGCGCTGCTCGGCGTCCCGGCCGTGGCGGTGATCGTGTTCGAGGTGCTGCTGAACGCCACGGCGATGTTCAACCACGGCAACATCCGTCTGCCGGTGGCCGTCGACCGGGTGCTGCGCTGGATCGTCGTCACCCCCGACATGCACCGCGTGCACCACTCGGTCGTGGTTGGCGAAACCAACAGCAACTACGGCTTCAGCCTGCCCTGGTGGGACCGTCTGTTCGGCACCTATCGGGCGCAGCCCGAAGCCGGGCATGACGGCATGACCATCGGCGTCGAGCGGTTCCGGACCGCCCGTGACCTCCGGCTCGACCAGATGCTGTTTCAGCCGTTTCGTGGCGCGGAGGGCAGCCACGCCGCCAGCGTTCGGGAAGCACGCCAATGACCCGCGGGATGATCGCCCGCTGGACTCTCGCCGCCGGTCTGCTCGGCGCCATCGCCTGGGCGCTGCTCAACCATGGCCATCTGGATCCGGCCGCCCTGGAAGACGGGCTCCGGGCCACCGGCGGCTGGGCGCCGCTGGTCTTTCTCCTGCTCTATGCCGCCGGAACGGTGCTGTTCCTTCCTGGCTCGCTGTTCGCCCTTGTCGGCGGGGTGCTGTTCGGCCCCGTGTGGGGGAGCGTTCTCAACCTGGGCGCCGCCACGCTCGGCGCAACGCTGGCCTTCCTGGTGGCGCGCTACGTCGCCGCGGACTGGGTGGCGCAGCGGAGCGGCGGCAGGTTGAAGCGGATCGTCGAAGGCGTCGAGGCGGAGGGCTGGCGGTTCGTCGCCCTGGTCCGGCTGGTCCCGTTGTTCCCCTTCAACCTGCTCAACTACGCGCTCGGCCTGACCCGCATCCGTCTCGACCACTACGTTCTGGCGTCGCTGGTCTGCATGGCGCCGGGCGCGGTCGCCTTCACCTGGCTGGGCCACGCCGGCCGCGAGATCGCGACGGGCAGCGAGACGGCCGTGCGCAGCGGTCTGCTCGCCCTGGCGCTGCTGGCCGCCACCGCCCTGCTGCCACGCCTCCTCCGGCGCGTGCGGGGGACTGCGGCGGCCTCCGGAGATCCCGTGTGGATCGAAGCGGCCGACCTCCAGGGAATGGACCCCGGAGGCGCCACGGTGGTCGACGTCCGGTCGCCCGCCGAGTTTACCGGAGCGCTCGGTCACATTCCCGGCTCCATCAATCTTCCCCTGGATACGCTCCAGGAGCGCCTCGGCGAGCTGTCTTCCGACAAGGAACGGCGTCTGGTCATGGTGTGCAAGACCGACAAACGCTCGGCCAAGGCGGCCACGTGGCTGCGTCGGGCCGGTTGCGGGCACGTCGCGGTGCTGCGCGGCGGCATGGAGGAGTGGAACCGACTGGGCTTCCCGACGGCGCGCGAGAACGCCCGTTAAAAGGGACGTCCCGCACTCAGGACAACGTCAGAACCGCCCGCACGCCCCTGTGCCGGCCGCAAACATCACCAAACATCACGAAGGATCCCCGATGCACCTCAAGACACTCCTGGCGGCGACGGCCGTCGTCGTCGGCCTGACCGCACCCCCCGCCATGGCCAACAGGGCCGCCCTCGACGCCATGCAGGAATATCTGGAGTTCTCGGAGTACGAGGCCGGGATCATCCTGCCCCAACAGATCACCCGGGACGTGTTCGACGCGGTCCTGTTCGTCGACACCCGCGACGCCAAGCAGTTCGGTTCCGCAACCATCCCCGGTGCGGTCAACATCGAGTGGCGCGAGGTTCTGGGCCGGATCGGCGAGATCCCGACCGACAAGAAGGTCATTCTCTTCTGCAACACCGGCACCCTGTCGGCGCAGGCGGCCTTTGCGTTGCGTGTGGCCGGCCGCCAGAACGTCGTGGTCATGCAGACGGGGTTCACGGGCTGGCAGAAGGACGCGGCTTGGAAGCCGCAATGACGATCGCTCTGCTGGCGGATGCCAAGGGGAGCCCTACGGTTCGGCGGACGCCAGAATGGTCCTGAATGTCGGCAACGGGCAGGAATATGCCGGTGAGAGGAGGCGACAATGCGCTATCTGTTCATCCTGAACGATCCGCCCTATGGGACGGAGCGTTGCTACAACGGCATCCGGCTGGCGCACGCGGTCGTCAAGAACGATCCCGAAGCCCAGGTGACCGTCTTCCTGATGGCCGACGCCGTCGTCGGCGCCAAGGCGGGCCAGAAGACTCCCGAGGGCTACTACAACATCGAGCGGATGCTCCGGCGCGTGCTGTCCGGCAAGGGTCAGGTACTGCTGTGCGGCACCTGCATGGACGCCCGCGGCATGGCCGAGGCGGAGATCATGGGAGGGGCCCGGCGAAGCACCATGGATGAACTGTCCGCCGCCACCAGCGCCGCTGACAAAGTCCTCGTGTTCTGATCCCGGGAGATGGCAATGCCCTTGATGACGCCGATGCACCGGCAGGTCCTGCTGCTCGCGTGCGCCCAGGCGCTGTTCCAGACGGTCTCGGTCATGGTGATGACGGTCGGCGGACTGGCGGGCGCCGCTCTGACCTCCGACCCGCGCTTTGCAACGGCACCGATCGCGACGATGGTCCTGGGCACCGCGGCGGCGACGGTCCCCGCCTCCCTGCTCATGGCGCGCGTCGGGCGGCGCCCCGGCTTCATCCTCGGCGCGATGCTTGGCGGCCTCGGCGGCGTCCTGGGCGCCGTCGGCATCGGGTGGGGGTCCCTGGCGCTGCTCGGCACCGGCGCGTTCCTGGTCGGGGCGTACCAGGGCTTCGCCCAATTCTACCGCTTCGCGGCCGCCGAGGTTGCCGACGCGGGCTTCCGGGCTCGGGCGATCGCGCTGGTCCTCGCCGGTGGCGTGGTCGCCGCGCTGGCGGGCCCGGAACTCGCGCGCCACGGCGGCACCTGGCTGGAGCCGGCGTTCATGGGATCGTTCCTGGTCCTGGGACTGCTCGGCATGCTTGCCGCCGGGTTGCTGCTCGGGCTGCGGGTGCCGGACATGGGGGTGACGGATGGGGAGGGCCCTCCTCCGCGACCGCTCCGCGCGATCATCGGGCAGCCGACGTATCTGGTGGCGCTGTTCGGGGCCGCCTCCGGCTATGGGATCATGCTGCTGTGCATGACCGCCACCCCGCTGGCCATGCTGCACCACCACCATGGGCTCGGGGATGCCAGCATGGTGATCCAGATGCACGTGCTCGGCATGTTCCTGCCGTCCTTCGCGACGGGCTCCCTGATCGCCCGCTTCGGCGTGCTGCGGATCATGACGGCGGGCGTCGGATTGCTCGCCGCGCACGTCGGCCTGACGCTGACCGGGACGGCGTTCGCCTCCTTCGCCGGGGCGCTCACGCTGCTCGGCGTCGGCTGGAACTTCCTCTACATCGGCGGAACGACGCTGTTGACCAGCACCTACGCGGCGGCGGAGAAGGGGCGCGCGCAGGCCGCGAACGACCTGATCATTTTTACCGTCGCGCTGGGGGCTTCGCTCGCCGCCGGGGCGCTCCTCGATCAGCTCGGCTGGCAGGCCATGAACATTGCCATGCTGCCCTGGCTGGGCCTGACGCTGCTCGCGATCCTGTGGCTTGCCGTACGGGAGCGCCGCCAACGGCAGGCTGGTGCTGCGCAGGCGGCCACCTCCGACGATGACGACATCCTCGGGGACCCTGTTCCGGCCGACGGCCGGGCATGAAACGCCCTCTGCATGTCGCGACCTGGGAGGTCACCAGCATGCCTGACCGCATCTACCTCGATTACAACGCCAGCACGCCGGTGGCCCCCCGCGTCGCCGCGGTCATGCGTCCGCTGATCGCGGATGCCTTCGGCAACCCCTCCAGCCCGCACTGGGCCGGTTCCCCGGCGAAGGCGGCCCTGGAACACGCCCGCGGGCAGGTGGCCGATCTGCTCGGCTGCGCTGTGGACGAGGTGGTGTTCACCAGCGGTGGCAGCGAGGCGAACAACATGGCCCTCAAGGGCGTGTTCTTCGCCCTGCGCGAACGTGGCGACCACATCGTCACGACCGCCGTCGAACATCCGGCCGTCCTGGCGCCCCTGCGCTTCCTTGAGACGCTCGGCGCCAAGCTCACCATCCTGCCGGTCGACAGCACCGGCCGCGTCGATTCCGCGGCCGTCGAGCAGGCGATCACACCGCGAACCATCCTGGTCAGCGTCATGCACGCGAACAACGAGGTCGGAACGGTCCAGCCCATTGAGGAGATCAGCCGGATCACGCGGGCACGCGGCGTCCTGTTGCATACCGATGCCGCCCAGTCCGTCGGCAAGATCCCGACCCGCGTGGCGGAACTCGGCGTCGACCTGCTGACGGTGGCCGGTCACAAGATCTACGCGCCCAAGGGTGTGGGCGCCCTGTACGTTCGTCGAGGCGTGGACCTGGAGCCGCTCGTCCACGGCGCCGGGCACGAGTGGGGGCGCCGGGCGGGCACCGAGAGCGCGCTGCTGGCGGCCGGGTTCGGCGAAGCCTGCGTCCTCGCCCGCGACCTGTCGGCGATGGACGCCGTGCGCGGGCTGCGGGACCGCTTCTGGACGGCTCTGCGCGAGCGGTTCGGCGACCGCGTCGTCCTGAACGGCCACCCCGAACATCGGCTGCCCAACACGCTCAACGTCTCGTTCGTCGGCTGGATCGGCGCCGATCTCCTGACGCGGCTGAATGGCGTGGCGGCGTCCACCGGATCGGCCTGCCACGCCGGGAGCACCAAGCTGTCAGCGGTCTTGGAAGCCATGGGCATTGCCCCGGACGTGGGCAAGGGCGCGGTGCGCTTCAGTCTCGGCCGGGCGACTGCGCCTGAAGAAATCGACCAGACCATGCAGCGGCTGACGATGGCCATCGACGGCTCGTCCGCATCAGAACATTGAGCGGGAGGGCGTCAGGCACGGTCTCGGAGAAATCAGGTCACTGGGGATAATCTCGGGTCCGTCTCATCAACCGTGGCCCCGATCTCACACAATCCGGGCCAGACGACCGCTTTCATCTCAGGAAATCCGGTCCGGGAATCGACCTGAATCTCGGGTCCGGCTGCCGATGATCTCGATCCGCTACAACTACCAGGTCACGCCGACCCGCACCTTCGAGCGCCAAGGTGTCCACTGCCGCGAGTACGTGACGCGGACGACCATCGACGGCCGCAAGCAGCGGCTGACCGGCACCGCCTGCCGCGA
>DASPIO010000235.1:0-9204 GCA_035629155.1 Azospirillum sp. | reverse complement strand
CGCCCTGCACCCGGACGGCAAGCGCCTGTTCATCGCCAACGAGAACAACGCCGTCGTCACCATCGTCGACACCGAGGCGCGCAAGGTCGTCACCCAGTTCGACGTCGGCATCGAGCCGGAGGGCATGGCCGTCAGCCCCGACGGGCAGTGGGCCATCAACACGTCGGAAACCACGAACATGGCGCACTGGTACGACGTGGAGAAGGGGGCCGTCGTCGACAACACGCTGGTCGACCAGCGCCCGCGCCACGCCGAATTCACCAAGGACGGCAAGTTCCTGTGGGTTTCGTCGGAGATCGGCGGCACGGTCACGGTGATCGACGTCGCCACCCGCCAGCCGGTCAAGACCATCGGATTCGAGATCAAGGGCATCCACAAGGACCGCATCCAGCCCGTGGGCGTGAAGCTGACGGCGGACGGCAAGACCGCCTTCGTGGCGTTGGGTCCGGCCAACCACGTGGCCGTGGTCGACACGGCGACCTTCCGTGTGACGGATTATCTTCTCGTCGGCCGCCGGGTGTGGCACATGGGGTTCACGCCGGACGAGGCGCTGATGCTGACCACCAACGGCGTCAGCGGGGACGTGTCGGTCATCGACGTGCCGGCGCGCAAGGTCGTGAAGACCATCAAGGTCGGCCGCTACCCGTGGGGAGTCGCCATTGCACCCTGACGTGACCGCCCTGGCGGTGGAGGACGTGCGCTTCGCCTACCAGGGCAAGCCGGCGCTGGACGGCGTCGGCTTCACCGTGGAGCCCGGCCGCTTCACCGCCCTGCTGGGCCCGAACGGGGCCGGCAAGTCGACGCTGTTCGCCATCGCCACCGGGCTGCTGCAGCCGCAGTCCGGCCGCGTGCGCGTGCTGGGCCACGATCTGGCGGACGATCCGGTGGCGGCGCTGGCCCACATGGGCGTGGTGTTCCAGCAGCCCACGCTCGACCTCGACCTCAGCGTCGTGCAGAACCTCCGCTACTTCGCGGCCTTGCACGGCATCGGCCGGAGCAAGGCGGACGCCCGCATCGAGGCGGAGTTGACGCGGCTCGCCATGTTCGAGCGCCGCGACGAGAAGGTGCGGCGCCTGAACGGCGGCCACCGCCGCCGCGTCGAGATCGCCCGCGCCCTGCTGCACCGCCCCGCCCTGCTGCTGCTCGACGAGCCGACCGTGGGCCTGGACCTGCCGACCCGGCGGGCGCTGATCGACCACGTGCACGCCCTGGCGCGCACCGATGACATCGCCGTGCTGTGGGCCACCCACCTGATCGACGAGATCGACCCGGCGACGGACCGCGTGGTGGTGCTCCACCGGGGCGGGATCCGGGCGGCCGGCACGGTGCTGGAGGTCAACCGCGCGGCGGGCGCGTCCACCATCACCGAGACGTTCGACCGGCTGACGGGAGGGGTCGCGGCATGACCTGGCTGATCGCGCTGAACGGCGTCGTCGTGCGCGAGATCCTGCGCTTCGTGCACCAGCGCGAACGCTTCCTGGGCGCGCTGGTCCGGCCGCTGATCTGGCTGTTCGTCTTCGCCGCCGGCTTCCGCGCGGCACTCGGCATCGCCATCATCCCGCCTTATGAGACCTACGTCACGTACGAGGTCTACATCGTCCCCGGCCTGATCGGCATGATCCAGCTCTTCAACGGGATGCAGGGCTCCCTCTCCATGGTCTACGACCGGGAGATGGGCAGCATGCGCGTGCTGCTGACCAGCCCGCTGCCGCGCGGCTTCCTGCTGTTCTGCCGGCTGCTGGCGGGCGTCGTGGTGTCGGTTCTCCAGGTCTACGCGTTCCTCGCCGTCTGCTGGGTCTACGGCATCGACCTGCCGATGGCGGGCTGGCTCACCGTGCTGCCGGCGCTGATCCTCAATGGGCTGATGCTGGGGGCGCTGGGCATGCTGCTGGCTTCGCACATCAAGCAGTTGGAGAACTTCGCGGGCGTGATGAATTTCGTGGTCTTCCCGCTGTTCTTTCTGTCGTCTGCCCTCTACCCCCTCTACCGCATGCAGGAGGCCGGAGAGCTGCTGTACTGGCTGTGCCGCGTCAACCCCTTCACGCACGGGGTGGAGACCATCCGCTTCGCGCTGTACGGGCAGGTGGCGGGGGAATCGCTGCTGGTGCTCGGCGGCGCCCTGCTGCTGTTCCTGGGGCTGGCGATCCGCGGCTATTCGCCGGCGCGCGGCATGGGGTCGCGGGCACCGTCCGCGGCGGGATAACCCGACGGCCATAGGGGTCATCGACGAAAGTAGCATGGCAGCCCGTACACCGGCCCCGCTACCGTTCGTCCACGGGCCGGGCGCGGCCGGACCCGGATCGCCAAACAGAACAACCGCGCCTTTGAGGAGAGAAACGCCATGCGGGTCCTTGTCCTGGGCTCCGCCGCCGGTGGCGGCTTCCCGCAGTGGAACTGCAATTGCGACGGCTGCCGCCGCGCCCGCTCGGGCGATCCGATGGCGAAGCCCCGCACCCAGTCCTCCATCGCGGTGACGGCGGACGGCAAACGCTGGCTGCTGCTCAACGCCTCGCCCGACCTGCGCCAGCAGTTCCAGGCCAACCCGCAGATGCACCCGGCCGGCGGCGTGCGCTCCAGCCCGCTGGCCGCCGCCATGCTGACCAACGCCGATATCGACCACGTCGCGGGCCTGCTGTCCTTGCGCGAGGTGCAGCCCTTCGCCGTCTACGCCACGGCGCGCGTGCACCGGGTGCTGGCCGGCAATTCGGTCTTCCAGGTGCTGAACCGAGACGCCGTGCCCCGCCGTACGGTGGAGTTGGACACCCCCTTCCGCCCCGCCGACGCCGCCGGCGCGCCGCTCGGCCTGGAGGTCGAGGCGTTCGCCGTGCCCGGCAAGGTGGCGCTGTACCTGGAGGACGAGACGGCCGCCGGCTTCGGCTCGGTGCCGGAGGATACGGTGGCGCTGAAGGTCACGGACACCGCCACGGGCAGGCATTTCTTCTACATCCCCGGCTGCGCGTCCATGCCCGACTGGCTGGCCGCGCGGCTGACGGGAGCGCCGCTGGTCTTCTTCGACGGCACCACCTGGACCGACGACGAGATGATCCGCACGGGCACCGGCACGAAGACGGGCCAGCGCATGGGCCACATGGCGATGTCGGGCGAGGACGGCACCATCGCCGCCTTCGCCGGCCTGAACGTGGCCCGCAAGGTCTTCATCCACATCAACAACACCAACCCGGTCCTGATCGACGATTCGCCCGAGCGGCGGACCGCCGAGGCCGCCGGCTGGACGATCGCACACGACGGAATGGAGCTGAGCCTATGACCCGCCTGCTGTCCCGCGAGGAACTGGAACGCGAACTTCTCGCCATCGGCGAGCGCCAGTACCACGACCTGCACCCGTTCCATAAGCTGTTGCACGGCGGGAAGCTGAACCCCGGACAGGTCCAGGCGTGGGCACTGAACCGCTTCTATTATCAGGTCTCGATCCCCATCAAGGACCTGACCATCATGTCGCGCATGGACGATTACGAGCTGCGCCGCAACTGGATGCAGCGCGTGCTCGACCACGACGGCTTCGGCCCGGACGGCCAGGTGGACGAGACCAAGGTGGGCGGTATCGAGCGCTGGCTGCGCCTGACCGACGGGCTTGGCCTGGACCGCGAGTACGTGAAGTCGCTGAAGGGAATCCTGCCGGCCACCCGCTACGCCGTGGACGCCTACGTCAGCTTCTGCCGCACCAAGTCGATCCTGGAGTGTGTCGCCTCCTCGCTGACCGAGCTGTTCGCCCCGGCCATCCACCGCGAGCGCATCGCCGGGTTCGAGCAGAACTACGACTTCGCCAACGACAGCACGCTGTCCTATTTCCGCAAGCGCCTTGACGAGGCGCCGCGCGACGTCAAGTTCGGCCTGACCTATGTGCTGGAACACGCCCGCACGCCCGAACAGCAGCAGCAGGTGATCGCGGCGCTGCGTTTCAAGACGGAGCTTCTGTGGGCGCAGCTCGACGCCCTGCATCACGCCTACGTCTCCCCCGGCCTGATCCCGCCGGGCGCCTTCGTGCCGGAAGGGACGGAGCCGACGGTCTACACGCGCGGGGCGTAGACCTACGCGTAGGCCCTCGCCCGCTCCGCCCGGTCGGCGAGGCGGGCGAGGTCCACCACCGCGTCGCGCAGCAATGTTGCGTGGCTCCACGGCAGGAAATGGTCGGCCTCCGGCACCGGCACGCACCGCACATGGCGCGAGCCGGTCAGCCGTTCCGCCGTGAAGGCGATGTTGGCGTAGGGCACCAGCGGGTCCTTCGTGCCGTGCAGCAGCGTCACCGGCATGCGGATGCCGCCCAGCCGCGTGGCGAGCCCCGGCAGCTGCCCTTTCAGCGCCAGCAGTTCACGGTTGGCGTTGCGCAGAGAGCGCGGCAGGCAGCGGGCGACCCACGGCCACGCCGCCACGCGCTGGACGGGATGCACACGTTCCAGGTCAGGGTCCAGCGCGCCGCCGACGATGAGAAGACCGCCGACGCGCCCGCCGAAGTGGGCGGCGGCCTGCGCTGCGATCGGCCCGCCCAGCGAATAGCCCACCAGAACCGGCTTGCGCCCTCCGCGCTCCTCCAGCAGGGCGCCCAACGCCGCCGCCTGCTCGTCCAGCCCGGTCGGAACCGCGTCCGGCCCACTCCAGCCAAAGCCGGGGCGGTCGACAGCGACGAACTCCAGCCCGGCCGGCACGTTCTTCATCAGGTGCGACCAGTCCTCCGCCTCGCTCGGGCTGCCGTGCACGAAGATCACGCGGCGCCCCCGCGGATCGCCGGCCGACAGATAACTCAGGTCGCCGGCCATGTGCCGGACGATGCCCTGCTTTTGCTCCCCCGGCGCCCAATGCTCGTGCCGTGGGATGACCGCGTCGAACACGGTGCGCGCCGCGTTGCCCAGCCAGCACAGGTCGAATCGCATGCCGTCCGCGCGCGCCGAGGTCATCGCCCAATCCGTGCCTGCCGATAAGCCCTCAAAGCCCGCACCTTCATGAATCGTCTCCACCCGATCCGATGATAGCGACGCGGACGCGAAATGACAGCCACGGGTGTCTCCGAAATCGGCATGCCGCGATCTTGACACAGCGTTGCCGCTTCCAATATTGAATGAACGTTCATTATCGTTCGTGTGCCCCTCAATCTCCCAGACCGATGCCCGACGACGGTTCCCCTCCCCCGCAGCGCCGCAACCGGCGCAAGGACGCGCGCCCGGCCGAGGTGATCGAGGCCGCGCGCGACCTGTTCATTTCCCGCGGATTCGCCGCGACCAAGCTGGAGGACGTGGCGCGCCGCGCCGGAGTGAGCGTCGGCCTGCCGTACCTCTACTTCGAGAACAAGGTCGGCCTGTTCAAAGCGGTGGTGGAGCACTCGATCCTGCCGCAGTTCCGCCTGGGCGAGGAGTTGCTCGATGGCTACGAAGGCTCCACCGAAGACCTGCTGCGCCTCATGGCCTACAAGTCCTGGGAGATGGAGCAATCGCCGCTGGGCGGCCTGCCCAAGCTGGTGGTGTCGGAGGCCGGCAACTTCCCCGACATCGCCCGCTTCTACATCGAGGAAGTCGTCGTGCGCGGCCGGGCGCTGTTCGCCCGCGTGCTCCAGCGCGGCATCGACCGTGGCGAGTTCCGCCCCGTCGACGCGCCGACCATGGCCCGCGTGGTGGTGGCGCCGCTGACGATGCTGTCGATCTGGCACCGTTCGCTGGCGCCGTTCGAGCCGGAGCCCCGGCCATCCGCGAAAGCCTACCTCGACGCCTACCTCGACCTCGTTCTGCACGGCCTGCGGGCCAACCCTGGGGACTCCCGACATGACTGACGGCACGCCGCGCCGCCGCCTGCGACGCTTTCTCGCCACCGCCCTGGTCGCCGCCGTGGCGGCGGGTGGTGCCGTCGTGTGGCAGGGCCGCTCGAAGGAGGGGCAGGCGGCGGTCGATCCCGCTCCGCCGCCCGCCGCGCGTCCCATCGAACTGGCAGCCATGGAGGTGACGGTTTTGAAACCGCAGGCGCTGACCGCCGGGGTGCGCCTCACCGGCTCCGTCAAGCCGCTGGAGCAGTCCACCGTCAAGTCGGAAGTGGCCGCCAAGCTGGCCGAGGTGCTGGTGCGCGAGGGGCAGACGGTGAAGCGCGGCGACGTGCTCGCCCGCTTCGACACGGTGGAGCTGGCAGCAAAGCTGGCCGAGAAGGAAAGCAATCTGGAGGGCGCCAAGGCGCAACTGGTGCTGGCCGACAAGACCAGAACCAAGAACCTGGCGCTGCGCCGCAACGACATCGTGACCGAAACCGCGCTGGATCAGGCCCAGAGCACCTTCAAATTCCAGCAGGCGCAGGTGGCGGCGCTGGAGGCTCAGGTGGAATTGGCGCGCGAGGCGCTGCGCGACGCCGTGGTGACCGCTCCCATCGATGGCACCGTGTCGGAGCGCACGGTGAATCCGGGCGAGACGCTGGCGGTGAACGCCAAGATGTTCACCCTGGTCGACCTGCGCACGGTGGAGGTGGAGGCCGTCGTCCCCGCCGACGAGGTGGCGCGCCTGAAGCCCGGCCAGACCGCGACGTTGCGCGTCGACGGCTTCGGCGAGCGCGTGTTCCGCGGCACCATCGCCCGCATCAACCCGATGGCCCAGGCCGGCAGCCGCGCCATTCCCGTCTACGTTGGCGTCGACAACGCCGACGGTTCCTTGCGCGGCGGCATGTTCGCCAACGGCGAGGCCATCGTGGCCGAGGCCGCCGATGCCATCGCCCTGCCCCCCGCCGCCCTGCGCAAGGACGAGGACGGCGACTTCGTGCTGGCCGTCGCGGACAGCCGCCTGGTCCGCCGCAAGGTCGTGCGCGGCCAGGTCTGGGCGCGCGGCGACCTCGTCCAGGTGGACGGTCTGGCCCCCGGCGAAGTCGTCGTCACTGGCCCCCTTCCGGGGCTGAAGGCCGGCGCCGCGGTGACCGTGGCGGGCCGGTCGTAAAGGACAGAGGCGCGAAATAGCATGCCGATCACCCGCATCAGCGTCGACAACCCGGTCTTCGCCACCATGATGATGGTGGCGCTGATGGTGTTCGGCCTGTTCTCCTACCAGCGCCTGGGCGTCGAACAGTTCCCGGACATCGACTTCCCCATCGTCGTCGTCTCCACCGAATACCCCGGCGCCAGCCCGGAGTCGGTAGAGACCGAGATCAGCCGCCCGGTCGAGGAGGCGGTCAACACCATCGCCGGCATCAAGACGCTGACGTCGCGCTCCTACGAGGGGCGCTCCGTCGTCATCGCCGAGTTCGAGTTGAAGACCGGGGCCGCCCAGGCGCTGCAGGACGTGCGCGAGAAGGTGGCGGCCATCCGCGCCTCCTTCCGCACCGAGGTGAAGGACCCGCAGATCACCCGCTTCAACCCGGACGACCAGCCCATCATCTCGGTCGCCGTGAAGTCGGACATCCGCAGCTTGCGCGATCTGACCACGCTGACCGACCAGATCGTGCTGAAACGGCTGCAGAACGTGCGCGGCGTCGGCCGCGCCACCATTGCCGGCGGCGTGAAGCGGCAGATCCAGGTGCGCCTGTACCCGGAACGGCTGGAAGCGCTGAACATCGGCGTGGACGAGGTGATTCGCGCGGTGCGCAACGAGAACCAGGACGTTCCCGCCGGCACCGTGGAGGGCGGCGGGCGCGAGCGCGTGGTGCAGGTGGATGGCCGCGTGGTGCGCCCCGGTCAGTTGCTCGACCTCATCGTCGCCCGGCGCGGCGGCGCCCCGGTGCGCCTGGGGCAGGTGGCCGAGGTGATCGACGGGCAGGAGGAGCAGGAGTCGGTGGCGCTGTTCAGCGGCGCCCCGGCGCTGGCCGTGGACGTCGTCAAGATGCAGGGCGCCAACACCATCGAGACGGCGCGCGGCATCCGCACGGCGGTGACGGAGCTTCAGTCCTCCGGCGTTCTCCCCGCCGACGTGCGGCTGGAGGTGGTGCGCGACACCGCGCGCGGCATCACCAACTCGCTGACCAACGTGCAGCGCACGCTGATCGAGGGCGGCTTCCTCACCATCGCCATCGTGATGCTGTTCCTGGGCTCCTGGCGCAGCACGGTCATCACGGGCCTGACGCTGCCGGTGGCGGTGCTCGGCACTTTCGCCGTGCTGTTGCTGATGGGCTTCACCATCAACATGATGACGCTGATGGCGCTGTCTCTGGCCATCGGCATCCTCATCGACGACGCCATCGTGGTGCGCGAGAACATCATGCGCCACCTGCACGCCGGACAGGGCCACCGGCAGGCGGCGCTGGACGGAACGAAGGAGATCGGGCTGGCGGTGCTCGCCACCACGCTGACCATCGTCGCGGTGTTCCTGCCGGTGGCCTTCATGGGCGGAATCATCGGCCGCTTCTTCCTGCAGTTCGGCATCACCGTGTCGGCGGCGGTGCTGATCTCGCTGTTCGTCTCCTTCACGCTCGACCCCATGCTGTCCAGCGTGTGGTACGACCCGGCGGCGCACGGCAAGCACGGGCGCGGCCCCTTCGGCCGGCTGGCCGTCGCCTTCGAACACGGCTTCGAGCGCTTCGCGCGGATCTACGGCCGGGTGCTGGGCTGGGCGCTCCGGTGGCGCTGGGTGGTGCTGGTGGTGGCGCTGGCGGCGTTCTTCGGCAGCTTCTTCCTGGTGCGCTTCATCGGCACGGAGTTCGTGCCGGCCGCCGACCTGGGCGAGATGGTGGTGGAGGTGGAGACGCCGGTGGGCTCGTCGCTCGCCTACACCACCACGAAGATGCGGCAGGTCGAGGGCGCGCTGCGCGAGTTCCCGGAGGTGGCCTACACCTACACCACGGTCAACACGGGCGCCGCCGTGGGCAAGAACCGCGGCTTCGCCTACGTGCGGCTGGTGCCGATCGATCAGCGCACACGCGCCCCCAACGACCTGCAGGTGCCGATCCGCGCGCGGCTGGCCAGCGTGCCGGGCATCACCATCGCCGTCGGCATCCCCGGCGCCATGGGCACGCAGAAGCAGCTCCAGCTCTCCATCCAGGGCCGCGACATCGCCGAGCTGGACCGCATCGCCCAGCAGGCGATGGCGGTCATGCGCACCATCCCCGGCATGGTCGACGTCGACTCCAGCCTGAAGGCCGCCAAGCCGACGTTGTCGGTGAAGCTGGACCGCGATCTGGCGAGCGAGCTGGGCATCGGCACCGCGCAGGTGGCGCAGACGCTGCGCCCGCTGTTCGCGGGCGACAAGGTCTCCACCTGGAAGGCGCCGGACGGCGAGACCTACGACGTGCTGG
>DASPIO010000234.1:0-13521 GCA_035629155.1 Azospirillum sp. | reverse complement strand
CCGGCCGCGCGGATGGAGCGGGCGACGAGGTTCGCCCACATGTCGATGTCGTTCTGGGTGTAGCCCACCACCGTCGGCCGCCCCGTGGTGCCGGAGGAGGCGTGCAGGCGCACGATCTCCTGCATCGGCACGGCGAACAGGCCGAAGGGATAGGTCTCGCGCAGGTCGTCCTTCTTGGTGAAGGGGAACAGGGCGAGGTCCTTCAGCTCCTTGAAGTCGCCGGGGTGGACGCCCTTGGCGTCGCACTTTCGCTTGAAGTGCGGAACGTTGGCGTAGGTGTGCTGGAGCGACCACTTCAGCCGCGCGACCTGCATCGCGGTGATTTCATCGCGGCTCGCCGTCTCGAAATGGTCCAACTCGTGCTTGAGCGGCGCCTGGATCACGGACATTGCGTTCTCTCCCTAGAGGGCCTTGTGGCCTGTTGTTCTTTGGCAGGGTGCGAACGTTGGGCTTTTGCTGCGCTCAACCCAACCTACGAGGTCTCCGTAGGTTGGGTTGAGCCGAAGGCGAAAACCCAACGGCAAATCGTCACACGCGCTCGATGACCGTCGCGATGCCCTGCCCCACGCCGATGCACATTGTACACAAGGCGCGGCGGACCTTCCTCTCCTCAAGTTCATGCAGCGCCGTCATCACCAGCCGCGCGCCCGAGGCGCCCAGCGGGTGGCCCAGCGCGATGGCGCCGCCGTTCGGGTTGACGTGCTCGGCGTCGTCCGCCAGACCCAGCATGCGCATGACCGCCAGCCCTTGCGCGGCGAACGCCTCGTTCAGTTCCATCACGTCGATGTCGCCGATGGTCAGGCCCAGGCGGTTCAGCAGCTTCAGCGAGGCCGGGGCCGGGCCGATGCCCATGATGCGCGGGGCGACGCCGGTCACCGCCATGCCCACCACGCGGGCGCGCGGCGTGAGGCCGTACTTCGCCACCGCCGCCTCCGACGCGACGATCAGCGCGGCCGAGCCGTCGTTGACGCCCGACGCGTTGCCGGCCGTCACCGTGCCGTCCTTGCGCACCACCGGCTTCAGCTTCGCCAGCGCCTCCAGCGTCGTCTCGGGGCGCGGGTGCTCGTCGGTGTCGACCACCACGTCGCCCTTGCGGCCCTTGATGGTGACCGGGACGATCTCACGCTTGAAGCGCCCGCTCTCGATCGCGCGGCCGGCGCGCTGCTGGCTGCGGATGGCGAAGGCGTCCTGGTCCTCGCGGCTGACGTTGTAGTCCTGCGCCACGTTCTCGGCCGTCTCCGGCATGGAATCCACGCCGTACATCTCGCGCATCTTCGGGTTGATGAAGCGCCAGCCGATGGTGGTGTCGTAGATCTCGGCCGCGCGCGAGAACGCCGTGTCCGCCTTGCCCATCACGAAGGGCGCGCGGCTCATGCTCTCGACGCCGCCGGCGATGATCAGCTCGGCCTCGCCCGCCTTGATGGCACGCGCGGCGATGCCCACCGCGTCCATGCCGGAGCCGCACAGGCGGTTCACCGTGGTGCCCGCCACACCTTCCGGCAGGCCGGCCAGCAGCGAGGCCATGTGGGCGACGTTGCGGTTGTCCTCGCCGGCCTGGTTGGCGCAGCCGTAGATCACGTCGTCGACGGCGGCCCAGTCGATGGTGGGGTTGCGCTCCATCAGCGCCTTGATGGGCAGGGACGCCAGATCGTCGGTGCGCACCGCCGATAGAGCCCCGGCATAGCGGCCGATGGGGGTGCGGATAACGTCGCAGAGGTAGGCTTCGGTCATCGCTGTTTCCTTGTTGCTCAGGCCAGATCCACGACGGCGCCCTTGATGGTCGCCG
This sequence comes from Azospirillum sp., assembly GCA_035629155.1. Taxonomy (GTDB): domain Bacteria; phylum Pseudomonadota; class Alphaproteobacteria; order Azospirillales; family Azospirillaceae; genus Azospirillum. The sequence continues at coordinate 11,735 of DASPIO010000234.1, read as the reverse complement.
ACTGGCCGCGGAAGATGCCGGTCACGGTGCCGTCCTGGTTGGTGACGGTCACGTCGTACACGCCGGTGCGGCCCTTACGGTGCACCTCGCGGCACACGGCGGTCAGCACGTCGCCCAGCTTGCCGGGAGCCGGGAAGGCGATGTGGCAGCCGGCCGCCACCGTCACCTCGTTGTTGGCGTTGCAGGCGTAGGCGAAGGCGGTGTCGGCCAGCGTGAAGGTCATGCCGCCGTGACAGATGTCGTGCCCGTTCACCATGTCCTTGCGCACGGTCATCGTCATCACGGCGTAGCCCGGCGCGATCTCCTTCAGTTCGATGCCGTGCGCCTGGGCGCACCAGTCGCGCTCGTACATGCCGCGGCCGACAGCCTCGGCAATCTCCTGGGCGGTGTGCGTCCGCTCAGCCATGGAATCCCTTCCTTCCGGAAATCTTGCGCCGAATGAGTGCCGAGGTGCGGTAGCGGTCCTCGCCGTACGTGGAGGCGAGCCCGTCCAGCACCGCGGCCACGCGGCCCGGCCCGATGTCGTCCGCCCAGGCCAGCGGCCCGCGCGGGTAGTTGACGCCCTTGGTCATGGCGATGTCCACGTCGCCGACGGTAGCAACCCGCTGGAGCACGGCGTCCGCCGCCTCGTTCGCCAGCATGGCGACCGTGCGCATGACGATCAGGCCCGGCGCGTCGTCGATCACCGACACCGCCTTGCCCAACGCCTGGAACAGCCCGGACGCCTTGGTGATTGCGTCCGCCGACGCCTGGTCGGCCGCCGCGACGGCGACACGCGTCGCCTTGGCATAATCCAGCGCCAGATCGAACAGCACGAGGTCGGCGATGCCGTCCTCGTCCGCCCGCCGCGTGGCGGTGCGCCCGTCGGTCAGCGCCAGCGTGACGCCGTCCACCACCAGATGCCCGGTCTCGTCCGAGGCGCCCTCGGCGTCGAACGCCTCCTCCGTCACCTCCAGTCCGGCGCCGCGGATCAGGTCCACCAACGCCTGCGCCGGCCCCAGACCACCCTTCACCCGAACGCTCGCGGGCCGTGGCCCGGCGTCGGCGGTGTGCGGCGTGGGCGCTTCCGGTTCCGGCTTGTAGCGGTAGAAGCCCTGCCCGCTCTTCCGGCCCAGGCGCCCGGCCTCCACCAGTTCCTGCTGGATCAGCGAGGGCTGGAAGCGCGGATCCCCGAAGTACGCCGCGTGCACCGAGCGCGTGACCGCGAAGTTCACGTCGTGCCCGATCAGGTCCATCAGCTCGAACGGCCCCATGCGGAAGCCGCCGGCCTCGCGCATCACCGCGTCGATGGTGGCAGGATCGCCGGCACCTTCCTGCATCAGCCGCAGCCCCTCGGCGTAGAACGGCCGGGCGACGCGGTTGACGATGAAACCGGGGGTGGAACGTGCGTGCACCGGGGCCTTGCCCCAGGCCTTGGCGGTGTCGAACAGCGTTTCGGCCACCGCGCGGTCGGTCGCCACGCCGCTGATCACCTCAACCAGCGCCATCAGCGGGGCGGGATTGAAGAAGTGCAGCCCGGCGAACCGCTCCGGCCGCTGCAGCGCCGCGCCGATGGCGGTGATCGGCAGCGACGAGGTGTTGCTGGTCAGGATGGCGTCGGCGCCCACGGCGGCCTCCACTTCCCGGAACACCGCCTGTTTGACGGCGAGGTCCTCGACGATCGCCTCGACGACCAGCGACGCCGTGTGCATGTCGGCATAGCCGCCCACCGGGCGCAGCCGCGCCACCACGGAGTCGCGCTCCTCCGCCGTCATCCGCCCCTTCTCGACGAGCTTGCCGAGCGCCCCGGCGATGCTCGCCACCGCCTTGGCGGCCGCGTCGGGCCGGGTGTCGAACAGCAGCACCGGGTGGCCGCCTTGCGCCGCCACCTGCGCGATCCCCTGCCCCATGGCGCCGCAGCCGATGACGGCCACGGTCGCCGACCGGTCGAGCGCCGCCATCACTTGCCCTCGAACTTCGGCACGCGCTTCTCGGTGAAGGCGGCGACGCCCTCGCGGTAGTCCTGCGTGCGCCCGGCCTCGCGCTGGTAGTCGCGCTCCAGGTCGAGCTGTTCGTCCAGCGTGTTGGTGGAGGACTGCTGCATGGCGCGCTTGACCAGCGCCAGCCCCTTGGTCGGCTGCGTCGCCAGATGGCGGGCGAGCTTCCTCGCTTCGTCCTGGAGGGCGGCGTCGTCCACCACCTTGTAGATCATGCCCCACGCTTCCGCCTGCTCGGCCGACACCTTGTCGCCCAGCATGGCGAGTGCCATGGCGCGGCCCGAGCCCACGAGGCGCGGCAGGAACCACGTGCCGCCGGAATCCGGCACCAGCCCCAGCTTGCAGAACGGCTGGATGAAGCTGGCCGAACGCGCGGCCAGGACGATGTCGCAGGCCAACGCGATGTTGGCCCCCGCCCCCGCCGCCACGCCGTTGACGGCGCAGACCACCGGGAACTCCAGCCGGCGCAGCGTGCGAACCAGCGGGTTGTAGTTCTTCTCCAGCGACTCGCCCAGGTCCGGCATGGCCGAGCCCGGCGCCACGGCACGGTCCGACAGATCCTGCCCGGCGCAGAAGCCCCGCCCGGCCGCCGTCAGCAGCAGGCAACGCACCGACGGGTCCGTCTGCACCTTGGCCAGCGCATCGCGCACCTCGGCGTGCATTTCGGTGGTGAAGCTGTTCAGCTTATCCGGCCGGTTGAAGGTCAGCGTCGCCACGCCCTCGGCCACCTCGAACAGGATGGTGGAATAGGTCACAGCGCACCTCCGCTCAGCGTCGTCATCGTTTCCATCCCTTGGCTTCGTTTGCTTGTCCGACAACCCTACGCCTCCGCCACCGGGCGAGGAAGGGCTGCCGGCATTACCCACAAATGCGTTACAGTTTTTCTCGATACCGCACCGTATAGTGTAACACTTTAGCGTTCAAACGGGCGCGGGCAAGCCCAGCGCATCCAGGTGGGGGCGCACGGTGGCGTCCCACTGCCGCAGCAGTTCGGCGTTGCTGTGCCGGCGCAGGCCAAAGCGGCGATACAGGTCCACCCGCTCGGAATCGATGCGCCCGAAGGTGTCGACCACGCGCGGGTACCAGTACGCCACCGACGCCCGCGCGGCGGCCGCGCAGTCCATCTCGGCCAAGCCCTGCTCCAATGCCTTGCCGGCCAGTTGCACGTGCACCGCCTCGCGCTCCGCCACCTCGGCCATTGCGGCCGCCAGCGGCTCGTACGAGCACGCGGCCAGTTCCCCCAACTGGGGCGCGGCGGCGTAGCCCATGAGCAGCGTCAGCACCAGCACATCCACCCAGCCTTCCACCGGATAATGGAAGACGTTCAACCGCTTGTCCGTGCCGATCCGCCGGTTGCCGAAGTCCATGTGGCGATCGAACCGCGCCGTCCAGCAGTGCGAGCGCACGTAGAGCTGCGGGTTGACGCCGAAGCGCTGCATCAGGCCCAGCACCGTCTCCGCATGGCCGTATTTTTCCGACACGATGCGCGCCGCCGTGCGCCGCTCGCGCAGGCCCGGCGCGCGGTTGATCATGTCGGCCAGCCCGGCGGCGCCGGCCAGTTCGCTGTCCGCGAAGCCGGCCATCAGCCGCAGCAGCTCCGCCCGGTAGCCGGCGGGCAGGTCGGCGGTGACGGGGATGGTGCCGCCCGCCGCGATGTGCGCGACGAGGTCCGCCTCGTTCCTGAACATCTTCTCTCCCATGCCCTTGGGGCGGTTTTCCTGCCCTCTTGGACCCGCATGTTTAGATACAGTTTTTTCCGTGTAACACAAAAAACGGTATCACAAAAGTCCGTTCGCGGGTTAAACTGTCATCATCGGCAGGATAGTGCAGCGGCAGGGCGCAGCGGTTTGAGCATGGCGGACATCCTGATCATCGTCGGGACGGAAGGCGGAAACGCGCGCTTCGCCGCGGAAGCCGTGCGGGACGAGCTTGCCGGCATGGGACACAGCGCGGACCTGTCGATGGGCGGCGACTGTATCGCGTTGGATCTGCCCCGGCGTCCCCTGGCGCTGCTGTGCACCTCCACCTATGGTTTCGGCGACCTGCCCGACAACCTGCTATCCTTCGCCCACAGCCTGCGCACCCGCAAGCCCGACCTTCGGCACCTGCGCTACGGGGTGATCGCGCTGGGCGACCAGACCTACGCGGAGACCTTCTGCAAGGCCGGCCGTACGCTCGACGAGCAGTTTCGCGCCTTGGGCGCGCACCGCGTCGGCGACCGGCTGGAGATTGACGCCTGCACCCAGCCGCTCGCCGACGAGGAGGCCGCCGCCTGGGCCCGCGAGTGGGCAGGCATGCTGTGAAGGCGCTTTGACGGCGGCCCCCGCGCCCTACATGATACGGTCCGACGCGACCAACGAACACAAAAGGCATCAGAGGAGGAGAGTGTATGTCGCCCCAGGAATTGTTCGAAACGCACCGCGCCACGCTGGAAAAGGCGGTGGAGGCGACCCGGACCCGCGCCTATTGGTCGCCGTTTTCCGAGATGCCCAGCCCCCGCGTCTATGGTGAGACCGCTCAGGCCGACGGCGAGGCGGCCTTCAAGGCCCGCCTGAACAAGGTCTTCGACCTCGGCCAGCCGGGCGCCAAGGGCTTTGTCGGATCCGAGCGTTCGCCCTACGGCTTCGACCTCGGCGTCACCTATCCGAAGGCCGATGTCGACGCGGTGATCGCCGCCGCCCGGAAGGCCACGCCCGCGTGGCGCCGCATCGGCCCCAACGGCCGCGCCGGCGTCTGCCTGGAGATTCTGCAGCGCCTCAACAAGCGCTCGTTCGAGATCGCCTTCGCCGTCATGCACACCACCGGGCAGGCTTTCATGATGGCCTTCCAGGCCGGCGGCCCGCACGCGCAGGACCGCGGCGTCGAGGCCGTCGCCTACGGCTGGAAGGCGATGACCGATCAGGTGCCCGAGGCGCGCTGGGAGAAGCCGCAGGGCAAGAACCCGCCGGTCGTCATGGACAAGCGCTTCGACGTGGTCGGCCGCGGCATCGGCCTGATGATCGGCTGCGCCACCTTCCCCACCTGGAACGGCTATCCGGGCCTGTTCGCCAGCCTCGTCACCGGCAACCCGGTCATCGTCAAGCCGCACCCGGGCGCCATCCTGCCGCTCGCCGTCACGGTCGAGGTCGTGCACGAGGTGCTGAAGGAGGCCGGGCTCGACCCCGCGCTGGTCACCCTGGTGGCCGACAGCGCCGACGCCCCGATCACCAAGGATCTGGCCATGCGGCCGGAGATCGCGCTGATCGACTTCACCGGCTCGTCGGAGTTCGGCAACTGGCTGGAGGAGAACTGCCGCCACGCCGCCGTCTTCACCGAGAAGGCCGGCGTCAACACCGTGGTCATCGATTCGACCGACGACCCGAAGGGCATGGCGCGCAACATGGCCTTCTCGCTCAGCCTCTATTCCGGCCAGATGTGCACGACCCCGCAGGTGATCTTCGTGCCCAAGGACGGCATCAAGGCGGGCGGCGAGAGCATGAGCTTCAATCAGGTCGTCTCGACCCTGGCTGGCGGTGTGGAAAAGTTCAATTCCGATCCCGAGCGCGCGGTCGAGGTGCTGGGAGCCATCCAGTCCGACGCTACGCTGAAGCGTCTGCAGGATGCCGCCTCGCTCGCCACCGTCGCTCTGCCGTCGAAGGCGGTCGCGCACCCGAAGTTCCCGGACGCCCGCGTGCACACCCCGCTCATGCTGGTGATGGACGCCAAGGACGAGGACACGTACGGGCGTGAGTTGTTCGGCCCGATCTCCATGATCGTCAAGGTCGACGACACGGCCGACGCGCTGGCCCGCGCCAAGCGGCTGGTGCAGACCAAGGGTGCCCTGACGGCGGCCCTGTACTCGACCGACGCCAAGGTGATCGAGGACGCGCAGGACGCCTTCGTCGAGGCCGGCGTGGCGCTGTCGGTCAACCTGACCGGCGGCGTGGCGGTCAACCAGTCGGCGGCGTTCAGCGACTTCCACGGAACTGGCGCCAACCCGGCCTGCAACGCCGCGCTGTGCGACCTCGCCTTCGTCGCCAACCGCTTCCGCGTCATCCAGAGCCGCATCCCCGTGGCGGCGTAAACACCCTGTCAAAGCCCCTCTCCCCTTGCGGGAGAGGGGTTGGGGTGAGGGGTGTTTTTAGACACAGATGAACACAGATGAATATTAGCTAGAACTCTATATTGTTATTCCATCTGCGTTCATCTGCGCCTCCCAACCGCTCTCCATGACGAGGAGTAGCGGGCCATAAGAAATTCCAGGGAGAACAATCCGCATGTCCACACTGCCGCGGCCCCGCGTCTACGCCATCGACGGCGTGGTGCCTGTGATCGACCCGACCGCGTTCGTCCACCCCTCGGCCGTGCTGATCGGCGACGTCGTCATCGGCCCGAATTGCTACGTCGGCCCGTGCGCCAGCTTGCGCGGCGATTTCGGCCGCATCGTGCTCCAGGACGGGGCGAACGTGCAGGACAACTGCACCATGCACGCCTTCCCCGGCATGGACGCGGTGGTGGAGGTGGACGGCCACATCGGCCACGGCGCCGTGCTGCACGGCTGCGTCGTCAGGCGCAACGCGCTGGTCGGCATGAACGCGGTCGTAATGGACGGCGCCGTGGTCGGCGAGGCCGCCATCGTCGCCGCCATGGCCTTCGTCAAGGCCGGCTTCCAGGTGCCCGCCCGGCATCTGATCGCCGGCATGCCGGCCAAGGTGGTGCGCGAGTTGTCCGACGACGAGATCGCCTGGAAGCACGAAGGCACGCGCGAGTACCAGCGTCTCGTCGGCCGTTCCCGTGCCACCATGGTCGAGTGCGACGCCCTCACCGCCGAGGAGCCCGACCGCAAGCGCGTCGACGCCGGCGACGTGCAGCCGCTGCACACGCAGAAGGGATAGGCCCGGACGTTGGGCTTCGCTGCGCTCAGCGCCAACCTACCGGCGCGTCGTAGGTTGGGTTGAGCGCAGCGAAGCCCAACGCCCTACTCCACCCTCGTGATTCGCGACTCCGGCGCGGTGGTCAGCTCGTCGGCCTTGGTCTGCAGCTTGGACAGCAGGAGGTTCAGTTGCTGCATCTCGTCCGCGTCCAACGCACTCGTCAGCTGCGCCTCGTAGGCGAGCGCCAGGGGCGCGATCTCGCTGTAGATCTCCAGCCCCTTCGCCGTCAGGGTCAGCAGCGCCTTGCGCCGGTCGGTGTCGCCCGCCTCGCGCAGGATCAGCTCCGAGCCCAGCATGCGGCTGATGGCGCGGCTGACCTGCACCTTGTCCATGGCGGTGGCGGCCGCGATCTCGCCCGCACTCAGCGTCTCGTTGCCCAAACCGCCCAACACGGCAATGATCCGCCACTCTGGAATCGTGATGTGGAAGCGCTTTTCATAGAGCCGCGCCACCGTCTGGCTGATGGTGTTCGACAGCACGGACACGCGGTACGGCAGGAAATGCGACAGGTTCAGGCCGGGCACGGTTGCGGTCCGGCTGGCGGTCTTGCGGCGGGTGCTGGAAGGGAGCATCGGCGGGCCTCGGGGTTGCACGGATCATCTTGACCCGGCTTTTTCTACTTGCAACAGTTTCAAATGAAACTAGATTGGCGCGAGGACATGCCCCACGGCGGGGCCACACCCAAGAAAGGCGAGGAGGAGACCGAGAGATGAAGCTCGCGACGCTGAAGGCCGGAGGGCGCGACGGAACGCTGGTGGTGGTGTCGCGCGACCTGACGCGCTGCAATCCGGTGCCGGAGATCGCCCGCACCCTGCAGGCCGCGTTGGACGACTGGGACACCGTGGTGTCCAAGCTGGAGGCGGCGTTCCGCGCGCTGGACGCCGACCCGGCCTCCGGCCAGCCCTTCGACCAGCGCGCCTGCGCCTCGCCCCTGCCGCGCGCCTACCAGTGGGCCGACGGCTCGGCTTACGTCAACCACGTGGAGCTGGTGCGCAAGGCCCGCGGGGCCGAGATGCCGTCCAGCTTCTGGACCGACCCGTTGATGTACCAGGGCGGGTCCGACACCTTCCTCGCCCCCACCGACCCGATTCCGGCGGTGACCGAGGACTGGGGCATCGATTTCGAGGGCGAGGTCGCCGTCGTCACCGGCGACGTGCCGCTGGCCGCCACGCCGGAGCAGGCGCGCGCCGCCATCCGCCTGATCCTGCTGGTCAACGACGTCTCCCTGCGCAACCTGATCCCGGCCGAACTCAACAAGGGCTTCGGCTTCTTCCAGTCCAAGCCCTCCTCCGCCTTCGCCCCCGTGGCCGTGACGCCGGACGAGCTGGGCGATGCCTGGGACGGGGCCCGCCTGCACCTGCCGCTGCTCAGCGAGCTGAACGGCAAGCCCTTCGGCAAGCCGAACGCCGGCATCGACATGACCTTCGACTTCCCCACGCTGGTCGCCCACGCCGCCAAGACCCGCCCGCTGGGTGCCGGCTGCATCGTCGGTTCGGGCACCGTGTCGAACAAGCTGGACGGCGGCCCCGGCAAGCCCGTCGACCAGGGTGGTGTGGGCTACTCCTGCATCGCCGAGATCCGCATGATCGAGACGATCGAGACCGGCAAGCCTGCCACCCCCTTCATGCGCTTCGGCGACCGCATCCGCCTGGAGATGCTGGACGCGCAGGGGCGCAGCGTCTTCGGCGCCATCGACCAGGTGGTCGAGCGCTACCAGCCCACCCAGGGCTGAACCCCGGAGCCCCGGCCATGAGCGACGCCATTTCCGTCATCAAGACCGAACACCGCAACCTGATGCGGGTGGTCAACATCTTCGACATCGTGCTGCGCAACGTCGACGCCGGCCACCCGCCGGAGTTCGAGCTGCTGGACGCCATCGTCGAATACCTGCGCACCTTCACCGACCAGTACCACCACCCCAAGGAGGACCGCTTCCTGTTCGCGGCCCTGCGCCAGCGCGACCCGGACGCACACGCCATCCTGGACGAACTGGAGTCCGAGCACGGCACCTGTTACGCCTCCACCACCGCGCTGCACGACGCGCTGGAGGCCTATAAGCGCGGGGAGCCCGGTAGTGCGGAGCGCTTCCAGCAGGTGGCGGCCGAGTACCGCCGCCTGCAGCTGCGCCACCTGCAAAAGGAGGAAGGCGTGGTCATCCCCATGGCCCGCGCCGCCTTGACGGAGGAGGACTGGCACACCATCAACGCCGCCTTCGCCGACCACAAGGACCCGCTGTTCAGCGACGACGCGCAGGAGTCCGCCCGCCAGCTCTACTCCCGCATCGTGAACCTGACCCCGGCACCGCACGGCTTCGCCGATCCCCGGTAAAGTCGCTTCCTTGAAGGAACCGATCTCCCTCGCTATCCTTGATGGCGAGGGAGATCCGTCCATGCCTGACATCCGCCTGCCCGAAGACATCGAACGCCGCTTGCAGACGCTGGCCGACCGCACCGGCCGCAGCATGGACGAGACGGCGCGCGAGGCCATCCTGTCCTACATCGAGGACATGGAGGACGCGGAACTCGCGCGCGGGCGGCTGGAGCGGGGCGGTCCCCGAGTCACGCTCGACTCTTTGGAGCGTGAGCTTGGCCTGGAAGATTGAGTTCGACGCGGACGCCGCCCGCGACTTCCGCAAGCTCGATCCGTCTGCCCAACGGCAGATCCACCGTTACCTGCGCGAACGCATCGCCACCGATGAGGACCCGAGGCGCTTCGGCAAGCCCCTGATCGGCGACTTGTCCGGCCTATGGCGCTACCGGGTCGCCGATTTCCGCCTCGTCTGCCGGATCGAGGACGACCATGTCGTCGTGCTGGTGCTTGCCGTCGGTCACCGCCGCGGCATCTACGAGCGCTGACTACCGCGTCGTCATGATCTTCTGCAAATGCGGCGGCGCGTCCGGGTCCCAGCCCCGCGCCTGCGCAAGGCTCGACACCGCCGCGTAGAAGCTCGCCGTCTGGCACAGCGGCGCCAGCACCGGCGGCACGCCGGGCACGCCGGGCAGCGTCATCGCGCCCGCCACCTCCAACGCCGACCACACCCGCGCGCCCTGCCCCACCATGCGCGCCACCGCCGCGCGGATGCTCTCCGCCGCCGCGTCCTCCTGGCCCAGCGCCAGCACCGGCAGGTCCGGCCCGACCATGGCGAGCGGGCCGTGGATGATTTCGGCGGCGCTGAACGCCCCGGCGTGCAGGCCGCAGCTTTCCTTGAACTTCAGCGCCACTTCCTGCGCCGCTCCCATGCCGGCCCCGCGCCCGACCACGAACAGCCCGCGGGCATCCACCAGCTCGCCCAGCGCCGGCCGCCAGTCGAGCGACAACGCCGCTTCCACCGCGTCCGGCAGCGCCCGCACGGCCGCGTGCAGGTCCTCGCGCCCCGACCAGTGCGCCACGAGGTCGAGGAAGGCCGTCGCCGTCAGCAGGTGAGACTTGGTGGCCGCCACGCCACGCTCCGGCCAACCGCACAGCGGCAGCACCACGTCGCACAGGGCGGCCAGCGGCGACTCCTCGTCGTTGAGCATGCCCACGACCAAGGCGCCGCCATCTCGCGCCGCCTGCGTCAGACGCAGCAGGTCCGGGCTGCGCCCGCCCTGCGACACGGCGACGAACAGCCCGCCCTGCAAATCGACCGGCGCCTCGTACACGGAGGCCACGTTGTGCGCCAGCGGCGCCACCGGCCGCCCCAGCACGGTCTCGATCAGGTGCTTGCCGTAGAGCGCCGCGTTGGCCGAGCTGCCCCGCGCGCCCGTCACGACGAAGCGCGGCGGTGCTGCCCGCAGCCGCGCGCCGAGGTCGGCCAGCGTCGCACGGTTGCGTGCGCTCTGCCGCCGCGCCGCCTCCGGCGTCTCCGCCGCCTCGCGCGCCAGGGTGGAGAGAGGTTCGTCCATGCCGGGTCCGTGAGTTGGGTTGAGCGTCAGCGAAAACCCAACGGCCTTCGCCGTGCCAGCATGTTGGGTTTTCACCTGCGGCTCAACCCAACCGACGAGCCGTGACGAACGAAAATGGGCGCCGCCCTTCGGCGACGCCCCTTCTTCGCACCTGAGACGATCCTCAGTGCCCGGTCGCGGACACCCGGTCGGCGTCCGGGTACTCCGGCTGCTGCTGCGAGAAGTAACCTTCCGTGTGGATCAGTTCGTCCTTGGCGCCCAGCGCCTTCGCGGCCTTGACGCAATCCTCGACGAACTCCGGGCTGCCGGCGACGAAGACGCTGTGCGCCGACAGATCCTTGAACAGCGTCGGCAGCACCGTGGGGATGCGGCCCTTCAGCGGTGCGCTGTCGTCGCGGGTCAGCGTCGTCTTGAACTCGAACCGGCGGTGCTTGGCCTGCCAATAGGCCATCTGGCCGCGGGCGTAGACGTCCTCGCTCGTGCGGCCGGAGAACAGCACGGTCACCGGCTGCTTGTAGCCGCGCTTCAGCGCCGCCTCGGCCAGCGCCATGATGGGCGCCAGACCGGTGCCGGCGGCCATGCACAGCACCGGCGTCTCCACCGACGGGTCGCCGATGAAGGTGCCGTAGGGGCCGGAGAGCTGGACCAGTTCGCCAAGCTTCAGCTTATCGTGGATCCAGGTGCTGGTCGGGCCGCCCTCCTGCCGGGTGACCTGCAGCACGATCTCGCCGTCAGCGCGCGGCGCGTTGGCGATGGAATAGCAGCGCGGCGGCGCATCCTCGCGCTCGTTGCCCAGCATCACGTACTGCCCCGGCCAGAAGCGCAGCGGCTGGCCCAGCGGGCGCAGGTGCAGTTCCACGATGCGCGGCGTGCGCATGATGCGGTCGGCGACGATGAAGCTGACGTTCTCGCGCGGCGGGAACAGCTTGGGCTTGGCGTCGGCGGTTCCCCACTCGATCACC
>DASPIO010000233.1:0-8378 GCA_035629155.1 Azospirillum sp. | reverse complement strand
GGGCGTCCACATGATCGGCCCGAACGTGTCGGAGATGGTGGCCGAGCTGGCGCTGGCCATGGAGTTCGGCGCGTCGTCGGAAGACATCGCCCGCACCTGCCACGCCCACCCGACCCTGTCGGAGGTCACCAAGGAAGCGGCGCTCGCCGTCGAGGCCCGCCCGATCCACATGTGATCCCGTTTGCCGCGGTCGCTCGCCGGCGGCCGCGGCACGCGTTTTCGACACGGATGCACACGGTTTTTCGCACGGATACATACGGGTCGTTCGAGGGCATACTCTCGTCCGTGTCCGTCCGTGCCGAAGTCCGTGTGCATCCGTGTTTTTCATTGGTCCCCGCGCCACGACGCTGCCCAACCCGGTGACGCTGACCGTCGTCCTCTGCCTGGCCGAGGTGCTGGGCATGGCCGGGACGATGACCGTGCCGGCGCTGCTGCCGGTGTTCATCCAGGACTGGTCGCTGTCGACGACCGAAGCCGGCTGGCTTTCGGGCGCGGCGCACCTTGGCTACGTGCTGGCGGTGCCGGTGCTGCTGGGGCTGACCGACCGGCTGGACAGCCGGCGTGTCTACCTGTGGTCCACCGCGCTCACCGCGCTGTCCTGCGCCGGCTTCGCGCTGGCGGGGGACAGCTTCGTGCCGGCGCTGCTGTACCGGGCGCTGGGCGGGGTGGGGCTGGCCGGCACCTACATGCCGGGGCTGCGCATCCTCTCCGACCACATCCAGGGCCCCCGCGCCGGGCGCTGCATGTCCTTCTACACGGCCAGCTACGGCATCGGCGTGGCGGGGTCGACACTGATCGCCGGGCTGGCGGCGGGGGCGGGCGACTGGCGGCTGGCCTTCTGGCTGGCGGCGGCGGGCACGGCGGCGGCGTGGCTGCTGGCGTTCGCCTGGGTGCCGCCCACCGCGCCACACGTGGATGAGGCGCCGAAGGGCTGGGCGGCGCTGTTCGACTTCCGCCCGGTGCTGCGCAACCGGCCGGCCATGGGCTACATCCTCGCCTACGCCGCCCACTGCTGGGAGCTGTTCGGCTGCCGCGGCTGGCTGGTCGCCTTCCTGGCCTTCGCCGCCGGGGCGCCGGCCGGGCAGGTGCCGGCGCACGTCACCACGCTGGCCACCGTCGTGCTGCTGCTGGGCGTCGTCTCCAGCATCCTGGGCAACGAGGCGGCGGCGCGCTGGGGCCGCGACCGCTTCCTCACCGTCATCATGCTGGCCTCGGCCGCCGTGGCCGCGCTGTTCGGCTTCCTGGGGGCGGCGCCCTTCGCGGTGGTGGTGGTGGTGGCGCTGGTCTACGGCCTGCTGATCACCGCCGACAGTGCCTCGCTCACCGTCGGCATGGTGGGGGCGGCGGGGGCCGGGCGGCGCGGGGCGGCGATGGCCATGCACTCGCTGTTCGGCTTCGGCGCCGCCTTCCTGGCACCCATCGTCTTTGGCGCGGTGCTGGAGGCCGGCGGCGGCGCGGCCGGCACCACCGGCTGGGGCCTCGCCTTCGCCTCGCTGGGGCTGGTGGTGGCGCTGGGGCCGCTGCTGCTGCGGGTGATGGGGCGTTAAGCCTTCCGCGCTACCTTTTTCGGGCTCTGGGGTGGGCACCGTTGTAGACGGACATCAACTGCTCCGTCTCCACGTCGGTGTAGCGCTGGGTGGTGGAGAGCGAGGCGTGGCCCAGCAGGTCCTGGATGGCACGCAGGTCGCCGCCGTCGGCGAGCAGGTGGGTGGCGAAGCTGTGGCGCAGCGCGTGGGGCGTCGCACTCTCCGGCAGGCCCATCAGGCGGCGCAGGTGCTGCATCTGCCGTTGCGCGATGGCGGGGTTCAGCCTGCCGCCGCGCGCGCCCAGGAACAGCGGCCCGTCCGGCCCGGTGTCGTAAGGGCAGGCGTCGAGGTAGGCGCGCACCGCCTGCGCCACGGCGGGCAGCACGGGGATGTCGCGCTCCTTGCGGCCCTTGCCCAGCACGCGCAGCGTGTCGCCCAGCGGCGCCTCGCGCCGGGTGAGGTTCAGCGCCTCGGAGATGCGCAGGCCGCAGCCGTACAGCAGCGTGAACAGCGCCCGGTCGCGCGCGCCGATCCATGGCTGGTCCGGCTCCGCCCCGGCGGCGTCGAGCAGTTGTTCCGCGCCCAACTCGGTGAGTGGGCGCGGCATCGGCCGCTTCACGCGCGGAGTTCGTATAATTCCAACAAATGCGTTGTGGAGCCGACCGGTGCGGTCGAGCCAACGGAAGAGATTGCGCACGGCGGCAAGCTCGCGGGAACGGCTGCTCGCGCCCAATCCCTCCATGGCTCGGCGAGAGAGCCACGCTCGAAAATCCTCGGCGCCCAGCGCGCCCAGTTCGTTCAACGACGGCGGCCGCCCGGCGTGTTCGGTGAGAAAGGCGAGGAACACGGCGACGTCGCCGGTGTAGGCTTCCAGCGTCAGCGGCGAGACGTGCCTCTCGCTCTCCAGCCAGCGCCGCCAGTGCTGCAGCGCGTCCTGCACGTCGGGCTGGGCGGAGAAGCCGAGGGCGGGCGACGTCATGGGGCGGGCACCGCGTCGACCGGCACGATGGTGCGCCGTCGGCGTTCCTGTGCGTCGATCCAGCCGGCAAGCACCTTCAGGAGGACAGGCGCGACATCGGTTTCAAGGCCGGCGATATGGAGGCCGAGCCACGATAGCGATGTGTTCGCTTCCAGAACCACCGGGCCGGCATCGGTCAACACGACGTCCCAACCAATCGCGGGGCGGCCGGGAAACGCGCGGCAACTCGTGAGGACCGCCGCGATGGCGCGGTCGAAGTCGGGCAGGCGCCGTCCCACCAGCGGAGCGCCATTCCACGGGAGCGCCGCATAGCGCTCGTGCGGCCGGTCGTAGAACAGTCCGTGCCGCAGGGTTCCATCCGTCTGCCGCACCGGAACGAGAAGGGCGCCCGTCGTTCCCGTCGCGGTATCGCATCCCGGCCGGGCCACCCTGAGCAGCGTGCTCAGCACGAACGGCGGGCCGTCGACCGGGGAAACCGTGTTGATGCGCAATGTCGGCGGGATTTCGGAGAGGTCGAGCAGGGCGGGTGTGGCGCGCAGCAGCGGCTGCACCAGAACATCATCCCGACGCGCCAGGGCGGTGAGATGGGCGGCCAGCAGGGGCCTGCCCACAGGCCGGGCGTTGCCGATCGAGACCAGCCCCGGCCCGACAGGCCGAACGGACGCCGCGCCCACGGCGCGCGCCCCGCGGCGTGGCTTGACGAACACGGGGCCGTCATCGAGCAGCGCGAGGACGTTCGGGGCGGGGGCGGTGCCGCGGCGGATTTCCGCAAGGATCGGGGCAACGGGAACGCCCAGCGCCTCCAGGGCGCGGCCGGTCTCCCGCTTGTCGGCCGCGAGGCGGATCTCGTCGGCGGAGCCGATCGCTTGCCACAGCAGCGCGGAGCCGATCGCTTGCCACAGCAGCGTCGATTGATGGTCGTCGAACATCCAGGGCAAGGCGGCGTCGTTTCCCGACGGCCGGTCGGCCGGGTGGGCCAAGGTGTATCCGGGGTGCCGCCCTGTGCTCCAGCCCGACCAAATGGCGCGCGCGACGGCCCGCCGGGAGGGGCGCGGCTCGCGTGGCGCGGCCGCTTGGAGGGCGTGGATGGGGCAAGCGACGAACCACACGGCACGCGCGGCCGCGACCAGCATCGGGCGCGTCCAGGCGGGAAAGCGCCGCCAGAAACCATGCGCGGCGAACGCGCGGATGCGGCGGCCGGCCGGCGATCCGAGCGAAATCACGCCGCTGCCGTCGACCGGCAGTCGGTGCCAAACCTTGCGGAGAAACCGGCGGGCACGAAGGCGCCTTGGCGTGGGGCTTGGGTCGGCCACGCCGCGGGTCACGGGCGTTTCATTCACGCCGGCAGTTCCAGCCAGGAGCGGATGACGCGCTCCACCACGCGGGCGAGGAAGCCCACCAGCTCGGTTCCCTGGCCGGGGTGGAACATGTCCGGCTCGCGCGAACCGAAGGCCAGCAGCCCCTCCGGCGTCTCGCTCGACACCTGGATGCGGATCAGCGCTTCCGACCGCACCAGCCCGGCGCCGGGACCGAAGATCTCCGGATCGCCCTGGATGTCGTTGTGCAGCGCCACGTCGCGCCGGCCCAGCCAGCGGCTCACCGTGCCCGGTTCCACCACCCGCACGCCGGAGCGGTGGACGTGCGGGATGTCCAGCCCGTTGGACTCGATCACCAGGCAGGCGACGTCGAGGTCCAACAGCACCGCCAGATCGGTGGTGATGGTCTGGATGAGCTGTTCGAAGTTCTGCGCGTCCAGCAGGAACAGCACCGCCGCGTGGATGCGGTTCTGGCTGTTCATGTTGGCGCGCGTGGTGGTCACCAGCTCGCGCTGCTGGTCCTTCAACTGGCGGATCTCGCCGCGCAGCCGTTCCACCATGAAGGCCTGCAGGTCCACCACCCCGCGCCCGCGGTCGACCGACGGCGGGGTGAGGTGGTGGACGAGGTCGGCGTTCTGCGCCAGGAAGTCCGGATGCTCGCGCAGGTACGCGCAGACGTCCTCGGCGGTGAGGCCGTCGGGCATCCGGTGGGTCTGTCCCGGCTCGCGGGCCATGCGCGGCTCCCTGGTGCCGTTGCTTGAATCAGAGAATGCCAGTTAGAGAATGCTCTGCCCGGTCTTCTTCCAGTCCTCGACGAACTGGGCGAGGCCCTTGTCGGTCAGCGGATGGTTGAAGAGCTGCTTCAGAACCGCCGGCGGCGCGGTCACCACGTGGGCGCCCAGGCGCGCGGCCTTGACGATGTGCATCGGGTTGCGGATCGAGGCGACCAGCACTTCCGTCTTGAAGTTGTCGTAGTTGCTGTAGATCTCGCAGATGTCCTGGATGATGCCCATGCCGTCCTGCCCGATGTCGTCCAGGCGGCCGACGAAGGGCGACACGAAGGTGGCGCCGGCCTTGGCGGCCAGGATCGCCTGCGCCGGCGAGAAGCACAGCGTGACGTTGACCATCGTGCCTTCGGAGGACAGAATCTTGCAGACCTTGAGCCCGGCCGGCGTCAGCGGCACCTTGACGGCGACACGGTGGGAGATCTTGGCGATCTTGTGCGCCTCGGCCAGCATGGTCTCGAAATCGGTGGAGGCCACCTCGGCGCTCACCGGGCCGTTGACCACTTCGCAGATCTCGGCCACGAGGTCCAGGAAGGTGCGGCCGGTCTTGGCGACCAGGGAGGGGTTGGTGGTAACACCGTCCAGCAGGCCGGAGTCGGCAAGATCGCGGATCTCGGCGATGTCGGCGGTGTCGACGAAGAACTTCATGATGAAGAGTCCACTCAATGGCTTTTCAGGGGCATCGGCGCCGCCACGAACACCCGTTCCGGCGCGCCATTCAAGGGGCAGTCTAGCGCATGGGCGCGTCGCTTACTAGGTCCGGGGGGGCCGGTGCCGGGGCCAATAGGGGGCAGGGCGACCTGCTGGGGCCGGAGGTGCGCGTCAGCGTCATGCTGCCGTTGCCGCTGCGGGAGGCGTACGACTACCGCGTGCCGCCCGGCATGGATCTCCGCCCCGGCGACTTCGTCGAGGTGCCCTTGGGGCCGCGCCGGGTGCACGGCGTGGTGTGGGGCGACGGCGCCGGTGCCGTGGACTCAGGGCGCCTGAAGCCCGTGGTGCGCCGCTTCGACGTGCCGCCGATGCCCGAGGTGCAGCGCCGCTTCATCGAATGGGTGGCCGCCTACACCATGACGTTGCCGGGCATGGTGCTGAAGATGGCGGTCAGCGTTCCGGCGGCGCTGGAGCCGCCGCGCCCCCTCGTGGCCTACCAACGCACCGGCGCCGAGCCGCCGCCCGGCTTCAAGATGACCGACGCGCGCCGGCGCGTGCTGGCCCTGCTCGACGACGGGCCGCCGCGCACCGCGACGGAACTGGCCGACGAGGCCGGCTGCGGCGTCACCGTCGTGCGCGGGCTGACGGAGGCGGGGATGCTGGAGCCGGTGATGCTCAACCCCACCTGCGTCAGCCGGCCGGACTGGACGACCGACGGCCCGGCCCTGTCCGCCGACCAGGCCGCCGCCGCCCGGGCGTTGCGCGAGAAGGTGGAGGGACACGTCTACGCCGCCGTGCTGCTCGACGGCGTCACCGGATCGGGCAAGACGGAGGTCTATTACGAGGCGATTTCCGCCGCGCTGAAGGCCGGGCGGCAGGTGCTGGTCCTGCTGCCGGAGATCGCGCTGTCGGCCCAATGGCTCGACCGCTTCGCCCGCCGCTTCGGGGCGCCCCCGGCCGAATGGCATTCCGACCTCACCGGGGCGGCGCGCCGCGACACGTGGCGCGCCGTGGCGAACGGCGAGGCGACGGTGGTGGTGGGCGCCCGCTCCGCCCTGTTCCTGCCCTACAAGGACCTTGGCCTCATCATCGTCGACGAGGAGCACGACGCCGCCTACAAGCAGGAGGAGGGCGCCATCTACCACGCCCGCGACATGGCGGTGGCGCGCGCGCACCTCGGCGGCTTTCCCATCGTGCTGGTCTCCGCCACGCCGTCGCTGGAGACGCAGATCAACGCCGACACCGGCCGCTACACCCGCATCCAGTTGCCCGACCGGCACGGCGGCGCCGTGCTGCCGGAGGTGAAGCTGATCGACCTGCGCAGCGACCGCCCGCCGGCCCGCCACTGGCTGGCGCCGACGCTGCGCAAGGCGCTGCAGGCGACGCTGGACGAGGGGGAGCAGGCGATGCTCTTCCTCAACCGCCGCGGCTACGCGCCGCTCACGCTGTGCCGCGCCTGCGGGCACCGGCTGCAATGCCCGAACTGCACGGCGTGGCTGGTGGAGCACCGGCTGGCGCGCAAGCTGCAGTGCCACCACTGCGGCCTGCAGCAGCCGATCATGGAGAAGTGCCCGAACTGCTTCGAGGAGGGCACGCTGGCCGCCTGCGGCCCCGGCGTGGAGCGCGTGCACGAGGAAGTGCTGGAACTGTTCCCCAAGGCCCGCTCCGCCGTCATGGCGTCGGACACGCTGTTCGGACCCCGCGCCATCCAGGAGATGATCCGCAAGATCGCCGACCACGAGCTGGACATCATCATCGGCACGCAGGTGATGGCGAAGGGCCACCACTTCCCCATGCTGACGCTGGTCGGCGTGGTGGACGGCGACCTCGGGCTGGCCGGCGGCGACCTGCGCGCGGCGGAGCGCACCTACCAGCTCCTCCATCAGGTGGCTGGCCGCGCCGGGCGTGGCGAGCGGCCGGGCACCGTCTACCTGCAGACCTACATGCCCGAGCACCCGGTGATGCAGGCGCTGGCCGTGCACGACCGCGACGGCTTCTACCAGTTGGAGGCGGAGATGCGGATGGAGGTGGCGATGCCGCCCTTTGGCCGCCTCGCCGCCATCATCGTGTCGGGCGAGGACGCCGCGCTGGTGGACCGCGTCTCCATGGCGCTTGGCCGCGCCGCCCCGCGCAGCGACACGGTGGCGGTGCTGGGGCCGGCACCGGCTCCCCTGGCCCTGCTGCGCGGCCGCCATCGCCGCCGCCTGCTGCTGAAGGCGCCGCGCAACACGCCCGTGCAGCCGCTGATCGCGGGATGGCTGGAGCAGGTGGAGGTGCCGCCGTCGGTGCGCGTGCAGGTCGACGTGGACCCGTACAGCTTCCTGTGAGCCGTCGACTCGGGCGTCGGGGTTACACTGCCGTCGCGTTGCGGCCCTTGCGCGCGCGGGGGCGCCAGATGGCCAGGCACTCCGCGGCGGTCGGGCCGCTGCCGATGCCGTACCAGCCGACGCGGTCGTTGAAGCATAAAGTATAGGTGCCGCCGGCCCCCCGCTCGAAACGGAACACCGGACGGTCGACGCCCGGCAGCAGCACCAGCAGGCGGTCGAAGTCGCGGCCGGACTCGCGGACGATGCCCGCCCAGTGGCCGAGGCGCAGCTTCGGTTCGGCGACCTGTTCGAACTCGACGAGGTCGTTGGGCGTGAAGCGGGCGCGGGAGAAGGCGACAACGGTCATCGACACACCGGAAAGAGCGCAGGAGAGACGTAGAATACAGCCCGACCGTGCGCTGGAATGGTTAACCGTACGTTAATGCAGCGCAAAGGCTGTGCATTGGTCACGGCTTCGCCCCACGCGCGCCGGTGGCGCCTCCGGGACCTGCGGACGTCGCCGGGCATACCGTTCGTGCTCTTGCGAATCCTGGCCTGCGGCGCTATGTCGTAGGGCGTTTTCGACGCAGTGCACAAACGCCGCACGCAAAACGTCCAGACTCGGTTGCGCCTGCGCTTATCCTGTGATATTGGACCGCTCGCTTTCGCGGCCCGGGCCGCCGCGACACGGGCTAGCCCGTTCTAAGGCCCTGAAAATTCACCGTCTACCGAACTCAATTCGAGGGATCAGGTGGCTTCCGAAGGTACAGGCGTTTCCGAGCTGGCAGGTCGTTACTCCACGGCGCTGTTCGAGC